>CAZXHR010000005.1:47777-48920 GCA_964640465.1 uncultured Opitutaceae bacterium
GCTCATCAAGAAGTTCGACGCGTATCTCAACGTCTAGCCGGGCCCGATGAGCCCGTTCCAGCACGGCGAAGTCTACGTGCTCGACGACGGCGCCGAGACCGATCTCGACCTCGGGCACTACGAGCGTTTCACCTCCGGCAAGCTCAGCCGGCTCAACAGCCTTTCCTCCGGCCAGGTTTACGAGGCCGTCATCGCCAAGGAGCGCCGCGGCGACTACCTCGGCAAAACCGTGCAGGTGATCCCGCACGTGACCAACGAGATCAAGAGCCGCATCTACGCCGGTGGCGAGGGCGTCGACATCCTCATCACCGAGATCGGCGGCACCACGGGCGACATCGAGGGCCTGCCCTTCCTCGAGGCCATGCGCCAGTTCGCCCTCGAAGTCGGCCCCGGCAACGTCTGCTTCATCCACGTCACCCTCGTCCCGTACCTGAAGGCCGCCGGCGAGCTCAAGACCAAGCCCACCCAGCAGAGCGTCGCGAAGCTGCGCGAGATCGGTATCCAGCCCCATGTGCTGGTCTGCCGCTGCGACCACCCGCTCGACCTCGACCTGCGCGAGAAGCTCAGCCTCTTCTGCAACGTTCCCACCAAGGCCGTGATCGAGGAGCAGAACGTCGAGACCTCCATCTACGAGCTGCCGCTCGCCCTCCAGAAGGAGAAGGTCGACGATCTCGTGGTCGACATCCTCCACCTCGACGCCCCGCCGGCGAAGAACAACGTCTGGCAGCAGGTGGTGAACCGCATCAAGCACCCCAAGCACGCGGTGCGGATCGGCGTCGTCGGCAAGTACATCGAGCTGCAGGACGCCTACAAATCCATCTACGAGTCGCTCTACCACGCCGGCATCGCCAACAGTTGCGCCGTCGAGATCGTCCGCATCGACGCCCAGGCCCTTGAGCAGAAGGGCGGCGTGAAACAGCTCGCCGGACTCGACGCCATCCTCGTCCCCGGCGGCTTCGGCGACCGCGGCACGGAGGGCAAGATCGCCGCCGCCCGCTACGCCCGCGAGAACAAGGTCCCGTACTACGGCATCTGCCTCGGTCTCCAGATCGCGGTGATCGAGTTCTCCCGCCACGTGCTCGGCCTGAAGACGGCCAACAGCACGGAGTTCGACCCTGACACCGAGGACCCGGTGATCGACTT
>CAZXHR010000006.1:0-28847 GCA_964640465.1 uncultured Opitutaceae bacterium
GGTGGGGGGGGGGGGGGGGGGGGCCGGGGGGCGGCGGGGGGGGGGGGGGGGGGGGGGGGGGCGCGCCGGGGGGGCGGGGGGGGGGGGCGACGACCGGCGGCGCCGGGGCGGGCGCGGGTGTCGAAGGAGTGACGATGGATGCGCCGCGCAGGCGGGCCTGTGCGGCGGCTTTGACCTTGAGGACGAGCTGCGGACCGAGGTCGCCGATGGAGTAGGATGAACTCGGTTTGCCGAGGACCTCGACCGCGCCGTTCTGGAGCGCCTCCAACGCCTGCTGCGAGCCGGGCTGGGTGAGGGAGCTCATGATGACGACGGGGATCGGATGCCGCTCCATGAGGATGCGAAGGAACGTGAGCCCGTCCATGCGGGGCATCTCCAAGTCGAGGGTGAGGACGTCGGGTTTGAGGGCGATGATCTTGTCCTTGGCGATGTAGGGGTCCATCGCGGTGCCGACAACCTCGATCTCGGGATCGACGCTGAGCGCATCCGTGACCATGCGACGGACTGTGGCGGAGTCGTCGATGACGAGGACGCGGATCTTGCGGGTGGAGTCGAAGGGCATGGCGTGCGGATTCAGCCGGGAAGCTGGTAGATGGCCGGTTTCACCATCTTGAGCCGGTGGTGGATGCCGGTGAGGCTTTCGGAGTGGCCCACTAGGAGGTAGCCGCCGGGCACGAGGCGTTCGGAGAGGCGGCGGACGAGCTCCTCCTGCGTCGGGCGGTCGAAATAGATCATGACGTTGCGACAGAAGATGACGTGGAAGGGCTCGGTGAACGGGTAGGCGCCGCCGAGAAGGTTGAGGTGGCGGAAGGTGACGCGGCTGGAGAGGTCGGGCTTCACGCGGTAGTTGCCTTCCTGCGGGCCGACACCTTTCTGGAAGTACTTCTTGATGAGCTCGGGGCGGACCTTGCCGACGGTCTCTTCGGGGTAGATGGCCTCGCGGGCGCGTTTGAGGATGCGGGTGGAGATGTCGGTCGCATCGAGCTGCCATTGCCAGCCGGGTCGGGTCGTTCCGAGTTCGGAGAGGAGGATGGCGATCGAGTAGACTTCCTCGCCGGAGCTGCTGGCGGCACTCCAGACGCGGAAGATACTGCGACGGTGGGGAGATTTTTCGGCGGTGAACTCGGGGACGATCTGGCGTTCGAGAAACTCGAAGTGGGCGGGCTCCCGGAAGAAGAACGTGTGGTTGGTGGAGATGACGTCGATGAGGTTGCTCAGCTCGTCGTCGCCTTCGGGACGGCGCATGAGCTCGCAGTAGTCGGAGATGCTGGGCAAGTTGAGGGCGCGCAGGCGCTTGCCGATGCGCGCGGAGACGAGCTCCTGCTTGTCGGGGCCGAGATTGATGCGGCTGTAGTCGTAGACCAGCTTGCGGATGAACTCGTAGTCCTCCCGTCGGATCATGGTGGTAGTAATGCGGAGTTGTATCGGCGCGCTGCGGGGGGAATGAAGCGCTGCGAGGGCCTTTGCGATAGGTTTTTCCGCGGATATGATGGCGAGAGACTGCCAGCACGGCAAAAACTGCCGCCGGGGCGGGTTTTGGTGCGCGAAGCCGGAGCGGAACATTGGTAAGCCGCTGAACTCCAGATGGCTGCGGCGGGTGTGATTTCATTGGCACCGGCATTGCTAAAAGGACTCCGCATGATTGATGCGATTTTCAGCGGCCAGAACTACCAGCTCGCCCGCCAGATGATGGACGCGACGGTGCTCCGGCATCAGGCGCTTGCTGCGAACATCGCCAACGCGGAGACCCCGGGCTACAAGCGGGTCGACGTTTCCCCGAGTTTCGCCACGCAGCTCAAAGCAGCCTTGGAGCGCGGCGGTACCGCGGAATCAAGCAAGGTCCAAGCTTTGCTTGCCGAGGACACCACGGCGAAGGCCGTGCGCCCCGACGGCAACAACGTCGAGATCGAGAAGGAGCTGCTGGCGTTGGGCAAGAATAGCACCGAGTTCAATTTCCTCTCGCAGGTTGTCAGCGGCAACATCCGCAGCCTTCGCATGGCCATAACCGGCAAGAGCGCCTAACGGCGTCGGCCTCGCGTCGTTTTCCCCCCACCTGATCCCCAACCCACCAACCCCTCCTTTCGACATGGACATCATTCCTGGCATCGAATCGGCCACCGGTGGTTTGCAGGCGCAGCGCACGCGGCTCGACGTCATCGCGCAGAACATCGCCAACGCCCAGACCACGCGCGGCGCCAACGGCAAGCCCTACGCTCGGCAGGTCGTCTCATTCGAGACGGAGTTGATCAAGCGCATCGGCGACAGCGCGACTTCGCCGGCGTTGCGCAGCGTGAAGGTTTCCTCCGTCACCTCCGATCCGCGGCAGGGACCAGTCGTTCACAACCCCTCGCATCCCGATGCCGATGCCCAGGGCTTTGTCCACATGCCCAACGTCAACATGGCGATGGAGATGGTGGATCTCATCTCAGCCACCCGTGCCTACGAAGCCAATCTCTCCGTGGTGAAATCCGGCCGCGAGATGGCCGCCAAGTGCCTGGAGATCGGTCGCTGACCCACGCCCGTAACCCTTTGCCCCCTGCGCCATGCTCAGTCCCATCGGCTCATTCACCCCCATCACCACGCAATCGCCGATCACGCCCGCCCGGCTGGATCGCACGACAGCGCCCGGCACCACGCAGAGTACCACCGGGCTCAGCGGTGCGCACGAGTTCGGCAATCTCTTCACCAAGCTCGTCGACCAAGTCGATTCCACCCAGCAGACCGCCGCCGCCGAGACCCAGAAGGTCATGCTCGGTCAGACCGACCAACTCCACAACGCGATGATCTCCCTGCAGGAGTCCTCCCTTGCCTTGGGGATGATGGTCGAGGTGCGCAACAAGCTCGTCGAATCCTACCAGGAACTGATGCGCATGCCCGTTTGAGTATCTTCCCCTGAGCCCAGCCGACACCCCGCATGAAAAACTTCCTCCAGTCCCTCGTCGCCCTATGGGGACATCTCGGCGTAAACCAGCGCGTCTCGCTGGTCATCGCCGCGATGGTCGTCGTCGCCGGGCTGACGGCGCTTGTGAGCTGGTCGCGACGTCCCGACTACCAGTTGCTCTACGGCCGCCTCGGCGAGAAGGACGCCGCCGCCGTTATCAGCTACCTCCAGAGCAGCAACATCCCGTATCGCGCCGAGGCCGGCGGCTCCACCGTCTTTGTTCCCGCCGAGCAGGTCCACCGCCTCCGCATGGACCTCGCCGGCAAGGGCCTGCCGAGCGGGGAGGGCGTCGGCTTCGAGATCTTCGACAAGGGCAACTTCGGCGTATCCGACTTTGTCCAGCGCACCAACTACGCTCGCGCCCTCCAAGGCGAGCTCTCCCGCACAATCTCCCAGCTCGAAGGCGTGCGCGGCGCGCGCGTGCTCATCGTGCAGCCCGAGAACCGCCTGCTCCTCGTCGACCAGTCGATCAAGCCCAGCGCCTCCGTCTTCGTCGATCTGGGCGGAGGCCGCATGTCGCCCGAACAGGTCAACGCCATCCGGCACCTCGTCTCCACCTCCGTCCAGGGCCTGCTCCCCGACGCCGGCGCCGTCGTCGACAACCGCGGCCGCGTCCTTTCCGAGGAGCTCAAGACCGACCCTCTGCTCACCACGGCGTCAAGCCAGATCAAGTACCGGCAGAGCGTGGAGGACTATTTCGCCAAGAAGGTTGAGTCGATGCTCTCTGCTGCTGTCGGCGCCGGCAACGCCGTTGTCCGCGTCTCTGCCGAGGTCGACACCGACTCCACCACCATCGCCGAGGAGAAGTACGACCCCGAGGGCCAGGTCGTGCGCTCGCAGACCTCCACCGAGGACACCAGCGCCACCGCCGAGGCCGCCGCCGGCGGCGGGGCAGTCGGCACCGCCGCGAACGTCCCCGCCGAGGCCGCCGCAGCCACCGCCGGCGCGGGTAATACGGCACAGACGCGCACCGAGCAGAACCGCAAGAACCGCACGACCAGCTACGAGATCAACTCCACGCGCACCTCGATCACGCGCAGCCCCGGCACCGTCCGTTCCATCACCGCCGCCGTGTTCATCAACCAGCGCATTGGCGGCACCGCCGCCGCGCCTGCGCCCCAGCCCCGCACCCCCGAGGAGCTCAACGCTCTGCGCCAGCTCGTGGTCACCGCATTGGGCGTGAAGCTCGCCGCTGGCCAGTCGGCCGAGAGCGTCGTCGCGCTTCAGGAAGTCGCCTTCCCCTCGGAGCCGCTCGCCGTCCAGGCCGAGCAGATCCGCGAGCAGAGCAAGATCCAGCCCTACCTCGACATGGCCGTGCGTTTCCTCCCCTTGGTCGTGGCTGGCGTGCTGATCCTGTTCTTCCTGCGCCGTCTCGGCCGCGAGAAGCCCGAGCCTGTGCCGGTCGAGCTCCTGCGCGAGTTGCCCGCTTCCGAGCAGCGCGCCCTCACGGGAGCCCCGGGTACGGTCACTCCCGAGCTGATCAACGAGCTCATCCGCCAGAAACCCACCAACGTTGGCACCGCTCTGCGCGACTGGGTCTCGGTAAACAAGCAGTCGTGATCGAGCCATGTCTTCTAGCATTCCCAGTCCCGAAGCCGCCGCCCCCGTCGGGGAGTACGAGAAGTTTTCACGGGCAAAGAAACTGGCCATCTTTCTCGTGACGATCGGCACGGAATCCGCCGCGGAGCTCATGAAGCACTTCGACGACAACACCGTCGAGGCCGTCACCAAGGAGATGACGCAGCTCGGCCTCATCCCGATCGAGCACCAGCAGGCCGCGATCACGGAGTTCAGCAGCGTTATCCTTGAGAGTACCAAGGGCGTGCTCGGCGGGACCCCCTACGCCCAGCACACTCTCGAGCTGGCGAAGGGCGACTTCAAGGCCGCCTCCATCATGGGCCGCGTCGGCCCCAGCGGCACGTCCATCGATGTCATCAAGGACATCGCTGAGATGGAAGGCCGGCAGATCTGCAATCTCATCAAGAACGAGCAGCCCCAGACCATCGCTTTCATCCTCTCGTACCTCGAAACCCCGAAGGCCGCCGAGATCCTCACCATGCTCAGTCCCGAGTCGCGCGAGGAGGTCATCGAGCGCCTCGGTACGATCGAGAGCACCTCCCTCGAACTCGTCGGCAAGGTTGTGCGCAGTCTCGGCAAGCATTTCGACGTGAAGGCGCGTCCGACCTTCCACCACAGCGGTGGCGTGCGCAGCGTGGCCGATGTCCTCAATGCCCTCGACAAGGACATCTCCAAAACCCTCCTCGCCAAGATCGAGGAGCGCAATGCCACCCTCGGTGCCGCCGTGCGCAAGAAGATGTTCAGCTTCGAAGACATCAACCGCCTCAGCCAGCAGGACCTGCAGCGCGTCATGCGCGAGGTGGATTCCTCGAACCTGGCCGTGGCGATGAAGTCCGCCAGCGAGGGCCTGCGCACCAAGATCTACGGCGCCATCTCCAAGCGTGCCGCCGAGAGCCTCAAGGAGGAGATCTCCATGCTCGGGCCGGTCCGCTTGCGCGATGTCGAGCAGGCGCAGGACGCCATCATCCAGGTGGTCCGCCGCCTCGAGGAGGAGGGCGAGATCTCCCTCGAATCCCAAGAATCCAATGTCGTTGTCTAAACTCGTCGTCTTCGATCGCCCGCTCCTCGGTGCCTCCGCCGTGGTCAAGGCCCGCACGCGCAACCTCACCGAGGCCGAGCTGCAGGACATGCGAGAGGAGGCGCGCCGCGAAGGCGCCGAGGAGGCCCGCCGTTTCGCCGACGCCCAGATGGTCGAGATGCGCACCGAGGTGCAGCAGCTCAACGAGAGCTTGTTCGAGGCGCTCCGCCAGTCCGAGACACGCCTGGCCGACCAGGTGCGCTCGGCACTCCCGGGGCTCGCCGTCGAGATCGGCCGCCGGCTGCTCGCCGGCTGGGAGCCGCCGGCCGAAGTCGTCGAGCGGATCTGCCACGAGGCGCTCGACGAACTGTATCCCGAAACAGCAGGCCTCGAGCTTGTCGTCTCGGCGCGCGATTCCGAGCTGCTGGAAAAGCTCAACCCCGGCTGGCTGGCCGAGTTCTCCAATCTGAAGGTCACCATCGATCCCAATCTCCACCCCGGCGATTGCCTCGTGCACAGCCGCTTCGGCGTCGTCGACGCCCGTGGTGCCACCCGCTTGCGCTCGCTGCAGGAAAGCCTCGCCCACGCCTGAACCACTTCGCGTTCGCCAACCCCACTAGCGCCGCGCCATGAGCACCAACCTCGACCCCTTCGTCCACGATCTCGCCGCCCGCATCCAAAGGACGGTGCCGATCGAACGCGCCGGCCGTGTCACCGGCGTGGCGGGACTCATCGTCGAGGCCGATGGGCCCAACGTCGGCTTGGGCGACATCTGCCAGATCAAATCCGAGCGCGACGGCTCCACGCTCCTGGCCGAGGTTGTCGGTTTCCGCCAGCACACCGTGCTGCTCATGCCCCTTGGCGACATGGAAGGGTTGCACGCCGGCTGCAAGGTCGTCGCCGGCGACCGCCCCCTCCTGCCCGAGCCCGGCCCGAGTCTCCTCGGCCGCGTCCTCGACGGCCTCGGTCGTCCCATCGACGGCGGCCGCTTCCTGCCGCCCGTCGTCTCCGCCTCCGCCGCCCGCCCCGACGCCCTCCGCCGCGAGCGCATCAAGGACGCGATACCAACCGGCATCCGTGCCGTGGACACATTCATCCCGCTCGGCCGCGGCCAGCGCGTCGGCCTTTTCGCCGGCTCTGGCGTTGGCAAGTCAACTTTGCTGGGCATGATGGCCCGCGGCGTGCAGGCTGACATCGTCGTCGTCGGGCTGGTCGGTGAGCGCGGCCGCGAGGTGCGCGAATTCCTTGAGAAGGACCTCGGCCCCGAGGGCTTGAAGCGCAGCGTGGTCGTCGTCGCCACCTCCGACCAACCGGCGCCGTTGCGCGTACGTTGCGCTTTCACGGCCACGGCGGTCGCCGAGGCGTTCCGCGCCCAGGGCAAGAGCGTGCTGCTCATGCTCGACTCCGTGACGCGCTTTGCGATGGCGCAGCGCGAGATCGGGCTGGCCGTGGGCGAGCCGCCAGCCACGCGCGGCTATACGCCCTCCGTCTTCTCGATGCTGCCGCGGCTGCTCGAGCGCGCCGGCACCAGCGAGCATGGCGCGATCACCGCGGTGTACACGGTGCTCGTCGAGGGCGACGACATGAACGAGCCGATCACCGATGCCGTACGCGGCATCCTCGACGGCCACATCGTGCTTTCCCGCGCGCTGGCCCACTCCAACCACTATCCCGCGATCGACGTGCTCGAGAGCGTCTCCCGCCTCAGCCGCGACATCTGCACGCCGCCCGAGTTGGCCACCGTCGCGAAGGCTCGCGAGGCGCTCGCCGTGTACCGGCGTAACGAGGATCTGATCACCATCGGGGCGTACCCGAAGAACTCCAACCCGGTCGTCGACCGCGCCATCGAGCTGCGCGAGCCGTTGACGAAATTCCTGCGGCAGGGCGTCGACGAGTTCGCGAAGCGGGCCGACGCCTACACCGCCCTCAAACGCATCGTCGGATGAAAAAGTTCCGCTTCACCCTCGAACCGGTCGCCACGCTGCGCAATCTCCAGGAGATGCGTGCCAGCGAGGCGTTTTCCGGTGCCAACCGCCGGCTGGCTGAGTGCGGCACGGCGCTGGAGCGGCAGCAGCTGCGCGTGGCGCAGTTCGTCGAGGCGCTGATCGTGCGGCGCGGTACCGGGATGCCCGGCTCGCTGCAGACCTCGTTCATGCAGGCCTATCGCGGCGAGCTCGCCGAGGAGAAAGCGGCGCAGGACGCTCTGGCGAAGGCGAGGAGCGAGCAGGAGGCTGCGCGGAAACGTTGGATCGATGCGCACCTGCAGGTGAAGCTCGTCGAAAAACTGCGCGGGCGCGCGAAGGAGCGTTACCGCACCGAACTTGTCCACTTCGAACAGCGGCAGCTCGACGATCGACAGCCGCGCGGAGGTCTCTTCCCGGTGTCATGAACATGCTGACAAAACCTTGGTTTGCCGCGGTGCTGATCGTGCTCCTTCAGCCGGCGGTGAGCATCTTCCTCGTGCTGCAGAGCGCGCCCGCCATTGTCCAGTCCCTGTCCGTGCGGGTCCGCGAGGGTGCCGCCGAGGCGGTGCGCCCGCGCGAAGCGCGCGCGCCGTGGGACATGTGGACGCCCGAGATCGAGAAGCTCGCCAAGGAGCTGCGCGAGCAGCGCGAGGGCTTGCGCGAGCGCGAGCAGGCCGTCGTCCAGCGCGAGACCCGTCTCGAGGCCGAAGCGGCCGAGCTGGCCCGCACGCGCCGCGAGATCGAGGCCCAGCGTGCCGAGATCAGCAATCTGCTTACAGCCGTCGGGGCCGACGAAATGAAGAATCTCAAGAGTCTGGCCCAGACCTACTCCAACCTCACTCCCAAGGCCGCCGTCGCCATCTTCGCCGAGATGGACGACACGACCGTCGTGAAGATTCTCTCCCTGATGAAGGCCGATGTCGTCGGCCCGATCTTCGAAGAAATGTCGAAGGACAAGAGCGAGAAGAACAACCAGGCCCATCGCGCCGCCACGCTCTCCGAGCGGCTGCGGCTGATGAAGGCCAAATCCGCCGCGGGGTCCTGAGATCCCGCCGTTTGTCGTCACTCGCAACACAGCGCCGCCGGCGCGGCGCTTCTCCACACAAGACGAGGTGTCCCATGCAGGTCTTTTTTGCCGCTCCTCCCGTCGTCGCTTCGCCCGACTCGCCCATTGCAGCGGACTTGCCGCTCAGCGAGGCCGCCCCTGCCGACGGTTCGTTCGCATCGTTGCTCGATTCGAATTCCACTCCTTCCGCTGCACCTGCAGCATCCAAGCCTGCCGCGGCATCTTCGCAGGCTCCCGAATCGCCCGAGGATGCTGAGGTTGCCGAGTCGGTGGCCGACGATCAGGGCGAGGCTGCAAAGGCCGACGAGGAGACGGTGATCGATGCGTGGCTGGCCACCGCCGTCGAGGCGGCGATCCCTTTGCCGATTCCCCCTATTGTTGTTTCACAGCAGCCGCCCTCCACAGGGGAGACCGCCGCTTTGCCCGATTCGAGCGGGGAGAGTACTCCGGCGGTGAACACGGATGTGCTGCTCGCCGGGTCAGTATGGCCAGAAATCGACGCAGCTCCGCTCTCTGTCGGGGGTTCGGATACTGAGAAGTCAGTGCCGTCCGCAGTGCAGCCGAAGATTGCCGCGGGGCGGGGCGCCGCGCACCGGCGGGAGAGCACCGGAGCCGGCGCGGATACCCAAGTCGCGGATGTAGCGGTCTCCAATACCTCAGCCTCCGCGGACGAGGCGCAGGCGCCGATGACGGCCGAAGTTTCCCCGGCGGTTTCGCCGGAAAACCGTTCGCTGCGGCGGGAAGAGCGGCCGATAGTCGGTGGGGGCGCTGTCCCCGCGCAGGAGGCTGACATCCTTGGCGGAACAGCCTCGGGTTTGCAGATGCAGGAGTCGGTCGCGGTTACGTGGGCAGCCCGTGGCAGCGGGAAAGTGACAGATGTCGAAAGTGAGGGGGGCGCGGTTGCCTGGGCAGATCCCGCGCATCCCGTAACCACTGATGCTCGCGCTGCGGGCGACTCCTTGGACCGGCAGGCCCTTGAAGGGGATGGCGGCGCCAAGTCTGCGTATTTAGGCCCCAGGGTTCCAATCCAGATCGCCAATAGCTCGTCCGAGATGGCGGCTCCGAGTATGTCGGATGACGGAGGGCAGACTGCCCCGGCGACGAGCCCGGTCGTGGCAGCTCCGACTTTAGCTCAGGTGCTCGTGGAAGGTTCGCAGAGCCGTGTTCCGCGCAGTGGCAGCGCGAAGGTAACCGCGTTGACAGCTTCATCTGAGGCAAACGTCTCCGCGGCTGTCGCGAGTGACGCCTCGTCCCAAGAAACTGAGCCTGACGCTGTCGGTATCTCGGCCGAGTCCACTGGCGCTGCAGAAGCGGAGAAAACGGTTGCCCCTGCGTCACGCATGCCGCGGGAAAATCTTGCCGTTACTAGCGGCAAGAGCCTGAAGGTTGCGGCGAAGGATGCGATGGTGCCGCTGCGTCGGAACTTTCAAAACGTTGAACAAAAGGGAGTAGGCGATGCGGGAGGGTTTGTTGGCACGGGCACTGCAAAAGACGCCGAAGCCATGGTTGCGCACACACAGGTATTGCCGACGACCGCATCTTCCGCACTCGATGCGGGCGAAGCGGTACCTGCACTTACCGGTGTCGCAGCGGGCGCGAGTGCGACGGCCTCCGGCCGCCATGTGGCCGAACCCAGTACGGGAAACACGGCGGCGGCCGATGCGGTGCGCGAGACGCTGGAAGCTGCCGAGCGCGCGCGGCAGACTGGCCGCAATAACGTCGAACTGCGTCTGCAGACCTCCGGGGACGAGAGCCTGCGCGTACACCTGCGCCTTCAAGATGGCGTCGTCCACGCGAAGTTCGTCACCCAGAGCACCGAGCTCCAGCAGGCGCTCTCCCGGGAGTGGGACTTGCTCGCGCCGCGGCTGGCGGAGAAGGGGATAAAGTTCGGCGAAACCAGTTTCGAGAATCGCGACCAGTCCGGTCAATCCACGGCGCAGAATGCGTTCACATCCGGTCAGCAACGGCATCACACGCACGATCAAGGCCAAGCCTATCAGCAAGCCGAGGAGCGCGCGTTCACCTTGGCGTCGCTGACCGCAACGACAACGGCCGCTTCCCGCCGCAGCCCCGTGACGGCATCGGCGAGCGTGGCCGCACCCGCATCCCTGAACACCGCCGAGGCGCGCGGCCTGCGCGTCTGGGCCTGAATCATTCCCTCCATGAGCGACGTTTCTTCCGTCTCCACGCTTCCCACTGCCAGCGACCCGGCTTATGCGGACGAGCTGTCCGGGTTGCCCGGCTTCGACCGCAAGGTGAAGACCACGCTGGACCAGAGCGACTTCCTCAAGGTCCTTGCCACTCAGCTGGCCAACCAAGATCCGCTGTCGCCGACCGACAACTCCGACAGCATCGCGCAGATGGCCACGTTCTCCTCGATCCAGCAGAGCTCCGAACTGGTCACGACCCTCAAGTCCTTCATGGCGGCGCAGGGCCTCTCCAGCGCCCAGTCGATGATCGGCAAGGATGTGACCATCACCACCACCCGGATCGTCGAGGATGCGGACGGGAGCAAGAAGACCGAGACGACCAAGACCAACGGTCAAGTCACTGCGGTGGGCTACGACGATTCCGGCACGGCCGTCGTGACGGTCGGCGGCAAACAGTATCCTCAGTCATCGGTCACCGAGATCCGAGGCTCCACGACAACAGCCCCCACCACGGCGAGCTGAACCCGCGACGAAAATTTAGCCAACACACAACCCCCATAACCGAGGAAACACTATGATCGGCTCACTCACTTCCGGCGTGCAGGCGATGTCTTCGTTCGTCAAAGGCATCGAAGTCATCGGCAACAACATCTCGAACATCAACACCGTGGGCTTCAAGGGCGCCACCACCCGCTTCCAGGACACGTTCTCCAACACCCTGCAGCGCGGCACCGGCAATACCGGTCTTGGCTCCAATAGCATCACACAGCAGATCGGTACCGGCAGCAAGATCGCAACGATCAAGACGCAGTTTACGCAGGGATCGCTCCAGACCACCGGCGGCCTTTCCGACTTGGGCATCTCCGGCGAGGGCTTCTTCCGCGTGCGCGACACGCTGCAGGGGCTTGAATACGTCACTCGCGCGGGCGACTTCCGCGTGGACGATCAGGGCTACCTAGTGACGAATTCCGGCTTCCGTGTCCAAGGCATTGGCTTGGCAGCCGACGAAGTGGACGCCGATGGGAACGGCGTGCCTGATGGCGAGTTCACCGTCAACTCTGGCCTCGACTACGCGAACCTGCGCGACATCCGGATCGACTATCGCAACGACGATCCTAACGCACCTCGCATGGAGAGCTACCAGATCGACCAAGGTGGCAACGTGAACATCTTCCTCAGCGATGGCACCTCCATGGTTCGCGGTAAGATTTTGCTTCAGCGCTTCCAGGATACCGGCGCCCTCGTGAAGGAAGGCGATAATCTCTACAGCGGCATTGCCGATGCCGGCCCCACCGAGGATTGGCCGGCATCGCGCGCGCCGGGTGTGCTTTCGGCCCAGATCGACCCGACTTTGACGGCGGGCCCGACGGGTGCAGTAGGCTCTATCACTGCTGCTAACACCACCACCTACACGCTTACCACTTCGGTTGCGATGACCCCCGATGCGTTGGTCGGCGGTATTATCACGATCACCGGTGCCGGCGCGGGTACATACATGATCTCTGCGAACACTGCCAACACGCTCACGCTCCAAGCCTACGGCGCCGACCCGGCGGACTGGACCACGACCGGTGCGCCCGACGCCACCTCCTCGTTTACCACCACCCAGCCGCCGTCAGCCTACCGCTCGCTCGCTGCCGCCCAGAACGGCAACGGCCGCATCATCTCGGGGTCGATCGAAATGTCCAACGTCGACCTCACGAGCGAGTTCGCGAACATGATCACCACACAGCGCGCCTTCCAAGCCGCTTCGAAGCTCATCACCACCTCCGACGAGATCCTTCAGGACATCGTCAACCTGAAGCGGTAACCCCGTCCGCCCACCATGGCCGCCGAGAAAACCGAGAAGCCAGAGGCTGCACCCGCGCCGGCGCCCGCGCCGGCGGCAGCCGAAGCCGCAGCTGCCCCCAAGGGCGGCGGCATCGCGGGATTTATCCCGCTCATCATCGCATTGATCGTGGCTCCCGTGCTTTCGTGGGTCGTCTTCGAGTTCGTCATGCTGCCGCGCATGAAGAGCCAGTTGCTCGCCGCCGCCGGCGGGGGACAACCGGCCGCCGCTGTTGCGGCCGGCCATGGCGAAGTCGCGGCGACCGAGCCGAAGGCCGAGCCCAAGAAGTCCGAAGGCAAGAAGACGGAGGCGAAGAAGGGCGAGGCCAAGAAAGGCGAGCGCAGCGCCTCCGAAAGCCCCGGCAGCTACCAGTTCGACAACATCGTGGTGAATCTCTCCGGCACGATGGGTACCCGCTATCTCAAGACATCGTTCCTCATCACCGGCAAGGAGAACCTCGCCGAGCTCTTCGAGAAGCGCCATCCCGAGCTGCTCGATGCCACCCTGAACACCCTTGGCTCCCTCACATTGGCCGATCTCGAGGAAGTCGGCTCCCGCAACCTCATACGCGCTCGCTTGATCGCCGCCTACAACGAGGTGATCGGGGTGCGCGTCGTGGAGCAGATCTACTTCTCCGAGTTCGTCGTACAATAGAGGCGGCTGCTTTCCGACGCTGCCCGCCGTCTCAACCGTCATCCCCTCCCCACCGTGGCCGACGACCAAAAGAAACCTTCCGAGATTCTCGATCAGTCCGAGATCGACAAGCTGCTCGCCGACACCCTGAAGGCGCCGGAATTCAAGGTGTTCCGGTGCGACGGCACCCAGTACGAGTCGCTCGAAGGCCTGAAGATCGACGCGTACGATTTTCGCAACCCCGTCTTCCTCACCGAGGTCGAGCTGCGCCGGCTGCGCATGCTCCACGAGGACTTTATCCGCTACCTCTCCGCGCGCTTGTCGTTGTTCCTGCGCATGGAGTTCTCGCTGAAGATGGCCCGGCTTACGACGCTCACCTACGAGAAGTTTACCGAGAGCCTCCCCAGCCCCACGCACATCTCGCTCTTCAAGGCCGAGCCGCTCCTCGGCGTGGGCATTATCGACGTCAACCCTCGCCTCGCCCTCACCATCGCCGACCGCATGCTCGGCGGCCGCGGCCACTCGATCAAGGCCGAGCGCTACCTCACCGAGATCGAGATCGCTCTCATCGAGGACGTCCTGATGATCCTCCTCGAGGAATGGTGCAACCAGTGGCGTGCCGAGCAGGAGCTGCGCCCCCTCATCATCGGCCATGAGAACAGCGGCCGGTTCCTTCAGACTTCCCCCAAGAACGCCATCGTGCTGGTGCTTGCCCTTGAAGCCGCGCTGGGCGACTGCTCCGAGCAGATCCAGATCGGCGTGCCGTACTACACGATCGAGCCGGTTGTGAAGAAGATGCAGGCCCGCCGGCAAAAGGAGACCGAAATATCCCAGATTGAGAAGAAGGCGGCCTGGCTCGCCTCCTACGACGGCATCACCGTTCCCGTCCGCGCCGAATGGGACGCCTTCGAGCTCACCGCCCGCGAGATCTCGCTGTTGCGCGTGGGCGATGTTGTCCAGCTCCCGCGCGACATCATCGAGAAGACCCGCGTCACGCTGGCGGGCACGCCCAAGTTCGTCGGCCGCGCCGGCCAGGAGGACGGCAAGGTCGCCGTCGAGCTCACCGGCCGTATCGAAGCCCAGGAAACACCCAAGAAACGCTGACCCCATTCCCCCATGGAAGACAGGAATCTCGACATCCTTCTCGACGTTAAGGTGAAGATCACCGTCCAGCTCGGCAGCAGCCAGCTGCCGATGCGCGAAGTCATGGAGCTCCAGCCCGGCTCGGTCATCCAGCTCAATCAAGCCGCCAACGACCCCGTTGGCCTCTACGTCAACGACAAGCTCATCGCCTATGGCGAGGTTGTCGTCGTTGAGGACAACTTCGGCATCAAGATCACCGAGCTGGTGGGCTCCGCCCGTTGAGCCGCATTCTTCCCATGGCGCGTAACCGTTCTCTTCGGTCCGAATTTGTCACCGCCGCGTCTTTCCCGGGCAGACACCGCAGCGCCGTGGTGCGTAACCGCTATCTTCTGCCGCTGCTGCTTGCCGCATCGCTTGTGCTGCCTGCGACTGTTGTGGGTGCCGCGGATTCCACGCCAGCCTCGCTCGGGGACGAAGGCGTCGTCTACCCGCGCAACTCGCCCGAGGCCCACAAGCTTCGCGCCAGCGACAACTCGTTTCCAATGTGGGGCATGCTCGGCGTGATTGCCATGCTCGGCGGCGCCGGCTTCTGGCTGCTCAAGCGCGGTCAGCTTAGGTCTCGTGCTGGAGTGGCTGTACACCAGCGCCTCGCCATCGAGGAGACGCGGCCGCTCGGCAACAAGCAGTTCCTTGCCGTAGCCGCCTACGGGGATCGCAAGCTGCTCCTTTCCGTCTGCCCCGGCCGAGTCGATTTCCTCTGTCGCCTCGACGATGGCCCCATCGCTCCGGCCCCCGCCGAACCGACCCGCCGCGAAACGGCGCTGGGGCAGGGTTGAATTCTCCGCCTGATACCGGCCTTGCGCCGTTGAGCCCCCGGATACGGCAGGTGCGCAAGACTGCGACCGCAGGCGCGGAGGCCACTGCCGCGGCCTGTCACTTTGCGATGCATCGCGAGTCTCCGTTATCGCCGAGCGGCGGCGATCTCCCATACTCCCTGCCATGCCTACCGCCATTGTTCTCCTCAAGACCGACCACCAGCGCGTCACCCGAATTGCCGAGCGCATCCTCGAGATGCCCGACATCTCCGAGGTCTACTCGGTTTCCGGTCGCTACGATCTGCTCGTCATGATCCGCTGTGCCCAGCTCGACAAGATCGAGTGCGTGATCACCGACCAGCTCCTCAAGACCGAGGGGATCCTCGACAGCGAGACGATGTTCGCCTTCCGCAGCTACGACAAACGCGAGGGCGGCCGGGCGGTCGACGTGGATTGAGCGGGCTGGGACGCCTCGGTGCCTCTGTACTGGGCGGGCGGATTGACAGGGGATCGTTTCGGGCGACCTTCGCGGCCCATCCACCCAAGCCATGCCCCCTCCGACCTCCTGGGAACTGCGGAAGTTCGTCGCTCCGGAATTCGTTTTTGGCGTCGACGCGCGGAAACTCGCCGGTCGCTATGCTCGCAACCTCGGTGCGGCGCGCGTGCTGCTCGTCACCGATCCCGGTGTGTTGCGCGCTGGCTGGGCTGAGGAGGCGGTCGCTAGTTTGCGCGACGAGCACATCGAGGTGGCTCAGTTCTCCGGGGTTTCGCCGAACCCGCGCGATTTCGAGGTGATGGCTGGTGTGGAGGCGTTCCGCCAGAGCGATTGCGACTTCATCGTCGCTGTTGGCGGTGGCAGTGCGATGGATGCCGCGAAGGGCATTGGGATCGTCGCCAGCAACGGCGGCAACATCCTCGACTACGAAGGCATTGACCGCGTACCCGTGCCCATGCCGCCGCTGTTGTGCATCCCGACGACGTGTGGGACCTCGGCCGACGTTTCCCAGTTTGCCATCATCAACAACACGGCGGCCCGTGTGAAGGTCGCCATCGTTAGCAAAGCGCTGGTGCCCGACGCCTCGCTGATCGATCCCGTGACGCTCTCCACGCTCAACGCGGCGACGGCCGCGGCCACCGGTATGGATGCGCTGGTCCACGCGGTCGAGGCCAGCGTGTCCAACGCGGCTAGTCCGCTGACAGATGTCCACGCGATGCAGGCGTTGCGGCTGCTGCACACTCACCTCTCTGCGGCTGTGGCGGATGCGGAGAATCTGGAGGCGCGTGGCGGCGTGATGCTTGCCAGCCTCGAAGCCGGCCTCGCGTTCTCCAACGCCAGCCTCGGCTGTGTCCACGCTCTGGCGCATAGCCTCGGCGGTTACCTCGATCTGCCGCACGGCGAGTGCAATGCGTTGCTGCTCCCTCACGTGGTCGACTACAACTTCGCGAGCGTGCCCGAGAGGTACCGCCGTCTCGGCGAGGCGCTTGGGCTGGATTTCGGCGGGCTGGCGGAGCCGGAGGCGCGCCGGCGGTTGTGCGACCATCTGCTGGAGCTGCGCCGCTCCCTCGGTATCGCCGACGGTCTGCATGCCCGCGGTTTGGCCGAGAAGGACATTCCCATCCTCGCCCGCAAGGCGATCAACGACCCATGCAACGCCACCAATCCCCGCCGTCCCTCCGTAGGCGATCTGGAGACGATCCTCGGCGAATCCCTCTGAAAACCGATGAGCTCCGGCAACGACAACGGGCCCGAGAATGCCCAGTGGACGCAGTGGCGCGAGAGCATCATCGGGCTGGGCGAACAGTCGTCGCGAAAAAGCTATTATCCCGAACTCCAGCGCCGCCTCGCCGAGCTGAAGGACACCGCAGAGAAGCTGCGGGCCGTGTTCAACAGCACGCATGACGCGATCTTCATCCACGATTACGAGGGACGGATCGAGGAGGTGAACGACCCGATGCTCGCGCTCTACCGCGTCCCACGGGAGCGCGCGCTGGAATTCACGATCGCCGACTATTCGGCTCCGGGCGAGCAGCTCGAACGCTTGTCCAAGATTCTCGCTGAACTCAGGAATGGAGGAAAGGACCTGCTCTTCGAATGGCGCTCCCGGCGTCCGCTTGATGGTGGGGAATTCGACGTTGAAGTGGCGCTGCACCCGGCGTTCTGGGCCGGGCGCGAGGTTGTCGTTGCTGTTGTGCGCGACATCACGGAGCGGAAGCGGGCCGAAGCGGAGCGCCGCCGTCTCGAGACGGAGGTGGCGCAGTTGCAGCGCCTGGAGTCGATCGGGCGGCTGGCTGGCGGCGTGGCGCACGACTTCAACAACATGCTCACCCCGATCCTCAGCTATGCGATCATGTTGCGCGACGACCTCCCGGCCGGGGACGAGCGCAGTGTGGATCTGGGGGAGATCGTGCGTTCCGCCGAGCGGGCGCGGGATCTGGTGCGGCAGCTACTTGCCTTCGCCCGGCGGCAGACCTTCGAGCTTCGGACGCTCGACATGAACGGCATGATCCGGGGGTTCGAGCGCATGCTTCGGCGCGTCCTGCGTGAGGACATCGATTTGCGGCTCAAGCTCTCGCCTGTGCCGGTGTGTATCTCCGGCGACATTGGGCAGATCGAGCAGGCGGTCATGAATCTAGTCGTCAACGCTCAGGATGCCATGCCCCGTGGCGGGGCTCTCACAATTGCCACCGCCGAATATCCCCAAGGATGCGCCAAATCGGGCCTGCCGGCTGGGCCGCTTGTGCTGCTCCGGGTGACCGATACGGGAATCGGGATGGATGCTGCGACTCAGGCCCGGATCTTCGAGCCGTTTTTCACGACCAAAGGGGTGGGGAAGGGGACCGGGCTTGGGCTTCCTTCGGCTTATGGCATCGTGCAACAACACGGCGGAAACATGCTGGTCGAGAGCGAGCCGGGGCGGGGCACGAGCTTCGAGCTGTACTTCCCGCGCCTCGATCCTGATTCGGTCCCGATCTCGGTCGCTAAGCCGGTTGCGCCGGTCGAGGTTCCCTCGCGAAACGGCACGGTTCTTGTGGCCGAGGACCAGGAACAGGTGCGGCTCCTGGGCGCGAAGGTACTTGGCCGGGCCGGATACCGGGTTTTGCTAGCAGGCTGTGGCGACGAGGCATTGGCGTTGGCCAGTGCGCAGGGCGTACCGGTCGATCTGCTGGTCACCGATGTTGTGATGCCGGGAATGAGCGGCCTGGAATTGCATGAGCGGCTTCGCCGAATGAATCCGCAGCTCAAGGTCCTGTTTGTCTCCGGCTATGCCTCCGATGTTGTTGGACCGGGCGTGAATCTACTGTCCAAGCCGTTTACGCCCGAGCAGCTTCTCGCTCGTGTCGATCAGATGTTTGGCGATTGACCTGCCGCAATGCCGCCGGTGCTGCGCGCTGCGTTTTGCCCGGACTGGAAAGGGACAGGGCTGGGTTTGTGCTGAGCGTGGCGGCTACCGACTTGCGCTCGATCGACCTCGAGACCGAGGAGCGGATGCAGCGAAGCCAGCCAAGACAGATGCCGGGCACATCTTGCCGCCGAAGCGGTGGGGGCGGATGCTCATGCTGGAATCAATTCCACGATGTGACTCCGAACCGTTGGATATCAATGGCTAACGGTGTCATAGCCGGGCTTGGCATCGGCATTGCTAGCTTGGCTTCGATGTCCTCCACGCCCAAACCCCGTCGATGGCTGCGCCGAGTGGCGGGATTGTTGATCCCGTCGCTTCTGGCGACCGCTGCGTCTGCCGCGCAAGGCACGGCTCAGCCGCTGAAGCTCAGCATCGATCTCTCCGGAGGAGCGGGCGGCATCGGCGATGTGAGCGTGACCGTGCAGATCGTCATCCTGATGACGCTGCTTACGCTGGCGCCGTCGATCATCATGCTCATGACGAGTTTCACGCGCATCGTGATCGTGCTCGGTTTCGTGCGGCAGGCCATCGGCGTGACCTCGGCGCCGTCCAACCAGATCATCATCGGCCTGTCGCTGTTTCTCACGTTCTTCATCATGACTCCGGTCGTGGACCGCATCCACGACGACGCGCTCAAACCGTACTTCGACGGGCAAATCAAATCGATGGAGGCGTTCGAGCGAGCGCAGGCGCCGCTGAAGGAGTTCATGCTGCGGCAGACGCGCACCCGCGACATCGAGTTCTTCCTCGAACTCGGAGGCTACGGGCCGACGCCGGTCAAGCAGCTGCCGATGCGCATCGTCATCCCCGCTTTCGTGCTGAGCGAGCTCCAGACGGCGTTCCAGATGGGATTCCTGATCTTCCTGCCCTTTGTCGTCGTCGATTTCCTGGTATCCACCGTCCTGATGGCACTGGGCATGATGATGATGCCGCCCACCATCGTGGCGTTGCCCTTCAAACTGCTCCTGTTCGTGCTCGTCGACGGGTGGGAGCTGGTCGTGCGCTCGCTCGTGCAGAGCTTCTCCGTATGAACCCCGACCTCGCGATCGAGCTGTTCAAGCTCACCATGTTCAAGGCGCTCATCCTGGTGGCGCCCTTTCTCGCGGCTGCGCTGATCACCGGGCTGGTCATCAGCTTGATCCAGTCGGTCACCAGCCTTCAGGAACAGACGTTGGTCTTCATCCCCAAGCTGCTCGTTACCGTGGGTGTGTTCCTGTTCCTCTCCCCATGGTTGGTGCGCACACTCAGCGAGTTCACAATCGCCTGCATCGCACGCATGGCGGACATGGCGCACTAGACGCCGGCTTCCGCCACTCGAAATCATGCCCGTAGCAATGCTCATCGCCTGGCTGCTGATCTCGATCCGAGCGACATCATTCCTGATGCTGATGCCCGGGCTTACTGGACAGCCGATGCCGGTGACGATGCGGCTGGCACTAGGCCTGACAGTGGCGATGCTGCTTGCGCCCGTTGTGCCGATACCGGCTCAGGTCCCGACAACGCTTCTTGCACTGCTGGCCGCGATCGGCGGCGAGGTGCTGGTGGGGTTGTTGATGGGCTTTGTGGGGCGGATGGCGTTCTACGCCACGGAGATGGCTGGTCGCGTCATCGCCACGGAAGTTGGCCTCACGGCCACGCCGGGCATCGAGGCGCCCACGGCCTCGAACGAGCCCTTCGCCTCGCTTATGCACCGCTTTGCCGTTGTCTTGTACTTCGCGGTGGGCGCGCACTTGCTGGCGATCGGGGCCTTCGCCCGCAGTTTCACGTTCGCTCCGCCGGGGCTGGCCGGGCTCAACTCCGCGGCGGCCGACCAGCTCATCGTGATCACGGCGAAGACGTTCAGTGTCGGCGTGCAGTTGGCGGCCCCGTTCATTGCGCTCAATTACTTGGTGACCTTCGCCTTCGGTCTGCTCGGCCGCACGGTCTCGAAGGTCAACGTCTTCGTCCTGAGCATGGGAGCCCGCTCGCTCGCCGGCCTGGCGTTGCTCGGTGGTGCCGGTGTGCTCATCGCCCGCTACCTGCTGGCGGCCTTCGAACGGCTGCCCAGCGACATGCTTGTCTATCTCCCACGGCCGTAAGCCCCGCCCCCACAGCCATGGCCGACGAGGACAAAGACCAGAAAACCGAACCCGCGACCGACCGGCGGCGCGACCAGGCGTTCAAGCGCGGGCAGTTCGCCCGCAGCCCCGACATCCAGGTGGCGGCCTCGCTTATCGCGGCGCTGGTCGTCATGCTCTTCTCGGCACCATCGATTGCGCGCTCCCTGCGGGATTATGCCGCCTACAGTTTCCAGAATCTCGGGCGCACCTCGCTCAGCAACGAGATCATGCTTTCCCGGCTCGACGAATCGATCAGCAACGGCCTCTCGCTGATGGCGCCGCTGCTCATCGCCTGCTTTGTCGCCTGCGTGCTCGGCGGCGGCTTCCAGACGCGGTTTCGCCTCACCACCGAGGTGCTCGAGCCGAAGTTCGACAAGCTGAACTTTGTCAACGGCCTCAAGAACATCTTCAGCGTCCAGTCGCTGATGACACTGCCGTTCGATCTGCTGAAGCTCTCTGGCATCGGCTTGGCCCTTTGGCTGGCCATCAAGCGTGTGATGAAGGACCCGCTCTTCCAGGTGCCGATGGAGCCCGCGCACCTCGCCCGCTTCCTCAACCAGTCCACGCTGCTGTTCCTCACATGGATCTGCGGCGCGATGGTCGTCATCGCCATCGCCACCTACAGCTACCAGCATTTCAAGACCGAGAAGGATCTGCGCATGACCAAGCAGGAGGTGAAGGAGGAGCACCGCCAGCAGGAAGGCGATCCGATGATCAAGGGCCAGCGCCGCCGCCTCGCCCGCCGGCTCATGCAGAAGCAGATGCTCCAGGCCGTGCCCAATGCCGATGTCGTCGTCACCAACCCGACCCACTTCGCCGTCGCCCTCAAGTACGAGCGCGGCAGGGACGAGGCGCCGGTCGTGCTCGCCAAGGGCGAGGGCGCCTTCGCCCGCCGCCTCAAGGCCATCGCCGCCGAGCACGGCGTGCCGATGATCGAGAACAAGCCCGTCGCCCGCATGCTCTTCAAGATCGGCGAGGTGGGCGAACCCGTCCCCATGGCGCTCTATCAGGCCGTGGCCGAGATCCTCGCCTTCGTCTACCGCACCCACCGCTACTACTTCCACCAGCTGCGCCAGCGCCGCGCTCTCGCCGCGATGTCCGGCTCCTGAACCCGGTCCCCGTCTGACTCCCGGAAACCCGATCTCTTCCCCCACCCGCCATGGCCGCCAACGCCAGTTCGCTCTCCCTTCCCAGCATCGGAGGTATCCGCCGCTCCGATCTCGCCTTCACCGTCGCGCTCTTCGGCGTGGTGCTGATGCTGATCCTGCCGCTGCCGGCTTTCCTGCTGGATGCGCTGCTGGCCGTGAGCATCGGCCTGTCGCTGCTGATCCTGCTGCTCATCACCTATGTGAAGGAGCCCGCGGAGTTCTCCGTCTTCCCCACGCTGCTGCTGGGCATCACGCTGTTCCGCCTCGCGCTCAACATCACCTCCACGCGCCTGATCCTCGTCCACGGCTACGCCGGCCACATCATCGACTCCTTCGGCAAGTTCGTCGTCCAAGGCAACTACGTCGTCGGCACCGTCGTCTTCGCGATCCTGGTGATCATCAACTTCGTCGTCATCACCAAGGGCGCCACGCGCATCGCCGAGGTCGCCGCCCGCTTCACCTTGGACGCCCTGCCCGGCAAGCAGATGGCCATCGATGCCGAGCTCAACGCGGGCATCATCGACGAGGCGAAGGCGATGGAACGCCGCAAGAAGCTCCAGAAGGAGACCGACTTCTATGGCTCGATGGACGGCGCCAACAAGTTCGTCCGCGGCGACGCCATCGCCGGCATCCTCATCACATTCATCAACATCATCGGCGGCTTTGCCATCGGCGTGCTTCAGATGGACCTGTCCTTCGCCGATGCCGCCAAGAAGTTCACCCTTCTGTCCATCGGCGACGGCCTGGTTTCCCAGATCCCCGCGCTGCTCGTATCCGTGGCCGCCGGTATTCTCGTCACCCGCGCCGCCGAGAACGAGACGCTGGGCGTGCAGGTCACCCAGCAGCTCACCCGTTACCCGCGTGCGATGGCCATCGCCTCCGCCATGCTCGGCGTCTTCGGCCTGCTGCCCGGCATGCCTCTCGTGCCTTTCCTGGGGCTCGCCGGTCTCGGCGGCTATCTTGCGATGAAATTGCACAAGCAGGTGGCCAGCGAGGAGGCTTCCGCGAAGGAGGCCTCCGCCACGGGCAAGGGCGGCAAGGCTGCTCCAGCCGCTGGCGAGACCGCCGGCAAAGCCGGCGCCCCCGCCCGCAGCACCGACGAGGAGATGTCCCGCGCCATCGATCTCGACGTCTTCGCCATCGAGATCGGCTATGGACTGCTCCCGCTGGCCGACGACAAGAAGGGCGGCGATCTGCTCCAGCGCATCACCGGCCTGCGCCGCTCCGTTTCCCACGAGAAAGGCGTCATGGTTCCGCCGATCTCCGTGCGCGACAACCTGGAGCTCGACGCCAACGACTACCGCTTCCTCCTGCGCGGCAAGCCGATCGCCCGCGGCCAGGTCATGCCCGGTCGCTGGCTGGCCATGAACGTCAATGGCAGCACCATTCGCCTGAAGGGCGTGCCGACCCGCGAACCGGTCTTCGGTCTCGATGCCAGTTGGATCGGGCAGGACGAGAAGACGACCGCCGAGATCAACGGCTTCACCGTCGTCGATCCGGCCTCGGTGCTCATCACCCATCTCTCCGAGACGTTGAAGAACAACATCTGGCTCATCCTCGGCCGCCAGGACGTCCAGCACCTCGTCGACCACGTGAAGGAGAAACACCCGGCGCTCGTCACCGAGCTCATCCCCGATCTGGCCAACCTCGGCTTGATCCAGCGTGTGCTCCAGAACCTCCTGCGCGAAGGTGTCAACATCCTCAACCTCCCGGTCATCCTCGAGGGCATCGCCGACTACGCCCCCGTGACCAAGAACGCCGACGAGCTTTCCGAACTCGTTCGCCGCCGCCTCGGCCTCTATTTCGTGTCCGAGTTCGAGGCCGAGCCCGGCAAGGTGAAGGCGCTCACGCTCGATCCGCGTTTGGAGCAGTGGCTCTCCGGCCGTGTCCAGCGCACGCCCACGGAGACCGGACTCGCGCTCGACCCCGGCACCGCGCAGCACCTCTTGGAGGAGCTCAACCGCCGCACCGCGGAGATGACGCAGCAGGGCCTGCCGCCCGTGCTCGTCGTCGGCGCCGAGACTCGCCTGGCGATCAAGCGGTTCTTCGAGTCGTCGCTGCCACGGCTCACGGTCCTTTCGTTCCAGGAACTGCCCGCCTCGACCGAGGTGGAGAACGTCGGCCTGATCCCCTTGCCGCCGCACCTGAGCCGCATGGAACAATTCCGCAACGGCACCGCCGCCGCCCAGCCGCAGCCGGTTGCTGCTGCGGCTTGAGGCGACGATTCCCCTGCGTGTGGCGCGACCGAGGTCGCGCCACCGGCATAGTCAGACCGTGGTGGCGGCGCGCGTCCCGGGAACGGTGTCGCGCTGGCAGCGCTGGAGGGCGACGCCCCAGGGGCCGCGGAGCATGGCGAGCACGGAGCCGTCGGGCAGCGTCTCTTCGGTGAGGCGGGTTACACCAGCGGCGACGAGGTGGGGACGTTGAGGGCGGTGTGTTCGAATCTCATGGGGTAGCTTCCGCCGTCGGCAGACGCTTGCGGATACGTTCCAGTTGGCGACGGGCGAAGGAGAGCTGACCTTGCGCGAGATCGGTGCGGGCGATGAGGGCTTCCAGTTGGCGGATGGCTTCCTCCAGATTGCCGGAGTTCTCGGATAGTTGGATCTCGTCGAGTGCGACTTGGAAGCGGAGGTCGTTGCGGCGGCGTTCCCACAGGCGTTGCTGGTTCATCTGCATGGGCTCCTGGAGGAGCTTCTCGCATTCCGCGAGCGCATCGGCGTAGAGCTTGTTTTTGGAGAGTTCCTCGATCTTGCGCGCGAGCGGTTCGATCCTCCACTCGGAGCGGAGCCGCTCGGCGTATGAGATGTCCTCCTGTGAGAGGTCGGAGCTGCGGGAGAGGGCGAGGCCGAGCAGTTGGGCGGCTTGTGCGTCGTTCTTCCCTTTATGGAGCACGACAGCGATGCCGAGGAGAAGGTCGGCGGCATCGGGGTAGATCTTGAAGCCCGCGGAGAGCAGACTTGCGTCGGCCTGGGTGACGGACGGCAGCGATTGGGCGATGCGCGCGTAATTGGAATAGGCGTTGCGAAGGTTCGGCTGGAGTTCGAGCGCCTTGGCGTAGTGATCGGCGATCTCGCGAGCCGCGGAGGCGAGCGTGCCGCGGTCGGATTGCTGTTTCCAGAGGTTCTGAGCGACGAGTATGTGCATCCACGCGTCTTTCGAGCCGTGGTCGAGTGCGGTGGAGGCTGCCGTGGCGGCGGCCTCGGGGTTGTTTCGGATGCTTTCGAGCATCGCGAGGAGCTCATGGACGGCCGGTGGGGCGGGATCGATGGCAAGTGCCTTGTCGATGTGGGTGCGGGCGAGCTCGATGTTGTCGGCTCCGATGGCGAGCCGTGCGAGGGCGAGCTCCACTGTCTGCGGTGTGGCCGGAGCGAACGGGCTGGCGACCTTGGCCTCGGGCGGGAACGGGAGCTTGGTCAGGCCGAACCCTCCGCGGCTGAAGTAGCGTTTCAGTTCCGCGTCGGCGGCGGTGGTGTCTTTGCCGAACGCGGTCTGGAATGCGGCGAGTTGGTCGGCTCCGTGCAGACGTGCGTCGAAGAAACGGTTCAGGGAGGCATAACCGGCGGCGCGGTCTTTGAAGAGGAGTTGGTGTACGAACAGCCACGACTCGGCATAGAAGATCCGGTTGCGGTTGTTGTCCGTATAGAGGGGGCTGCTTGTGGAGGTGAGCAGGAGCTCGAGAGTCGGAACCCATGTATCTCGGTTCAAGGCGGCAACGTGATAGTCGATGGACTGGCCGAGCAGCCCGTGGTCTTTTCTCGCTTCGAACGACGAGAATACTTCGGCGAAGCCTTCGTTAAGCCAGAGCGGCAGCTTGGTGGCGGTGGCGGAGACGAGCCAGTGCGTCGCCTCGTGGAGCACGACATGGCGAGTCGCTTCGTCGTTGAAGGCATCGGCCAGGCCGATCACGCCCCAGGTGTCGCGGGAGGCGAAGAAACCGGCGACATCGCGCTTCTTGCCGTCGGAGGTGCGCAGACAGTATGGGGCGAACTTTCCGGAGTCGGCGAATAGCACGACCGTGAGCGGAGGGAGAAATCGTTCCTCGATCGTGAGCACGCCGCGGACCGCGGCGGTGAACTGCTCGAACTGAGTGGCCCACTGGCGGGTTTCCTTCTCGGAGAGTTGGGAAACGATGAGGCAGTGGGGGGCTTCGAGGGTGTTCCACTTCGGTGCGGCGGCCGCGGCGAGTGCCATCGCAAAAGCGGCGAGTAGTGCGAGCGTGGGACGGCAAGGGGAATGGGGCATGATGGGCAAACGGTGGGGTAGTCCCAAGGTGATGCCTGCGGAGGGGGTGGCAACGAAATACCCGTTACAAGGGTTCAACGCCTTCCCGATGGTTGCACGAAGTGTGCGTGTCTCTATCTTCAGGACGCATGCTGGCGGCTGTCCTCGAAGACCAGACTCTGATGCGCGACTACCTTGTGCGGCTGCTCACCGTGGAGCTGGGCGCGGCGCATGTGATCGCCATCGGCTCGATGGCCGAGCTGCGCCGACGCGAAGGCGAGCTGCGTGGTGCGCAGTTGGTGCTCTTCGACCTCGACCTCGGCGACGGTTCGACGGTCGAGTGGGCGATCAACCGGGCGGCGAGGGAGCCGCGTTGCCGGCTGGTGGCGCTGAGTTCGGTGATGGGACCATTCCCCTTCAAGCAACTGCAGGTCGCAGGCATCAGCATGGTGCACAAGAACGATCCGCAGGGTGAACTGGTGCAGGCGCTGCGGCTGGTGCTGGGCGGAAGCATCGTGGTGTCGCGCCAGGTGCAGGAGCTGCTCTCGGCGTGCCGGCGCGACCCGAGTTCGCCGACCAAGCTGCTCGGACCAAAGGAGCTGAGGGTGCTCGCTCTTCTCGGACAGCGGTTGCGCAACGAGGAGATCGCCGAGCTGCTGGGGTGCTCGGTGTTCACGGTGGCCGACCACCGCAAGCACATCATGGCGAAGCTGGGCCGCCACCGCATCGAGGACCTCATCGACTATGCGATCCGGTACGGGCTGGTGCATGCGGCGACGCTTGGGGCATCGCATGTACCGGCGCCCCGGTGAGCGGGGCTCGTGTTGCCAGACTGGGCGCTACTGCGCGCCTTCGAGCATCTCGGCGTCGAGGGTGCCTTCGCCCACGCGGGTGACGCCGCCGGTCATCCGGATCGCGAAGTTGGCACCGATCTCGATACCGATCTGACCACCGGGCATGTGGACGGCGACGCGGTTGTCGACCAGCCCGAGCTTGTGCGCGACGGCGGCGGCGGCCGAGCTGCTGGAGCCGGAGGCGAGGGTGTAGCCGGCGCCGCGTTCCCAGATCTCGATGCGGATGTTGGCGCGGTCGAGGACCTGGAGGAACTGGACGTTGGTGCGGTGGGGAAAGTTGGAGTGCGTCTCGAGGTACGGGCCGTAGGTGTGCGCTAGTTCCGGTGACACAGACGGAAGCGGGATGATGCAGTGGGGGTTACCGATGGTGGCGGCACAGTAGGTGAAGGTGCGGTCGCGGGCGGTGATGGTGTCGTTGACGACTTCGCGTGCCGGGCCGGCGACGGGGATCTTGGTGCTGTCGAAGCTCACGCGGCCCATGTCGACCGTGATCGAGCGGCCGCCCTTGGCGATGCGGACCTCGACGAGTCCTCCCGCGGTGTCGAGGGTGAAGGGCTCCTCTTTCACCAGGCCGCAGTCGTAGAGGTAACGGGAGAAGATCCGGATGCCGTTGCCGCTTTTTTCGGCCTCGGAGGCGTCGGGGTTGAAGATGCGCAGGGCGAAGGGAGCGCGGGCGGAGGGCAGCGGTCCCCAGAGAATGCCGTCGGAGCCGATGCCGAAGTTGCGGTGGCAGATGCGGCGGATGTGCGCGGGCGTCGGCAGCGGGCTGGCGTCGCGCGGGTCCATGACGATGTAGTCGTTGCCAAGGGCGTGGTATTTGGCGAAGCGCATGGAGAGAAGGAGACGTGCAGCCACGACGATGATTGCTGGGCGCGGCCTACGAAAGCCGGAAACCCCGGTAGAGGCAGGACTACCGGAAGTGGGGGCGAGTCGCCGAAGCTCTTCGTGCGAAGGGGGGAGCCCGGCGGCGACCGCTCAGGATGCGGTGTTCACCTTGGACTCGAGCACCCCATTGACGCACTCGATCAGCTCTGGCGCCGTGAACGGCTTGATGAGGTAGGCGCGGGCTCCCAACTCGCGGCCCAAGCTCTGGGCTTCGGGGGAAGCGCAGCCGCTGACTATGACGATCGGGATCTGGTCGAGCCCCTCGTAGTCGCGTAACAGGTCAATGAAGCTGTAGCCGTTCACGTCAGGCAGTAGCAGATCGAGCAGGATCAGGTCGGGGCGGCGCGACTGCATGGAGGCCAGTGCGGCGCCGGCCGTCGCTGCGGTCTGGACTTCATAACCGGCATAGTTGAGTGCACGCCGTACGGCTTCGGCCGACAAGTGCTCGTCTTCGACGCAGAGGATCAGTTTCGGCATGGAGGAAAATGCGGAGCAACCAAGAGGAAGACGCGGAAGGTGCGTTTCAGCGCTCGGCGATGACGGGGGATGTCTATGCCGGTCGGCTGGAGGGTAGTGGAAGAAAAGCCGTCCGGTGGACGGCGCAAGTGAAAGTCTCTATTCTTGAGAAGGGCAACAGTGTTTCTCGGCCCGGCGCCTTCTTGCGACGAGGCGCTACGGAACTCAGCCTGGCCACTCGAGCCGGGAATTTACGCACCGGGTGTGTCATTGCGATTGTGCGCCGCGGGAAGGCTGCTTCAGTGTCGAAACCATGTTTGTCGACGAAGTTGTCATCAAAGTCCGTGCCGGCGACGGCGGAAACGGCTGCGCCAGTTTCCGGCGTGAGAAGTTCATCCCGTTCGGCGGCCCGAGCGGCGGCGATGGCGGCCTCGGCGGCGATGTCGTGTTGCTGGGCAGCCACGACGAGAACAACCTCATCGACTACAAGTACAAGCCGCACTGGGAGGCGGGGCGTGGCGAGAACGGCCGGAGCAAGGATCAGGACGGCCACAGCGGCCGCCCGGCCATCCTCAAGGTCCCGCTTGGCACCGTCGTCACCAACGAGGAGACCGGCGAGTTGGTCGGCGAGGTCACGCAGGACGGGCAACGCCTGAATCTGTGCAAGGGCGGTCCGGCGGGGGGGGGTCAGCTGCATATCACGC
>CAZXHR010000006.1:28857-43161 GCA_964640465.1 uncultured Opitutaceae bacterium
CGGCCCCCCCCGCCGCCGCCCCCCCCCCGGCCGGGCGCCCGCCGGAACCTGCATTTCAAGACGTCGACCAACCGTGCCCCGCGGCGCGCCAACCCGGGGCTCCCCGGCGAGCACGGGGTGTTCCGCCTCGTCCTCAAGTGCATCGCCGACGTGGGCCTCGTGGGCTACCCCAACGCGGGCAAGAGCTCGCTGACCAACCATATCACCAATGCGCGCCCGAAGATGGCACCGTATCCCTTCACCACGCTCCAGCCGCAGGTGGGTGTGATCGAGTTTCCGGACCGCTACGACCGGATCACGCTGGCCGATGTGCCCGGGTTGATCGAGGGCGCCCATGAGAATCGAGGGCTCGGCCACCGGTTCCTCCGCCACATCGAGCGCTGCGCGCTGCTGCTGCTCATCATCGACATGGCGGGCGTGGACAACCGTGATCCGAGCGACGACTACAAACACCTGCTTGCGGAGCTCAAGCTGTACGACCCGGCACTGTTGAAGAAGCCGCGGCTGGTTGCCGCCAACAAGATGGATCTGCCCGCGGCCGCCGCCAACCTCCGGCGCTTCCGCCGCAAGAACAAGGTCGATGTCATGGAAATTTCCTGCCTCGACGCCTCCGGCCTCGACGCTCTGCGGCTCGAGTTGCTCCGTCGCGTCCGCGGAGGCGGAGCGCCGGCCGCGAAACCTGCGGCGAAGCGCAAGCCCGCGCGCACCAAGGCAGCAGGCGGCGCAGCCGCGGCGAAGCGGCGGAAGGACGGCTGATGTTTTCCCGCGGAGCGCATCGCAGCCGAGGTCCCAACTCCGGGCTTGTCGGCTGCGGTCCAGTGCAACCACCCTATGGCTCCGCTTTCACCAAAACGTCGTACCCTCCATGTCGTCTGATCACCGGCCATTGATGATGCGCTCCAACCGAGCTCTCGGTTCGAGTTTGGTCGATCACAACCTGATCACGATCGAAGCGTTGGATGTCGCCAACGAGCGGTTCCTCGAACTGACGGCAGACGAGAATAACGAGAGCGTCTCCCTGCTGCATATCCTCGTCGTCGAGAAGCAGACGCTCACCGAGGACCAGATCCTCGCCTACCAAGTCGAGGAGATGGGGCTGGGGATGGTCGATCTGAGCAACTACGATCAGCCCTACGACTTGCGCAAGAAGCTCGACGAGGATGCCTGTTTGGCGACTTGGACTGTGCCATTCGACATCGAAGAGGGCATTCATTTTCTGGCCACGGCCTACTACCTCAGCCCTGCGGTGCGCTCCTACTGGGAGCGGCAGCTCGAGACGCCGATCCTGTGGTTCGTTACCAGCATGGACAATATCTCCGATTTCCTGCGCAAACTGAAGATGGAAGGCGAGAACGAGGGATCAGGCCTTCGCGCCAACTGACACCGCCATGCCGCTCGGACGTCTCCAGACTCTGTTGATCGACAAACTTGAGGAAATGGGCCGCCTCACTGCGGAGCAGCGCGCCGCGATCGTCGATACCCCCCAGGACCTCCCCGGTGAGGCGCTCGACCAACTCCTTCAGAAGGACTACAATCTCACGCCCTTCCAGATTCTCCTCGGCAAATCGAAGGCGTACGGTATCGCGCCGTTCCTGATCTCGCGCTACAAGATCAACAACGGCACCTTCGAGCATCTCGACCGCGCGTTTTGCCAGACCAACGTCGTGCTTCCCGTCGGCCAGGTCGGCGACACGATCATTGTAGCCCTTGCGAATCCCTTCGAGCTGAGCGTCACCGCGAAGATCGGCGAGATCACCGGCAAACGGGTCGTGCGCCTGCTCAGCATCGAGAAGGACATCAAGGACAAGCTCGCCGCCGACGCCAACCGCGAGAGTCAGCAGTTCGACGACGTCGTCGGTAAGATCGGCGTCGAGTTCAAAGAGGTCGAGAAGGAGCTGGAGGGCGAGGAGGGCGCATCCGAGGAGTCCGCGCCCATCATTCAGCTTTCGAACCGCATCATTGAGGATGCCTACCTGTCCGGCGCTTCCGATATCCATGTCGAGCCATGGGAGAAGGAGGTCGTCGTCCGCTACCGCATCGACGGCAACTGTCAGGAGAAGCTCCGGCTCCCCGCGAAGGTCGGCCCAGCGCTCGTTGCCCGCTTGAAGATCATGTGCAACCTCGACATTGCCGAACGCCGGTTGCCGCAGGACGGACGCATCGTCTTCAAGAATTACACTCGCAAGAACATCGACATCGACCTGCGCGTCTCCACCGCCCCGCTCAACCACGGCGAAGGTGTGGTCATGCGTATCTTGGACAAGCAGAAGTCGACCCTGCCGCTGCCGATGCTCGGCTTCTCCGAGGCGAATCTCGCCAAGTACCGCGATGTGATCCGCCAGCCCTACGGCATGATTTTGCACTGCGGCCCCACTCGCTCGGGCCAGTCGATGCCGCTCTACTCCGCGCTCAACGAGATCAACAGCCCCGAGCTGGTCATTCGCACCGCCGAGGACCCGATCGAGTATACGCTGCAGGGCATCAACCAGATGCAGATGCACCGGCAGATCGGCCTGACCTTCTCGTCTGCGCTGCGCGCCTTCCTCCGCCAAGACCCCGACATCATCCTCGTCGGCGAAATCCGCGATAAGGAGACGGCGGACATCGCCGTCGAGGCGGCGCTCACCGGCCACCTCCTCCTTTCCACGCTCCACACCAACGATGCCCCCAGCACGATCGCCCGTCTCACGGATATGGGCATCGAGAAGTTCATGATCTCGTCGTCGCTGCTGTGCGTGTGCGCCCCGCGCCTCATGCGCCGCGTCTGCAAGGTCTGCAAGGTCGCGCACGAACCGGTCGGCCGCGAGAAGGAGATCCTCGAGGCGGCGATTGGTTGGAGCGGCCCGATCTTCAAGGCCAACCCGCGCGGCTGCCCGAAGTGCGGTGGCACCGGTTACAAGGGCCGCGTCGGTATCCACGAGTTGATGGTGATCTCAGAGGAGCTGGTCGAGGGCATCAACAAGGGTCTCGAGACCGCCGAACTCAAGAAGATCGCCATGCGCAATGGCATGAAGACCCTTCACCAAGACTCCATGCTGAAGGTGAAGGAAGGGCTCTCGACGATGGAGGAGTCCCTCGGCACCGTCCCGCCGGACCTCTGAGCGGTGGCGTCTGCGCGCGTTTGGCTGTTATCGGAGCTGTTGCGGCGCCGGGCTCAGCCGGGCGATGCGGGAGGATGCCAGGGATTCGCCGAGCGCGGAGACTCGTTGCCATCCCTCCATGCCTTCCGCCCAGTACCACCAACGTTCGATGGTGGGAGCGAGCGACACGGTCTGGAGAAATTCCGCGCGGCTGAGGGGCCCGCGCTGTGTTGTGCCGTCGAAATAGAAATAGCGCACGTCGGGTAGACTGGACGGCCACGCGCTGGCTTGCCGCGGCGGAGCTGGTGTCTTTGCGGCGAGTTTTAGCGGTGCGGAGCGGGATGCACCGAAGTGCACCCCCGTGCCGTTAGTCGAAGCCGTGTTCTGTGCAGGATCCGGTGCGGCTGTTCCGGGCTGCGCGCTGTCGGCCGACTGTGTCGGTGGCTTTGTTTCGCGATGCAGCTGCAGCCGCCGGGGACTGGCGGAATGGTTCAGCACCTCACTCGGAGTGGGGGCCGCTGCGTAGCTTGCCAGGCAGTCTTTGGCTGCGCGCCGCAGTTCTTCCTGCTTGGCGTTGGCAGCGGGGGCGGGCGCCGGCTGCTGCTCCCTATGGGGCGGGACCCGGCGCAGGAGAAAGTCGAGGAGTGATCCGTTGTCGAACTCCGTGAGCGTCACCCGGTCGAGCGCGAGCAGGCCAAGCCCGATCGCCAAGCCCGCTGCGGTGCCGCCGATGTGCGCCCAGTAGGCCACAGGACCGAGGTGGAATGCTGCCCCGAGGACATCCCAGAACGACCAGTACAGCGCGAGAACCCACAGCCAGATGCGGCCGGTGCGTGGCACTAGCCCGAGTGAATAGAAGAGGTTGACCTTGTTGACCGGGTAGAACGCCACCGCCAGCCCCACCACGCCGGCGATCGAGCCGCTGGCACCCACAACCGGTTCGCCGCCGACGAGTGTGTGGACCAGTCCGGCGAAGGCGCCCAGGCTGAGGTAGAGCGCCATGTAGGTCCAGTTGCCCACTGTGGCGCAGACGGCGTTGCCGAAGACCCAGAGGAAGACCATGTTGCCGGCCAGATGGGCGATGCCTGCGTGGGCGAACTGGTAGCCGAAAAGCGAAAACGGGCCTCCTTCGCCCCACACGAAATACTGCCGTACTGCCCCCTCGGGGATCAGTCCTGCCTCCAAGGCCAAGCTGGTCGCGATCGTACCACCGAGCAGGAGCTTGTTCGCCCACGGCTCGTATTGGAATAGCGTTTCGATGCGATAGGGGATCACGGCAGGTCGACCGGCTGTAGCACAACACCGTGAGCCGCCGTACGTCAAAGCCCCAGATGCCGAGCTGTCGGCTTCACGGTACTGTTACTCTCGGCGTGTACGGGGAATCGTGGTTCACACCCAAACGCGGCTTGCTCCATCCACATGCTGTTGCCAGCGTCACGCTTGCCCCCTGCGTAACATAAACCCCGAACGCAGATGAAAAGAACACTGATCATCCTCGCCGGCTGTGGCGCGTGGTTTGTCGCCAGCATGCTGTTGTCTGCCACCGCCCGAGCTGACGAGAAGCCCGCCAACGCGGAACCGAAGAGCTGTGCGGTCAACCACCGCAACGAGCAGTACGACGTCAACAAGGATGGGAAACTCGACGAGCAGGAGCGTGCGGCGATGAAAGCCGACCGTGCGGCCAAGCGTCAGGCTCGCCTCCTCGCTAAGTACGATGCCAACAAGAACGGCCAACTCGATCCCGAGGAGGAGGCCGTGCACAAAGCGGATGTAGAGAAACGCCGTGCTGCCCGCGCAGAAAAGAAGAAGGCCAAGGAGGCCGAGAAGGCCGCTCAGGCCACTGCGGCTGCCGCTGAGGAGGATAACGACGACGAGGCGGAGGCAAAGAAACCCTGAGTAAGGGATTATCGTCTCCATTCTCGTTACCGGCCCCGGACCCACACCGGGGCTTTTTTGCGGCCGACCTGCAGGGAGATATGAGACTGTTGCATGTCTCCGGACGAGTACCGGGCTTGAATTCGCCGCAAACACCTCGCTACGGTGGATCACCTCGCCTTCACCCATGCACCGCATCGTCGCCCGCACCCAGCTCAGCCCCAACGTGACCCGCCTCGACGTCGAGGCGCCGCGCATCGCAAAGATCCGCCAGCCCGGCCAGTTCGTCATTGTTCGTCGCGCTGAACGGGCGGAACGTATCCCGCTCACCATCGCCGATGCGAACCCAGCTGCAGGCACGATTTCGCTTGTGATCCAGTCTGTGGGCAAGAGTACCAAGGAACTCGTTGCCCTCCAGCCCGGCGATTCCCTTCGCGACATCTCCGGTCCGCTGGGCATGCCCACCGAGCTCATCGCCAAGGGCCGCGCGCTCTGCGTCGGTGGCGGCGTGGGCACCGCGGTCGTCCATCCCATCGCACAGGGCTTGAGCCGCAACGGCGTGTCGGTCGTGAGTGTGATCGGCGGCCGCTCGAAAGAGTGGGTGATTTTCGAACAGGAGCTGAAACAGCTCGGCGAAGTTGTCGTCTGCACCGACGACGGCAGCTACGGTCGCAAGGGTTTTGTGACCGACGCCGCCAAGGAACTGCTCACAGCGGGCGGTATCGACATCGTCTACGCCGTCGGCCCCGTGCCGATGATGCGCGCGATCGCCAACCTCACCAAGCCCTTCGGCGTGCACACCATCGTCTCGCTCAACCCCGTGATGGTCGATGGCACCGGCATGTGCGGCGGCTGCCGCGTCGAGGTCGGCAGCGAGACGAAGTTCGCCTGCGTCGACGGTCCCGAGTTCGATGGCCACAAGGTCAACTTCGACCTCCTCGCCGACCGCCTCTCCACCTACCGCACGCAGGAGCAGGAGGCCGCGACCCGTTGCGGCGACGACTGCCGCATCGGCCTGAACAAGTAACGCCGCGCCCTTCCCACCCCGCATCCGTTTTCCCGACATGGACAAGAAGCTTTCCCCGAAGGAGCGCATGGCGATCCAGCGCCAGGCGATGCCCGAACAGAACGCCGCCGAGCGCGCCCGCAATTTCAAGGAGGTCAACCTCGGCTTCGACGAGCAGCTCGCGCTGCTCGAGGCCGACCGCTGCATCCAGTGCAAGAACCCGAAGTGCGCCGAGGGTTGCCCGGTGCGCGTGAACATCCCGCGCTTCATCGGCTTTGTCGCCGAGGGCGACCTCGCCGCCGCCGCGCAGAGCCTGCTCGGCGACAACGCCCTACCGTCCGTCACCGGCCGTGTCTGTCCGCAGGAGACTCAGTGCGAGGCCGAGTGCATCCGCGGCGTGAAGGGCAAGCCCGTCGCCATCGGTTACCTCGAGCGCTACGTCGCCGACTGGGCACTCCAGCACCGCAACGGCGCCAAGCCAGTACTGCCGCCTCCGACCGGCAGAAAGATCGCCGTCGTCGGCGCCGGACCGGCCGGACTCACCGCCGCCGGTGAATTGGCGAAGCAGGGCCACGCCGTGACTGTTCTCGAGGCGCTGCACCAGCCCGGTGGTGTGCTCGTCTACGGCATCCCCGAATTCCGCCTTCCCAAGAAGATCGTCGACATGGAAGTCCAGCGCCTGCGTGACGCCGGCGTGACGATCGATTGCAACGTCGTCGTCGGTCGCACGTACACGCTGCCCGAACTGCGCGAACAGTTCGACGCCGTGTTCATCGCCAACGGCGCGGGCTTGCCGGTCTTCATGAACGTCCCGGGCGAGAACCTGAAGGGCGTCTATTCCGCCAACGAGTATCTCACCCGCGTGAACCTCATGGCGGCGTATGAGTTTCCCAATGCCGACACGCCTGTTCTCGTCGGCAAGAAGGTCGTCGTGGTCGGCGGCGGCAACGTTGCGATGGACGCCGTGCGCACGGCCAAGCGCCTCGGCGCCGAAACGGCCACCATCGTCTACCGCCGCACGCTTGCCGAGATGCCCGCCCGCGTCGAAGAGGTGCACCACGCGCAGCAGGAAGGCGTACAGTTCGACCTCCTCGTCGCACCGCTTGAGGTGATCGGCAACGACAAGAAGTGGGTCACCGGCCTGAAGTGCATCCGCATGCAGCTCGGCGAGCCCGATGCCTCCGGCCGCCGCAGCCCGGTGGCGATCCCCGGCTCCGAGTTTGTCCTCGAGTGCGACGTGGTCGTCGTGGCCATCGGCACCCGTGCGAACCCCCTGCTTACCGCCACCTCGCCCGAGCTGAAGGTGAACAAACGCGGCAACATCGAGACCGATGAGAACGGCATGACCAGCGTGCCGGGCATCTTCGCCGGCGGCGACATCGTGCGCGGTGCAGCCACGGTCATCCTTGCAATGGGCGACGGCAAGCGCGCCGCGCGCGCGATCGGCGAGTACCTCGCGAAGCAGCCTGCCAAGGCTTGATCGAAGTGGCGTAGCGGGCCGCCTTCAAACGCGGCCCGCACGCAACGCCTGACTGCCGCTGATATGGGTGCCGCTCACGCCGCGAGGGCGGCGACGAGCGACAACGCGGACTTTGCGCGGTTGAGCGTGTAGAGATGGTAACCGGGCGCGTTGTTGGCCAGGAGACCGCGGATCTGGGTGATCGCCCATTCGAGACCGATGAACTCGACGGCGTCGGCGCTCTCGCCGGCGGCATCGAGGCGGGTCGCCAACTGTGCGGGGAGATTGGCGCCGCACATCTCGGTGATGCGGCGGATCTGCTTGAGCGAGAGCACGGGCATGATGCCCGGGATGATGGGGGCGCGGATACCGCGGGCGCGGCAGGCTTCGACGAAGCGATAGTAGACGGCGTTGTCGAAGAAGAGCTGGGTGACGATGAAGTCGGCGCCGGCGTCGACCTTGCGCTTCAGGTTGTCGAGATCGGCGGCGAGCGAGGCGGCTTCGGGATGCTTCTCCGGGTAGCCGCCGACGCCGAGGCAGAAGTCGGGGTGGTTGCGCTTGAGCAGGGCGACGAGATCGGCGCCGTAGCGCAGGCCGGGTTTGAACGCGATGGAGGCGTCGGAGCCCTTCGGGATGTCGCCGCGCAGTGCCATGAGATTGCGGATGCCGGCGGCGTGGTGCGCGGCGGCGATCTGCTCGATCTCCTCAGGCGTGTGGTTGACGCAGGTGAGGTGGGCCATCGTCACGAAGCCGTGTTCCCCGCGCAGTTGGCGTGCGATCTGGGCGGTGCGTTCGCGGGTGCTGCCGCCGGCGCCGTAGGTGATCGAGACGTAGTCGGGCGAGAGCTTGCGGATCTCCTGCGCGGTGAGGCGGAGCTGGTCGACGCCGGCGTCGTCTTTGGGCGGGAAGAACTCGATGGACTTGAGCGGGTGGCCGGCGGCGAAGAGGACGGAGATCGGACGGTCGGGAGTCATGATTAGTACGCATCAACGAAACCGGATGCGTTGATTAGTAAAGCGGTTTCTTGGTGCGTGGGTATGAAGTGGCCAGCGATGGCGCTTGCAGCCGGGGCGGTGGAGGAAGGCCTGAGGTGGAGCTGGCGGTGAATGTCGAGCGACGGCGATGGGAAGGACCGCGCAAGACGCGGCCCCTACGGGCGAGGCGGTGTGCGCGATTCCGGGATCTGTGCGGCGGCTTCGCGCTCGCGTTCGGTGCGGAGGCGGAGCTGGCCGCAGGCGGCGTCGATCTCGTGCCCCTTCTCGCGTCGCAGGGTGAAGGAGACGCGGGCACGTTCGAGGACGGCGGCGAATTTCTCCTGGCGCGCGAGCGAGGGGCGTTTCCACTCCAGTCCGGCGACGGTGTTGTAGGGGATGAGGTTCACGTGCGCGTGGAGGTCGCGGGCGATGGCGGCGAGGCGCTCGGCCTGGTCGAGTGAGTCGTTGACGTCCTCGATGAGGATGAACTCGAGGGTGAGCATGCGGCCGTGCTTCTCGGCGAACTCGTGGGCGGCGGGGATGAGCGCGGCGAGGGGCCAGCGCTTGTTCACGGGCATGATGCGCTCGCGCACCTCATCGGTGGCGCCGTGGAGGCTGATGGCGAGGCGGAAGCCGAGGGGCTCGTCGGCGAGGCGGCGGATCTGGGGGACGAGGCCGCTGGTGGAGAGGGTGATGCGGCGTGCGCCGAAGCCCAGGCCCCAGTCGGCGTTGAGGATGGTGAGGGCGGCGATGAGCGCGTCGTAGTTGGCGAGCGGTTCGCCCATGCCCATGACGACGAGGTTGTCGAACGAGGCCACCTCGGCGCGGGCGCGGGGCGTGAGGGCGTCCTCGCGGTAGCAGACGTGGAGGAGCTGGGCGACGATCTCGCCGGCGGAGAGGTTGCGTTTCAGGCCGGCGAGGCCGGAGGCGCAGAAGACGCAGCCCATGGCGCAGCCGACCTGCGTGGAGATGCAGATGGTCTTGCGCGAGTGGTCGACGCCGACGCCGTCCTGCGGGGCGCGGATGATGACGGTCTCGATGAGCGAGCCGTCGCGCAGCTCAAGGAGGAGTTTGTCGGTGACATCCTGCGACTGCTTGTCGAGCAGGAGGGTGGCGGGCAGGAGGTCGAAGGTCTCGTCGAGCCAGGCGCGCAGGGGCTTCGAGAGGTTGGACATCTCATCCCAGGAGCGGGCACGCTTCTTGTAGAGCCAGTCGAGGATCTGCTTGGCGCGAAACTTCGGCTCGCCGCGCGCGGCGGGGCGGGTGGCGAGGGAATCGAGGGTTTCGCCGGTAAGCGGCGGTTTCGCGGGTGTGAACATCATGGACGAGCGGCGGTCGGAGCGTGAGGCGCGTGCGTCGCCAGCATGGATCGAACAGATGGTTTGCCAGCCCGCAAGCTTGCCGCACTCCACTCCACCCGGCGTGCCCACCACTCTCGCCCGCTACATCTTCCGCAACGTGCTGTTCTCCTCGCTGGCCGCGGTGGGCATCTGCGCGTTCGTGCTGCTGGTGGGCAACGTGGTGAAGGATCTGCTCAGCGCGCTCGCCGCGGAGCAGATCGACCTGCCGACCTTCGTGCGGGCGACGCTGCTCGTCGTGCCTTTCGTGATGCCGTATGCGCTGCCGCTCGGGCTGCTCACGGGCATCCTGCTCGTGCTCGGGCGGCTTTCGGCGCAGCAGGAGATCACGGCGATGCGCGCGGCGGGGTGGGGACTGGCGCGGATCGCGAGGCCGATCTTCCTGCTGGCGGCGATCGGCGCTGCGGTGGTGCTGTGGTTCAGCTGCGAGCTCAGTCCCCGCGCCAGCAGCAACAAGAAGCTGCTGCTCATCGACGCCACGCGCACCAACCCGCTCAGCTTCATCGTGCCGCGCGAGTTCGTGCGCACGTTTCCCGGCTACGTAATCTATGTGACGGACAAGGACGGCACCGAGGTTCGCAACCTTTCGCTCTGGGTCCTCGACGAGAACAAGCGCGTGAAGGCCTATGTGCAGTCGCGGCGGGGCTCGGTCGAGTTCGACGAGGAGAACTCGCGCCTGCTGATCACGCCGCGCGACGGCGTGTTCGAGGCGCGCGACCAGAAGGACCCCGGCGACTTCTCGAAGAACCCCCAGCTCGGCCGTTTCGGCGAGTGGCAGCGCGTGCCGCTGCCGTTGGCGGAGATCGTCGGGAAGGGCACCTACAAACGGAAGCTCTCGATCCTCACCTACAGCGAGCTGCGACAGGAGCTTGTGAAGACGAGGGCCAATGAGTCCGGGCTGCCGGCGCGCGAGGTGCGCATCCAGAAAGCCCAGATCCGCTACATGATGAACAAGCAGCTTTCGCTTGCGGCGAGCGTGCTGGCCTTTGCGTTCATCGGTGTGCCGCTGGGCATCAAGATGCAGCGCAAGGAGACTTCGGCGAACCTCGGTCTGGCCGTAGTGCTGGCTCTGGGGTTCATGTTTGCGCAGCTCCTCATCGATTGGACTCAGAAACGCCCGGACCTGCACCCCGATCTGCTCGTATGGGCGCCGTGCCTGGTCTTCGCCGGGCTGGGGCTGTGGCTGTTCTGGCGCGTGGACCGGCAGTAGGGCTCAGCTGACCTGTTTCTTTGCGCGCAGCGGCTCGGTGTGGTGGAGGATGATCTCGAAGAGCGCGGTCGGGCTGAATGGTTTGACGAGGTGGTCGTTCATTCCGGCGAGCAGGCAACGGGCGCGGTCGGATTCCTGGTCGTTGCCGGTGAGCCCGATGATGGGGAGCGCGCCGAGGCCGGCCGCGCGGATGGCACGTGTGGCCGTGACGCCGTCCATATCCGGCATTTCCATATCCATCAGGACGACGTCGAAAGGCGGTGTGGCGGTGGACAGGAGCGCAGTGAGCGCCTCGCGGCCGCTGGCGGCGACGGTGACGGTGCAGCCGGCGTTGGCGAGGAGCGTGCGGGTGACCGCCTGGTTGACGGGGTTGTCCTCGGCGACGAGGACGCGATGTCCGGCGATCCGCCGGCAGAGCTGCTCCTTGTGAGTTTCGATAGGTCTAGGCTGTTGCCCGAAGCGGTCGTTGCTGATGGGTTGGGCGGAGGATCGCGGGAGCGTGATGCGGAAACGGGTGCCCTGGCCGGGGGTGCTGGTCACGCTGATCTGGCCGCGGTGAAGGTCGACGAACTCCTTGACGATCGACATGCCGAGGCCCGTGCCTGCCTCGCCGGCGGTGCCGGGGCGGGAGAGGCGGGTGTAGCGGTCGAAGAGCAGGAGCAGCTTCTCCTGGGTGATGCCGATGCCCGTGTCGGCGACGGTGATGGCGACCTCGTCGGGCCCGTTGGCGGCGATCTCGAGGTTGATCTTGCCGTGTGTGGGGGTGAACTTGACGGCGTTGCTGAGCAGGTTGTTGAACACGCGGATCAGCGACTCCGCATGGCCCATGACGACGGCGTCGGGCAGGCTGCTGGTGAGTGTGAGCTGCTGCTCCTTGAGCTTGGCCAGATGTTGGAGGTTGATGACGCTCTTGCGGGCCAGGTCGATGAGGCGCACGGGTTGTATTTCCAGTTCGGACTGGTCCGACTCCTGACGGGCGAGAGTGAGCACATCGTCGATGAGGGTGAGCAGGAGCTGGCCCGAGTGCTGGATCATCTCGATGTTCTCCCGCTCCTCGGCGGGACGCTTGGGCTCGGCCAGCAGCAGCTCCGAGAAACCGAGGACGCCGTTGAGCGGTGCGCGCATGTCGTGCGAGAGCGTGGCGAGCATCTCGCTCTGCCACTGAAGTGCGGAGCGCAACTCGGAGACGGTGCGCTTGAGGCGGCGATGCAGCTGGACCTTCTCGAGGTGGACGAGCAGGCGGGCTACCATCTCCTCCTTGATGAAGGGCTTGGCGAGGCAGTCGGTCGCGCCGGAGGTGAAGGCGCGCAGCCGCTGGTTCTGGTCGGTGCCGGTGAAGAAGACCACGGGCAGCTCGGTGAGTCCGAGCTCGCGGCGGATGCGCCGGCAGAGGGCGTGGCCGTCCAGCCCGGGCATGTCGATGTCCGTGATGACCAGGTCGGTCTCGGACATCTGGTTGCAAAGGATTTCGAAGGCGCGGTTGCCGTCCTCGGCCTCGGTGACGGTGACGCCCTCCTCGCGGAGGGCTTTGCCGACGATGGAGCGGACGCTGCCGCTGTCGTCGACGAGCAGGACGTTGATTCCGTGCAAGCGGTCGTTGGGCCTGAGCAGACGGTAGATGAGATGCGCGAGGGTGCCCGGCTCGAAGTTCTTCGCGATGAAGTCGATGGCGCCCAGCTCGAAGCCGCGGCGGCGTTCGGCCAGGCTGTTGCTGGCGGTGATGAACACGACGGGGACCCGGCCGTTGTGGCAGTGGGCGAACTGCTTGGCGAAACGAGGCCCGAAGAGCTCCTCGCAGGTTCCGAAGCCGTCGAGCTTCGGCATCTCGACATCGAGGGTGACGAGGGCTGGCGTCAGCCCTTTCTCGATGAGTTCGAGCGCTTCAATACCGTTGGAGGCCTCGATGATCTCGCACCGGTCCGTCCCAAGCTCGCGCCTGATGGCGGAGCGCATGGTGAGACTGTCGTCGACGACGAGGATTTTGGGTAGGACTTCCACGTTGTGCGGAGCTGGTTGCGGCGGGCGTGAGTGCGCCTGCGCCGTTGAGTGCCTGTTGATCGGTGCTCCGGGGCGTAACTTGAGGTGCCGTGCCGCCCGGGGGACAAAATGGGGGATTGTCCGGGGGCGACCGCGCGGTCGTCCCAATGCTTGGAATGCCGCGGTGCAGGCAGAATGCCCGCGGGTGGCCGACATTTTTCCTTGGCCGTGGGCACCTCGGCCGGGCACGCTGCGGCCTTTCTCATGAGCAAGTTCTACATCACGACCGCCATCGATTACGTGAACGGTTCGCCGCACCTAGGCCACGCCTACGAGAAGGTGCTGACGGACGTCGTCGCCCGTTTTCGGCGGCTGATGGGCGATGATGTGTACTTCCTCACCGGCACCGACGAGCACGGCCAGAAGGTCCAACAGAGCGCGCGCGCCAAGGGCATCGCGCCCCAGCAGTTCTGCGACGACGTGTCGGTGCAGTTCCAGGCGCTCTGCGGGAAGCTTGAAATTTCCAACGACGACTTCATCCGCACCACGCAGCCGCGTCACAAGGAGGTTGTCCGCCGCCTGCTCCAGCAGCTTTTCGACAAGGGCGAGATCTACAAGGCCGAGTACAAGGGCTTCTACAGCGCGCGCCAGGAGCAGTTTCTCCAGGAGAAGGACCGCGGCCCCGACGGCAAGTGGCCGGAGATCTTCGGCGAGGTCGTCGAGATCACCGAATCGAACTACTTCTTCAAGCTCGCCGCCTACCAGCAGTGGCTGATCGACTACATCAAGAGCCACGAGGACTTCATCTTCCCGCGTTTCCGCGCCAAGCAGGTGCTCGAGTTCCTCTCCGAGCCGCTCAACGATCTCTGTATCTCGCGCCCGAAGGAGCGCCTGGAGTGGGGCATCCCGCTGCCGTTCGACGAGAACTATGTCACCTACGTCTGGTTCGACGCGCTGGTGAACTACTACTCCGCAGTGGCCGACAAGGGTCGCTGGCCGGCCGACATCCACGTGATCGGTAAGGACATCTTGGTGCCGCCGCACGCCGTCTACTGGCCGATCATGCTCAAGGCCTGCGGCATCGAGATCCCGAAGTCGCTGCTCGTGCACGGCTGGTGGTCGATCAACGGCTCGAAGATGTCGAAGAGCACGGGCAACTTCATCGACGCCTTCTCCTTCGCCGATCAGCACGCCGCCGACGCGCTCCGCTACTTCCTCATCCGTGAGATGAGCGTGGGCCAGGACAGCGACTTCTCGATGGCCCAGTTCAACTCGCGCTACAACGCCGAGCTCGCCAACAACCTCGGCAACCTCGTCAACCGCACGCTCAACATGACCAACCGCTTCGCGGCCGGCGTGGTGCCC
>CAZXHR010000006.1:43171-47097 GCA_964640465.1 uncultured Opitutaceae bacterium
GTCGGCGCGGACGACGCCGAGCGCGAGCTGAAGGCGCTGTGGGAGAAGACCCGCGACGAGGTGTTGAAGCTGAACTCCGAGTTCGCCTTCCACATCGCGCTGGAGCGCACGTTCTCGTTCATCACCGCGACCAACGCCTACATCGAAAAGCGCGCGCCGTGGAAGCTCGGCAAGTCCACCGCCGAGGCCGACAAGGCGCTGCTGGTCACCTCGCTCGCGACGATGGCCGAGGCTCTGCGCCTCTCCGCCGCGCTGCTCCAGCCCGTGATGCCCGGCACCGCCGGCAAGATCGACGCGCTTCTCGGCCACAAGCCCGAAGGTACGTGGCAGTCTCAGCTCGTCTGGGGCGCCGGCCTCACCGGCAAGAAGCTCGGCGCGGCCGCGATCCTCTTCCCTAAGCCGCAGGCGGTGGGTTAAGCGGGGCGCAGGGGCTGCGGCGGACGGATGGGATGAATGGGAGGAAGGGGAAGAATGGGTCGGGCTGGATTGTGCGCGACTCAGGGCTGCTGCAGCTTCCGGGCTTCGAGCCGGGCGCGGGTCATGCGCTCGCGCAGGCCGCCTTGTTCGATGAAATCGCGATCGAGGCGGCGGAGCTGTTGGTCGATCAGATAGTTGGTCTGGTGGATGAGACAGATCGCGATGTTCGCGACAGTCGCAGCTGGGCGCGTATCCACAAACTGGCGGAAGTCTTCGAAACTGAGGTCCGGCTTCCGGCCGAGTTCGCGGACGAAGATCGCCTCCTTGGACTCCTTGGGCCAGAGAGGGAGATCGCGGGCGCGCAGAAAGTCGAGGTAGTCGTCGAGCAGTTCCTCGAGGCTCGCGCGGGCGACGTTGGTGAGCTTGATCTCGGTCTCTTTCGAGGTCCGTCCGGCCTTGCTGCCCTCGAGGATGTTCTTTTTTCCCGAACGTGCCGCCTGGATCATCTGGTCGATGGTGCGATCGCCCTTGTCGAGGAATTTGTGGGCGAAACGGAAGGTGATGTCGTAGACGAGTTCGCCTTTCTGGAAAGTGAGCAGGGTTCGGTAGTCGCCGCGCGGCGGAATGGCCGACGGCATGGCATCGGGTGCAGGCCTGGCCCTGCTGCCACGATAGGCATCGTTATTCCCCGAAACCCCATGCTTCGCCTCGTTGCTCACGGTTTCTCCTCCCTCGGGTTGTCTCCACTTGCTTTGCGCAGGCTGGCTGGATTTTCCCCGCAAGGCGAGGCCGGATCGCGGCGCGCTCATCGCGCGAGGCTGCGGCGGAGGATGGGACGAATGAGAGGAATGGGAAGTATGGGGTGTGGCGAAGATTGCCGGTGCGGCGAGCAGTGTGCGGCCTCTTGGAGCCGCCCATCCATCACTCCCATCCTTCCCATTGCTCCCATTTCTCTTAAGACTGACGGCCCTCGGTCGACTCGCCCTCCGGCTCCAGCGCCTGTAGCCGCCGGGCGCGGGCGACGAAGAGGAAGTACGCGGCCGGGCCGAAGGCGAAGAGTAGGACCGATACGCCCATCGCCAATCCGAACATCGTGAAGACTCCCGCGCAGCAATACTCGCGGCAGCGCACCACGATGTGGCAGGGTACGGCGACGAGCAGTTCGAGGATGCTGCCCTGCATGAGCCGCCGGCAGAGGACGGAGAGAAAGTCGGCGGCCGGGCGCGTGCGGGAGAGGCGGTTGAAAACGATGGTCCAGAACCCCCACAGGCACGCGAGCAGCGCCGCGAGCGCGTAGCCCTCCCACGGTTTCTCGGGATCGTCGCCAAGGATCGCCCCATGAACCGAGATCGCGGCGGCGCAGCCGAGCAGCCCCATCATGAGGGCGCCGACGAGGACGGTCGGCCAGAGCGCGCCGCGGGTGATCGGCCGGCGGTTGGCGATACGCACGGGCACGAGCAGCAATACGAGCTGACAGAGCGCCATTGCGACCAGCCAGAGCCAGACCGGCCGGCTGCCAAGGAATGAGGCGAGCTGCGTCGCTGCGGGCCATTCCCAGAATCCGATCGCGTAGAGCGGAGCGGCCAACGCGGCCAGCACGAGCAGATAGAGTCCAGCGACGATGAGGTGCCAAGGTTTCATGGACATAGGTGCGAGGGCGGGGCGGTTGCCGGGAGATTGCCGGATGCATCAGGCCGGGCGAGGGGGAAACGCGGGGGCGATTCCGGGGTGGCCACGGATGTGCGGAACCGTTTCGATCCGCCGCGACACAGAACGCGCCGTTTTCACATGACGATCCTTCCGCTCGATCCTCGCGCCAACCGTTCGCTCGACGCGCTCCTTGCCTTCCTCGGTGGCGTGCGCGCTCAGGCCGACGGTGACGGACGCCCGCGACTGGTGAGCATCTCGGTTGAGGCCGAGCGGCTCGATCCGCTCGCGGTGCTGGAGTCGATCTTCGAGCCGGGCGAGCTGCATTTCTACGTCGAACGACCGTCGGCTGACGTGGCGCTGGCCGGGGCCGAGGCAGTTGTGGCAACCGAGTGCGCGGGTGCTGGGCGGTTTGCGGCGGCGGAGGAGTTTGTCCGCGAAACGCTGGCACGCACCGTCGCCGTGGGCGCGGTGAATGTGCCGTTCGGCGGGCCGCTGTTCTTCTCCACGTTCGGCTTCGCCGACGAGGCCGCGGCGGGCGCGGCGTTCCCGGCCGGCCGCGTGTTTGTACCGCGGTGGCAGGTCGCGCGCAGCGGCGACTGCTCGGTGGCGGTGGCGAACACGCTGATCCGTCCGGGCGCCGACATCCGCGCCGACGCGGAGCGGATCTGGCGGGCGCACATGAAATTCGGCGCTTTCGACTATGCGGCGCCGAGCTTTGCCGGCGCGCTCGAAGGGACGATCGCCGAGGAGCGCGAAGTGGGTCCGGATGGCGGCTACGAGGCGAACGTCGCTGCCGGTGTGGCTGCGATCCGCGCGGGCCGTTACCGGAAGATCGTGCTGGCGCGGGCGCGCGATCTGCGGGCGACGACACGGTTTCACCCCTTGCGCGCGCTCAACGCCCTGCGTGGACGCTTTCCCGACTGCTACGCCTTCTCTGCGGGCAATGGCGCAGGTTCGAGCTTCATCGGGGCCTCGCCCGAGCGGCTGGTGTCGGCGGCGGGCGGCACGTTGCGCACGGAGGCGCTGGCTGGCTCGGCACCGCGCGGGCGTACGGCGGCCGAGGATGCGGCGCTGGCGCGCGAGCTCCTCCACAGCGGGAAGGATGTGCGCGAGCAGAGGCTGGTTCTCGACTCCATTTTGCGGCGACTGGCGAACGTCGGCGTGACGGCGGCGCCGGGTCGTGCGCGCGTGCGGCAGTTGCCCAACGTGCAGCACCTGTGCACTCCGGTGGAGGCTCCGCTGCCGGCCGGCGCGGAGCTGCTGCGGATCGTGGGCGAGCTGCATCCGACTCCGGCGGTGGGCGGCACGCCGCGCGAGCCGGCGGTGGCGCATCTGCGCGAGTTGGAGCCGTTCGACCGCGGGCTGTATGCGGGGGCGTTGGGCTGGGTCGACCACCGCGGCGATGGCGAGTTCCTGGTCGGCATCCGCTCGGCGTTGATGTGTGGCGACACGGCGCGTCTGTACGCTGGCGCCGGGATCGTCGAGGGCTCGGACCCGGCGAAGGAGTTTTCCGAGACGGAGCTGAAGCTGCGTCCGCTGCGCGAGGCGCTGCTGGGGTAGGGGCGTCGCCCGGAGGCAGACGGACGAGACCTGGGATGCCGCTGGGCGGTGCGTCGGCCACCGATTCCGGGCACGAAAAAGGCGGGCCGCCGGAGCGGTCCGCCTGAAAGTTTGGTCGTTACGACCGGAGGGGCTTAGTAGCGACGATCGCCACGGTCGCCGCCGCCGAAGCCGCGACGCTCGCCGCCGCCGCCGAAACCGCCGCCACGACGCTCGCCGCCGCCGAAACCGCCGCCACGACGCTCGCCGCCGCCGAACGAACGGCCGGCGCCTTCTTCCTTCGGGCGGGCTTCATTGAC
>CAZXHR010000007.1:0-4951 GCA_964640465.1 uncultured Opitutaceae bacterium
ACGCGAACCGGCGCCGACTTTTTCACCACTTCCTATGGGGAGAAATAATCCGCACTACACACCCACCGACGTCTCCGGACCCGAAGGACCAATACAACTTCACCGACCCCGAAAGCCGCATCATGCCCGCCGGCGGCAAGGGCCGCTTCGAACAGGCCTACAACGCCCAGGCCGCCGTCGAGATCGCCAGCCGCCTGATCGTCGGCCAGCACGTCACCCAGGACACCAACGACAAACGCCAGCTCGTCCCCACCGTCGCCGCCCTCGCCCCCGTCGTTGCCACCTGCGTCAAAGAAGTCCTCGTCGACACCGGCTACGTCAACCAAGAGGCCATCACCCGGCTTGAGACCGACGCACACGGCCACCCCACCGGCCTGACCGTCCTGGCCGCCGTCAAACGCGAACACCACGGCCGCACCGTAGCCCAGCTCGAAGCCCGGTCCGATCCGTCGCCACCACCCGAAGACGCCCCGTTCCTCCAGCGGCTCGCCCACCGCACCGCCACCCAGTCCGGTAGAGCCCGCTACAAGCAACGCCAGCAGACCGTCGAACCGGCCTTCGGCGTCGTCAAAGCCTGCATCGGCTTCCGCCGCTTCCTGTTGCGCGGCCTGGCCAAAGTCTCCCTGGAATGGTCGCTGATCTGCTCCGCCTACAACCTTAAGCGCCTCTTCCGCCTCGGAACCGTGATCCAACCCGCCTGATACCGCCCCGGCCGCAGGAGTCGGCCCGCCGATCCACGCAAAAACCGCTCGCTCCGTCCCCGCACACCACTCGCCCTACGAAAAACCGCGCTCCGCTCGCCCCCGCGCGCTAAACCCGATCCGCCGAGCGAAAATTCTCCGTTCCCGAAGTCCGACAGGCTGCTAGGGCTTGGAACCATTCACGCGCTGCTTGCCCCGGGGCGGCCCTTGCGGTTTTCTTCCCTCCCCATGAAAACGATCCGCGAGTTCGCCGACGCAAAGGCCGAGAGACGCAAAATCGTCGTGATCACTGCCTACGATGCTTGGTCCGCGCGGATGTTGGCCGATGCTCCCGTCGACTGCCTGCTTGTTGGCGACAGTGTAATGATGACGCTTTACGGCGAGCGCGACACCCTTGGCGCCACCACCGAGATCATGGCGACGCACACACGTCTGGTCGCTCGCAACGCCCCGGACAAGTTCATCGTCGCCGACATGCCGTTCCTTTCGATGCGCAAGGGAAACACCTACGCACTCGACTGCGCTGCCGCACTCATGCGCGCCGGCGCCCACGCCGTTAAGGCCGAGGGTATCCGCGGGCATGCCGATGTCCTCCGCCACCTCGTCGAATCCGGCATTCCGGTCATGGGACACCTCGGACTCACTCCGCAATCTGTCCATGCGCTCGGCGGCTACAAGGTCCAGGCCAAGGAAACAGCCGAGGCCGCACAGCTCCGTGCCGATGCTGCTGCTGTACAAGATGCCGGCTGTTTCTCGATGGTGCTCGAGTGCGTCCCCGCAATGCTCGCGCAGAGCATCTCGGCCGCCCTGAGAATCCCGACCATAGGTATCGGCGCCGGAGCCGGTTGCGACGGGCAAGTGCTCGTCTTCCACGACCTGCTCGGCCTCACCCCCGATTTTAAGCCGAAATTCGTTCGCCGTTTCGCCGACTCCGCCACCTTAATGAAGAACGGCATCGCCGCCTACGCCGAGGCCGTCCGGACCGGCACGTTCCCCACCGAAAAGGAGAGTTTTCGCTGAAGCGGACGGCTCTGTCCTAACTAGAAGTGGGGATTCAGAAGTCCGTTTCCACAGCACATACCGCCATACCCAATCGCGCGTCACACTCCCAGCCTCTAGCTTCGACATACCCGTCCCCCCGCCATGTCTTCGAAAAGCATCCTCTTTTTCCTCACCGGCTCGATCGCCTGCGCGAAGGCCTGCACCACCATCTCGCGACTCGCACAGGCCGGAGTGACGGTGCAGACGGTCGTCACCCCCGCCGCGCTGCACTTTGTCGGTAAATCCACGCTCGAGGGCCTCACCGGCCGCCGTGTCTACGACGACCTGTGGACCGACGGCGCCGCACTCGACCACATCGAATTCGCGCGCAACGCCGACCTCGCCATCGTTTGCCCCGCCACCGCCAACGCTATCAACCGTCTTGCCGCTGGCATCGCCGACGATCTTCTCGGCACGCTCTTCCTCGCTTGGGAACTCGACAAGAAGCCGTGGCTGGTCGCCCCTGCGATGAACCACCGAATGTGGCTCCACCCGGCGACTCAGGCCGGTGCCGCGAAGCTCCGCGACTGGGGCGTGCGCTTCATCGAGCCCGCCGAGGGTATGCACGCTTGTGGCGAAGGCGGCCCCGGCCGGCTCCCCGACCCCGAGTCCATCGCCGCCGATGTGCTTAAGTCGCTCGGTTGATTCCCTTCGGCGTCGTAGCATGTCGTTACGCACAGAGTCCTCGCACTTCCCGGTGCCCTCGGGCTCCGGTCCTCTTCTTTCTTCAATCACCCCATGAAAATTCTCGTTACCGCCGGCGCAACCCGCGAGCCCCTCGACGAAGTTCGCTTCATCTCCAATGTCAGCTCCGGCAAGACCGGCGCAATCTTGGCCGATGCTCTCGCCGGCTACGGGCACGAAGTCACACTGCTCCGCGGCGAAGGCTCGGCGCGGCCCCAGCAAGTCCAGGACAGCGAGAAGTTCTCCTCCTGTGCCGATCTGCTAGCGAAACTCCAGCAGCGGCTCGGCACCGACACCTACGACGCTGTCGTGATGACCGCCGCCGTCGCCGACTACCGGCCCGACACCGCGCAGACCGGCAAGATACGCTCCGATGCACCCGAGCTTACGATCCATCTCGTCCGCAACCCGAAGATCCTCCCGCAGCTCAAGTCGATGTCGAAGCGCCCGCTGCGCGTCGTCGGTTTCAAGTTTACCGTCGGCGCCTCGCTGGACGAACGCCGCGCCGCTGTCCAAGCGCAGTGGGCCTCCGGCGGTGTCGACGCCACCGTGCTCAACGATCTGCACGAGATCCAGACTTCGAAGACTCACCCCTTCTACCTCTGGGGGCGGCCGGCCACGACACCGATCCTCATCCGCGGTGTGCCAGCACTCGGGGCGGCGTTGAACGCCTTTTGGTCGAAGGACTGACGGTGCCAGCCGGCACGAGCTGGCATGCGCCCGATACCCGCACCGGGCGCTCCAAGCTTCGCTTGGTGCAGCCGTAAAGGCTGCACCGTGGTACGGATTTCGTCTCACTCTGCCGGGATCACCCGGTAGATCGCGTAGCTCTGCGCGGCCATCTCGAAGCGCAGCCGACCGGCCTCGACCCGCACCTGTGCCGCACGGCCGGCGAGCAGCTCGAAGCCCTTGTTCGCCACCGTGAATCCGAATTCTGCCGACACAGGCCGCGCGGCCGGGTTGAACGCGACGAGCAGCACCGAGCGCCCGCTGGCGCGGGCGAAGACGAACGGATAGGTGTTGGGCTCCGCAAAGAGCGGCACGAACTCGGCGTAGCCGGCCAGCGCGGGCTCCTCGTGCTTGAGTCGGATGAGCCGGCGCGTACGGTTGAGCAGCGAGTTCGGATTGGCCTCCTGCGCCGCCACGGTCGGCGCGTCCGGCGCCGCATCGACGGGGAGGTAGAGCTTCTCGGGCGCCGCGGCGGAGAAACCGAGGTTGGCGCCCGGCGCCCACTGCATCGGTGTGCGCGCGCCAGCGCGCGGCTTGTACGCGCCCTCGACTTGCGGGAGATCGTTGCCGAGCTGCCGCATCCCGATCTCGGTGCCGTAGTAGAGGAATGGCACGCCGGGCATCGTCAGCCCGAACGCCGTGAGCATCTCCAGTTCGTCGTCGGTACGGTTGTTGCCCAGCCGCGCGATGTCGTGGTTGCCCACGGGCAGGCAAACGTAGCCTTTCGCGCGCGTGGCTTCGTAGCCGGGCAGGTAGCTCCGGAGAAACGCGGTCACATCGCCCTTGCCCTCGCGATCGAAGAAGCTGTGGCCCTCGCTCATGCCGTTGAGGATGCGCCAGCTCTCCTTTTGGTAGAGGTCGTTGAAGCCCTTCGCCCAGTGGAAGAACGCCGCATGGAAGGCCCCGTCGAGCGCCTCCTGCGGATACGACCACTCGGCCACGGTGAACGCTTGCGGGTAGTCGCGTTCGAGTATCCGCCGCACCTCCTGCCAGTAGCCGAGCGTGTCGCGCGCCGGATCGCTGTGTTTCACCATGGAGTTGGCCATGTCGGCGCGGAAACCGTCGGCGCCCATATCGAGCCAGAAGCGCATCACCTTCTGCATCTCGGCGCGCAGCGCGAGGACGTCGGGATGCCGCGTCGGAAGTTGCCAGGGCTTGGCGGGATCGGGCGTTCCGTAACCGTAGTTCAACGCCGGCTCGTTCCAGAAGAAGTTGCTGAGGAAGTTGCCGTTGCGCCGGCCGTAGCCGTGCACCCAGCCCTCGCCTGGCTCGCTCGACCAGGCGTTGTCGGTCCAGATGTACCAGTTGGCGTGCGGTCCGGGGTTGCCGCTGGCGGACTCGACGAACCACGGGTTGTCGATCGAGGTGTAGGTGATGACGTAGTCGAAGAGAACCTTCAGCCCGCGCTTGTGCGCCTCGGCGAAGAGGCGACGCGCGTCTTCGTTGGTGCCGTAGCGCGGGGCGACGCGGTAGTGGTCGCGGATGTCGTATCCGGCGTCGTTGAACGGCGAGTCGAAGAACGGGTTGATCCAGATCGCGTCGACGCCGAGCGAGCGGATGTAGTCGAGCTTGGCGGTGATGCCGGGCAGGTCGCCGATGCCGTCGCCGTTGGAATCGTAGTAGGACTGCGGGTAGATTTGGTAGACGACGGCGTGGTGCACCCAGTCGGGCGCGGGCGGGATCACGTCGCGGCCGGCGATCGGCGCGGGTTCGGCCGAGATGGCGGCGCTGAGCGAGAGGCCCAGCAGCGAGCAGACGAGGGGGCGGAGCGAATCGGGGATATGCATGGGGAGGGC
>CAZXHR010000007.1:4961-45803 GCA_964640465.1 uncultured Opitutaceae bacterium
AGTGCCCCCGCCGCTTCCACCCGGGGGGGCGGCGGGATCCGGGTAATGCATGGGGGCGGGCGGGGGGATCGGCCCCAGCGTCTCACCGGGCCCCCACTGGTCAAACCGAACCCGCCGGGCACCCCGACGCGACGGCCGGATAACGCATGGGCCGCCGCCAGCGGCTTCGGGCCGCACTCGATCACCGCGGCCTGCACCGATAAAAAGCCCGGGCAGGAAACCCGGGCTTTCGGGAAAACGTTGGCAGGTTACTCCGCGCTCTTGCGCGAGCGACCGCCGGAGGAGCGGCTGCCTCCCGGGCCCGAACCGCCGCGGCTTGCGCCGGCGGGCTTGCGTGCCGGCTTCGCCTTGGCGTTGAGCCAGAGCTCGTCCTTCGCATTACGGTTGAACCAGAAGATCTCGCCCGCGTGCTCGGCGAACACCGGTTTGTCGTCTTCGCTCTCCGGCACGCTTAGCCCAGCCTTCACGAGCTCGTCGATCAGGTCGGCCTGCGACACGCCGAGCGCGCCAGCCAGCGGTCCCGGAGCGGCGCTGAACGAAGCGCTGCGCTTGTTCTTGGTGAAGTGAGGCCGGATACGCGCGAAGACCGAGTCGCCGTCCGCTGCGGAAGCGACTTTGGAAGGCGCTTCGGGGGCGACCTCGGTGGCGGCAGGCACAACGGCCTCCTCGGCCGCAGCCGGGACCTCCGCCGGAGCGGCGGCGGGCGCAGCAACAGGTTCCACAACCGGCGCGACCTCGACTGACGTCGCCGCAACTTCGGCGGCGGCCGGCTGGTCGGCGGCCGTCGGAGCGGGGGCAGGCGCCTGGGCCTGCTCCGCACCCTCGTGCTCTTCCGCGTTGCCGGCGGTCTCGCCGTGGCGCTTCTCGCGGGCGTTGATCCAAGTCTGCCCGCCCTGACCGCGGTTGAGCCAGTAGAGGAAGCCGTTGATCTCGACGAAGAGTGGCTTGGCCTGCGGGTCGGCGGTGAGCGTAAGGCCGAGCTTGGCGAACGCCTCCATCAGCTCCGTTTCCTGGTGACGTAGCGCGCGGGACAGGTAACTCGTGCTGCCGGACCAGCCGCGACCGCGGCGGTTACGGCGCATCATCGGGCGCAGCTTGGCCAGCAACGCTTCGCCCTCCGGCAGCGGGGCGGCCGGGCCGGTCTCGCGCTGCTGTTGTTGTTGCCGGGGTTCGCGGTCGCGCGGCTCCTGGCGGGGCTGTTGTTGCTCGCGGCGCGGTTGGCGTTCCGGAACCGCCTCGGCGGCTTCTTCGGGCGCGGTTTCTGGGGAGATCTCGGCGTTCTCGGCTGGGATCGGTGCCGGCTCCTCGCCCTCGATGGGCGCGGCCGCACGCGGTTCCTGCGGCTGACGCTCGGCACGGGGTTCGGGTTGACGCGGCGCGGGCTTGGCGACCGGGGCCTTCGGCCCGCAGTTGAGCCAGATCTCGCCGCGCTGGTTCTTGTTCAGCCAGAAATACTCGTCGTCATGCCGGATCGAAGACGGAGCGGCCTGCGGGTCCTCCTCGATGGCCAAACCGATCTCGCCGAGCGCGCCGAGAAGGTCGTTCTCGTCCTGCTCGAGCTTGCGGGCGAGGAAACCTAGCGAGCCGACATAGCCCGGGCCGCGCTGGCTGCGCTTCATCTGCGGGCGGAGCAGATCGAGCAGATCCTCGCGATCGGCCTCGGGATCGCTCTCGTCCTCCTCCTTGTCGGCAAGGTACTCGAGTTCCTCCTTGAGTGTCTCGCGCCAGGCCTCGCGCTCCTTGGCCTCCTCGGTCACGCGCTCGATGCGGGCAGCTTCCTGCGCCGCGGGCATCTCGTCGGGCTTCCAATCGCGGAGGATGGGGCGTCGCGCCAAGCCGGTAAACAGCAGCGGGTTATCCGGTGCTGTGTGCCAGTTGATGATTTCCCATTGCTGCTGTCCCAATTCGTTCAGGTGCTGCTCCAGCGCGGCCATCGTGGCCATGCCGTGCTTGCCGCTGGAGATCACCTTGTATTCCCAATTTGCCATAAGGTGCGCCGGGTGTACCGGGGCGCCGCGGGCTTGGCCAAACGAAAAACACCGGGCCTCCGACGTGCGCTGCCGGCTCAGGTCCGGATAGGTCTCCTGCCGATCTGTCGGGAACCTTCAGCGCAACCACGCCTCGACGGCCAGTATCCGGGCCCCGAGGCTCCCCGGCTCCACGCCCGCTTCGCGCGCCGCATCGCGTCCGCTACCGGCTGGCGGCAGGTCGCGGACAACTTCCTGTGCCAATGTCCGCGCCTCGGAGAGCAGTGTTGCCATCGACGCCTGCGGCAGCGGCGCCCGCGCCGGTTCATACTGGAACTCGATGGGCGCAACGACTTCGGCGCCGAAATTCCATTTGCGCAACACCACCCCGGCGACCTGCGCGTGGCTCATGCCGATCAGGCGCTGTTCTTGCCGCACAAGCGGTGTCGAGGGCAGCTCGCGCAGCAGCATCCCTGGATCGCCGACAGCGCGCAGGTGGCGGTCGATCAGCACCATCCCGATGGCATGCAGCAGCCCGGCCGTGTACGCCACACACTCGTCGAGTCCGCGCGTCGGCGCCTGCTGCTCCATCACCAACGCACACGCGAGCGAGCGCCGCCAATACTCCGCCGGGCCCATGCCGTAGATACGCAGCGGCGTGTTGAGGAACCGGCTCATCGCGAATGCTGCCGTCACCCGGTACGCCTCGCGCATGCCCAGCAGCGCGATCGCCTCGCCGAGGCTGCCCACGTCCCGAGCCCGACCGTAGTAGGCGCTGCCGGCCGCATGCATCACGCGCGTTGCCAGCGACGGGTCGAAACGCACCAGCTCCACCACCTCGTCGAGATTTGTCTCGTCGCTGAGCAGCAGCATCTGCAACCGCGGCAACACGGCGGCCGCCACCGGCAGATCGCGCAGGTAGGCCTCCAAGTCGGCAGGACAGAGCAGAAGCATCGGCATGTCCCTATCATCGCGCGAAGCGCGTAAAAACTAAAGCAAACTGCCCGCGGAAAAACTACCCGTCCGCCGGTGCCGCATCCCCCAGTGCTGCGACTTCCGGATGCCCGCCGCGCCGCCTCCCGCCAGAGGAAATCTGTACCGTTGCTCCCCGGAGGGCCGCTGCTGCCCGGACGAGACCTGGCTCCGTCCCATTCGCGCGCCCCTCAGTGCCTATGGGGAAATTCCCCTGCAAAACGGTCTCCGTTGCGCCACGGGCGACTCTGTGCCGCGGAGCGCCACCCGCACGCGGCCATGCTCCGATCCACTTGAGAAATATCCATAGACTGCCGACGCATTGCGACTCGACGGCCGGGGATAATGTCCTTGCCGCGGCACTCCCCCCGGCACAGCCTCCGTCCCGCTGCACCGGAGGCAGGAAGCCTCGGCCGCAGTCCGCATCCCATGAACACCCCGTTGGATCATGATGCAACCGGCGCCGCGCGGCACTGCGGCGGCAGCGCGGAAGGAGGCGCCCGGGCTACGGCCCGGTTGGCCGCATAGCCGCGCCGGGGAGCGTGCGCGGCGTACCGAGGATTTTCCGAACCTCAACCTCTCACCCCAGAACACGGAGGAGTTACCCATGAAGGAGTACGCACCGCACGAGATCAGGAACTTCGCCATCGTCGGCCATTCGGGCGCCGGCAAAACCATGCTCTGCGAGGCCATGCTGGCCTGCAGCGGCGTCATCCCCAAGATTGGCAGCATCGCCCAGAAGACCACTGTATCCGATTACCACGCCGGCGAGCACGAACACCTCATGTCGCTCCACACGACGTGTCTGCACACGGAGTGGCTCGGCAAGAAGCTCAACATCCTCGACTGCCCCGGCTACGCCGACTTCGCCGCCGACGGTCTCGGCGCTCTGCGCGTGGGCGACTTCGCCATCATCGCGATCAACGCCGCGCACGGCATCCTCGTCGGCACCGACCAAGCCTGGGACTACGCGACGAAGTACGCCCTGCCGAAGATGATCGTCGTCAACGCCCTCGACAAAGAGAACACCAAGTTCGACGAGATCGTCGAGGAGGCTCGTGCGCACTTCGGCCCCAAGGTCTTCCCGCTGAGCATCCCGCTCAATGCCGGCCCCTACTTCAACCGCCTGCTCGACGTCATGCGCAGCAAGGTCGTCACCTACGCCACCGACGGCTCCGGCAAGTTCACCGAGGAGTCCGTCTCCGGCCCGTTGGCCGACAAGGTTCAGGCCCTGCACAAGCAGATCATCGAGATCATCGCAGAAAGCGACGACGCGCTCATGGGCAAGTTCTTCGACGAGGGCGACACCCTCAGCGAGGACGAGCTGCGCGCCGGCGTCCACGGCGCATTCCAGTCCGGCCAGTTCGTCCCCATCTTCGGCGTCTCAGCAGAGAAGGACATCGGCATCGCCCGCCTTCTCGACATCATCGCCAAGTACGGTTCCTCCCCCGTAGACCGAGCCAAGATCCCCGCCCGCGACGCCACCGGTGCCGACATCGAGCTCAAGCTCGACCGCCCCGAGACCGTCATCCACGTTTTCAAGACACTGGCCGAGCCGCACGTCGGCGAACTCTCGTTTTTCCGCGTCTATTCCGGGTCCGTCACGCCCAACATGGAGCGCTACAACGCCTCGCGGAAGGTCACCGAGCGCCTCGGCCAGCTCATGGTCGCCAACGGCAAGACCCGCACCCCCGTGCTCAAGCTCGGCCCCGGCGACATCGGCTGCGTCCTCAAGCTGCGCGACACCCACACCGGCAACACCCTCTGCTCCCCCGGCCTCGCCCTCGAGCTGCCGAAGGTCGACTACCCGCGCCCGAAGGTCCACGCCGCCATGCTCCTCCACACCCGCGGCGAGGAGGACAAGCTCGCCACCGGCCTCAACACCCTCCACGAGGAGGACCCCACCTTCAGCCACCGCTACGACGGCGAGATCAAGCAGCACATTCTCTCCGGCCAAGGCGACATGCACCTCCAGGTCGTCGCCGAACGCCTCAAGCGTCGCTTCAACGTCCTCGTCGACCTCGTCGAACCCCGTATCCCGTACCGCGAGACGATTCGCGCCAAGGCCGAGTCGAAATACCGCCACAAGAAGCAGACCGGCGGTTCCGGCCAGTTCGCCGAGGTCTGGATGCGCATCGAGCCGAAGCCCCGCGACTCCGGCGTCGAGTTCATCGAGTCGCTCGTCGGCCAGAACGTCGACCGCGTCTTCGTCCCCTCCGTCGAGAAGGGTGTGAAGACCGCCTGCACCGAGGGCGTCCTCGCCCATTTCCACGTGACCGACGTGAAGGTGGAGTTCTACGACGGCAAGATGCACCCCGTGGACTCCAACGACGTCTCCTTCCAGGTCGCCGGCTACTGGGCGTTCAAAGAGGCCTTCACCAACGCGCGCCCCTGCCTCATCGAGCCCATCTGCAACGTCGAGGTGCAGGTCCCCGAGGCGTTCATCGGCGCCGTCATGGGCGACCTCTCCAGCCGCCGCGGCAAGATCCTCGGCGTCGATAGCGACGGCGCCTTCCAGATTGTCCGCGCCGTCCTGCCGCAGAAGGAGCTCGCCAAGTACTCCACCGCCCTGCGCGCCCTCACCGGCGGCCGCGCCAACTACACCGACTCGTTTGCCTATTACCAGGAAGTCCCTCCCGAGGCCGAGAAGGCCATCGTCGAGGAGCGAAAGAAGCAATACGCCGCCGAGCATAACGGGCACTGAGACAACATTTTCGGAGCCATCGCCCGCCTCATCCTTACCGAGAGCGCCGTTCGCGGCGCTCTCGTTTTCTGTCGGCACCTGCGCGTTCCCGCATCACAGTCACGTTATTCACCCCATGCTCCGCCTGGTTCCGCCCCTTCTCCTCACACTATACTGTTCCATCGCCGCTCTCGCCGCCGACTCGCTCGGCAAAATCAAGCCGCTCGACGACACCACAGTCGCCGTCACCGACCTTACTGAGGCCGGCCGCGAAGTTCCGCCGCCTTCACCCCAGCACCCGATCTACTACGTCGGCATCAACGCTGGCTTCCGCGTTTACGCCAACAACGTCATCGCCGGGGATCCTCCGCCCGACCCGAAGACCATGCTGCGCATCATCGCGAAGGTTCTCTTCGACCAAGGCTTCCGCCCCGCCGACAGCCAGCATCCCGCCACCCAGATCATCGTCTGTTCCTGGGGCATGATCGGATCCGGAGGCCGGAACCTCCTCGGCCCGGGCGGCGGGCTCCAGTTCCTCGGTGGCGACAAGCTCAACTTCGTCAACGAAACCTCCGTCACCGGCACCGGACCGACGCTGAATGACGCCATGTGCCGGAACTTCCGCAGCGGCGCCGCCGACACCATCCTCGAGATGTCGCATGACCCGCTCTACGCCGTGCTCCTGCGCGGCTACGACCTCCAGGCCGCCAAGAGTGGAAATAACGTCCAGCTCTGGGAAACCCGCATCGCCTGCTCCGCCCCCGGCAACTCCCTCGCCGAGGCGCTCCCGCGCATCGTTGTCTCCGGTCAGCATGCGATCGCCCGCGAGACCACGAAACCCGTCGTCGAGAACGCCGCCCACACCCGCCAGGCCTGGGTCGAGATCGGCGAAACCACTGTCGTCGACTACATTGACCTCGCCGACTTCGCCAAGGCCAAGGAAGCCGCACACAACCAGCAGGAGCAGCCGGCGACGGACGCAAAAGTGCCCCCAGCCACGCCGTAGCTTCAGAGTCGCAGCGACGGGGCGCAACTTCGCGTCCGTCGCCGACGTGCCTTACTCAGCCGAGATCGCCCCTACCGCCGGATGCGTCGCCAGCTTCCGGAGCGCGCCGGCCAGCAACGTCTTGCCCGGCTCCACGCGGTGCCACGGCGACGCGCCCGAAGGGTGCGGCAGCGGCAGCACGTCGAACTTGTGGCTGCGCCACTCGACAGGGAAAACGTGACCGATCCGCTCTGTCAGCAATGCCGGCTCCAGAAACTGGTTCATCGCCAGCTTGCCCACCGCGATCACGAGCTGCGGTTCGAGCAGCCGCACCTCCGCCTCCAGCCAGTGGAGACAGTTCGCGATCTCGTCCTCGTCCGGCACCCGGTCGCCGCCCTCGGCCTTCTTGCCCGGGAAGCAGCGGCACACCGCGGCGAAGTAGACGCGGTCGCGCGTCTCGTCCTCGGTCCAGCCCAGCGCGGCATTGAACCACTTGAAGAGCGTCTTTCCCGCCGTCCACGCGAACGGCCGGCCCAGCACCGGTTCCTTGTCGCCCGGCGCCTGACCGACCAACAGGACCTTGCTCCGCACCGGCCGCCCGGGCACCGAAGGCGGAATCATGCGCGGGCACAGCCTGCACGCGCGCAGCTTCGCGATATGAAGTTGGATCGGGTCGACCGGCATCACCGCGACTCCAACTGCCGTCCACGCTTGGGGCCAGCGCGGAAACGGCCCGGACCAGCAGCGCTGGGCGTGGCATTCTCCAGTGCGCGAACCTGAGCGCAGGCGCAAATTGCGCGCAAACAGGTGCGCATCATGCGTGGAACCATTTCGCTGCCGCAGCCGTTGCGGCGGCGCCGAAGCCGGCGAGCGCGAGCACCGGTTTCACGATAGTGCCGAAGTCGCCACCGAAAGTGATGAGCTGGTGGAGTCCGTCGAGCGCCCAGCCGGTCGGGATGCAATGTGCGGCGGTGCGCATCATCTCGGGCATGAGCTCGGTCGGTACCCAACAGCCGCCGACGATGGCCATGGCCATGCTGACGAACACGCAGGCGCCCACGATGCGGTCGTGGCTGTCGAGCAGCGAACCGATCAGCACGCCCAGCGCTGCGGCTACCCACGCGAAGACGAAGAGCACCAGCAGCACGCCCGGTAGATTCGCGCCGAGATTGAGGTGGAAGACGAACCGGCCCACGGGCAACAGGAATGCGATCTGCACCGCACCGAGCAGCCACAGCCCGAGGATCTGCCCGGCGACAAGTTCGCCGCGGCGGACCGGGAGTGAGAGCAGGCGTTTCAATACCCCGCTGCGCCGCGTGCTGGCGACGGTGGAACCGCCGAAGATGAGCAGATTCATCATCAGGAAGTACGTGAGGTTGCCCGGCAGCGAGAAGCCGATGCCGGTCGGGACGGGCCTGCGGCCGGCGAACTTGGCGTCGAGCGCGACCAACGCCGGTTTTTCCGCAACGGCGCGCAGGGCCTTCTCGCTCGGAGGCCAGGCGGCGGTGTTCTTGCCTGCGGCCTCGAGCAGATAGGAGTTCATGGCGATGAGCGCGCGGAGGAGCCGCACCTCGATCAACGCGGCGTCGCCCTGGGTGTTGTCGTTGGCCGGCAGGGGCACGAGCTCAACGTTGGCGGGCTGCTTGGCGAGCACGCGTGCGGTGAAGTCGGCGGGGATCCGGATGGTGGCGACCGGTTTGTTCTTCCGGTTCTTGACCGGATCGAGGCGCCACAGGCCCTGCGCGCCGAGGAGGTCGTCGAAGATGTTCCCGAGGAAGCCGGTGTCGGCGTTCTCGACGATGACCGGCGGGAGGCGGTTCGAGGATTTTCCGGAGCCGACGGGGATGAACGAGAAGAGTGCGACGAACAGGAAAGGGACGACGAAGATCCAGATGTAAGCGGCGCGGTTCTTGAAGAAGAGCCGGAGTTCGTTGCGGGCGATGACGAGGATGTTGTTCATGCGCGGCCTCCCTTCGCGAAGTGGCGGCGGAAGAGCCAGGCGGCGAGCAGGAGCAGGAGTGCGCCGGCGAGGGCGAGCTTGAACACCACCGGCACCCACGGCGTGGCGGGATCGCCGTATTCGAGGGCGCGTGCGGTGGCGGCGAACCAGTTGGTCGGTAGCAGCGGTAGTACGTGTTCGCGCCAGACGGGTGGGAGGTTGTCGGGCGGGAACGCGCAGCCGCCGGCCATGGCGAGCAGCATGCTCACTAGCGAGCGGGCGGCGTCTGCCTTGCGCTGGTCGGGTATCCACGCGACGAGCGCGGCCATCAGCCCGGTGACGAAGACCGCGTAGCCGAGCACGAGCGCGAACAGCGGGATGGGCTGGTGCCACGAAACGCCGAAGACGGCGGCGCCGCCGCCGAACTGGATCGCGGCGCAGAGCAGCAGCATCAGGCCGGCGAACACGACCTTCGCCCCGATGAACGGCACGAGCGACACGTGCAGCGTCTGGTAGCGCGCGAGGGTGCGCAGCTCGACCTCGCGGTGGAGGTCGCCCATGCCGATGCCGCCGAGGAAGAGGAGGAACATCGCGGCCATGCCGATCAGCAGGTAACCGAAGAGATTCATGGTGCCCGCGGACGCGCCGCCGCCGGTGGAACCGGAGACCGGTGTGCCGGGCTTCGTGTAGCCGACAAGAGGAGGATTCAGCAGGCTGCCGAGCGACCTCAGCTTCTTGCCGGTCTGCGTGAGCAGTGGGCCGACCGTCTCGAGGTCGCCGTCGCCCTCGAGCGCGGCGCGCCAGCCGGGGAGCTCGTCGGAGAAGTTGCGGGCGATGCCGTCGAGTGCGGCGGTGAGCACGCCGAGGGTTTCCTCGACCATGGTCGGGGCGAGCGACTCGGCGGGATTCTTGATGAGCTCGAAGGCGACCTTTCTGCCGGCGAGGAAGTCGCCGGTGAGGCCGGCCGGGAGGACGATCACGGCGCTGAGCTTGTTGGCGTTGAGGCGGGCGAGTGCGGCATCGCGCTCGAGGAGCACCGGTGCGATCTCCACTTTCCCGAGTCGGCGCCTGAAGTCGTCGTTGGACAACGAGCTGCGGAGGAAGCGGGTGACGATCGTGTTGTCCTCGTCGACCACGGCGAGGTGGATGGTTGCGAGGGTTTCGCCGCGGAAGATGAAGCCCATGGCGCCCACGACCAGGAGCGGGATGAGCAGGAAGATCACCCACGGCAGTGGGTTGCGCCGGGCGCGGGCGAAGTCCTTTGCAAGAAGGGCGCGGAACATGGCGGTCACTCGCGGAGGTCGCGGCCGGTGAGCTGGAGGAAGACGTCGTTGAGGCTCGGGCGCTTGAGCGTGACGTTCTCCGGGTGGACGGGGAGGGCGAGCAGCTCGCGCAGGCAGTCGGCCGGATCGCGCTCGGCGAGCGCGGCGACGACGAGCTGGCGGTCGGTGTGCTGGAGCACGCGGTACCGTTCGCGGAAGCCGGGCCAGGTGTCGGGCATGGTGCCGGACCAGGCTCCCTCGAGGACGAAGAGCCGCTGGCCGCCGAGGCGGTCCTGCAGCTCGCGCAGCGTGCCCTCGGCATGCATCCGGCCGTGGTCGACGATGCCGATGCGGTCGCAGAGCGCTTCGGCCTCCTCGAGATAGTGCGTGGTGTAGAGCACGCCCACGCCCTCGGCGCGCAGCCCGCGGATGAACTCGAGGATGTTGAGGCGCGCCTGCGGATCGATGCCCACGGTCGGTTCGTCGAGCAGGATGAGCTTCGGCCGGTGGAGGAGGGCGCAGCCGAGGTTCACGCGACGTTTCATGCCGCCGGAGAACGTCTTCACGGCGTCCTTTGCGCGGTCGGCGAGGGTGAGCGCGGCGAGCAGCTCAGCGGTGCGGGCACGGGCGGTGTGCGCATCGAGGCCGGCGAGGCGTCCCCAGAATTCGAGGTTCTCGGCCGCGCTGAGCTCCTCGTAGAGCGCGAGTTCCTGCGGCACGACACCCATGACGCGCTTAGCCGCCTGCGGGTCGGCGGCGAGCGGCTGGCCGGCGACGGCGATGCGGCCGCCGTCGGGCTGGAGCAGTCCGCAGATCATGGATATGGTGCTGGTCTTGCCGGCGCCGTTGGGCCCGAGCAATCCGTAGATCTCGCCGGGCTGGACGGTGAAGCTCACGTCCTCGACCGCGCGCACGGCACCGTAAGTCTTCGATAGACGGTTGACCTGGAGCAGGGGCAATGTGCCGGCAGTGGTGGGCTGGAGAGACGGCGAAGTCGAGGGGGCTGGAGGCATGGCTGGTGCGGGGATGGCTGGCAGACGTTGTCGCGGTTGTCCGATGGACAACCGCGGTACCGAAGAGAGGTTACAGGAAATCTGTGCCGAGGGTGCGCTCAGCGCGCGGTACCGAGGGCGCGGACGACTTCCGGCGTCGTCTGGATGCCGCCGGTTTCCAGCGCGAGCAACGTGGCGCCGCCGACCGGTGACAGTTCTGCGGGGACGACCCGGGCGGCAGGCACTTCGTGCGCGATGGCTGCGACGATCCGCGACGAGAACGCCCCGGACGTGGCCGTGCTGCCGGCGAGAACAACCTCGGGCGCGGCGGCGGGAAAGAGCTTGTGCGCGACGGCCCGTACCATCGCGGCCAGCTCGCTGGCACCTCGCTCTAGCAGAGTGCTGGCAGCGGAGTCGCCTTCGGCGGCGCAGGCCATGACGTCCTCGGCCAGGCGCGCTATCTCGTGGCGGGCGAGCGAGCCGGCGTGCAGCCGAGTGACGATCTCGCGCAGGTTGGAAACCTGGAGACGGGTGAGCACACGTGCGCGCAATGCGGTGGCGGGGCCGCGGCCGTCGTCGCCGCGGATGGCGGCGCCCACGGCACGCAGACCGAGCCAGTAGCCGCCGCCGCCGTCGTCGAGGATCGAGCCCCAGCCTCCGGCCTGCCAGGTGGCGCCGGAGGCGGTGCGCCCGTAGCAGGAGGACCCGGTGCCGGCGATGAGCGCGATGCCGGGCCGCTCGGCGAGTCCGCCGGCGAGCGCGATGCGGATGTCGTGATCGATGCCGATTGCCGCGGGTGTCGCGACGAGGCCGAGCCGGTGCGCGATCTCGCGCCAGCGGGCGCGCGCCTCATCGGAGGATGCGGCGGCCATGCCGAGGAAGGCGGCGGTGCAGGGCTCGGGTGAGAGACCGGCGGCGCTGAATGCGGCGGCCGTGGCGGTCCGGAGCGCCTCGGCGGCACCGTCCCAGCCGGCGTGCAGGTGATTGGCAACGCCGCCGCAGCCGGTGCCCAGCACGCGACCATGATCGTCGCAGAGAAGGGCGCGGGTCGAGGTGCCGCCGCCGTCGATGCCGAGGAAGAGGGCCATGTTTGCCGCCGAGGCTTCGCGAACGCGGGCGTGGCGGCAAGCCCGTGCCACACGGCAGGGGCTACTCCAGCATGAAGTGTTTCCGCTTTGGCGGAGCGCGCCTGCTGGTCTTGGCCGTGGCGGGCTTCTTCGCTTTCGCACCGGGGATCACGCCGAGGCGTGGATCGAGCCGGCGGACGAGCGCGACGAGCCGCCGGACGTCGTCCTCGAATGTCGGAGATACCTCGGGAAGGTAGAGCCACTTGCCCAGAACCGGGTGCGGCGCGAGGGTGGGAAACTCGGCGATGAGCGAGGGGTGATGTTCCCGCTCCGTGGGGACGAGCACGCCGCGCCACGGCTCCTCGCCCCATGAGAGAAAGAGCACGAAGCGGCCTCCGAAGTGCACCGCACGACCGCCGAACATCGCCTTGTCGAGATAGGACGGATCGTCCTGCAGCGGCTCGGCAATCCAGAGAAGCGGATGGGGTTGCTTGGGTGCCATGGGATGTAGAGACGGGCGGACGAGAGAATGTGGAAATCGGGAATCGGGAACGGAAGCGGAGGAGTACTGGACTTGGGTTTGGACTGTTCAATCGGTGTCCGTTCCCAGCCTTCCTTATTTCCACATTGAGAAACTTACGTCGCCTACTTCCCGCGCACTTGGTCGATCAGCTCCCGGGCTGCTGTGCCGAGCTCTTTGCCCAAATCGACCGCTTTGTCGCGGAAGGCGCGATCACCGAGCGTGGCGACGGCGGTCTGTGTCACCATTTTCAGAACCTGCGGGAGAATCTCGGCGGCGGCCTCCGCCGGGGTGACGCCGCCTTTGGCGAGACCGATGTCCGTCAGTTCCAGCCGGGCAAGCGGGACGGTAAGCGTGGTGCCGCCGGCGGAGACGGTCACCTTCGCCCCCTGAAGGACGAAGTGACGGAGGATGATCCTCTTCGAGGGGCCGGCGGAAGCGGAGGGCTGCGCCTGGCTGTCGCCGGAGCGCTTCTCGAGGTTGTCGAGAATTGTGCCGAGGTTGGAAGAGATGAGCTTGGTCTCGTAGATGAACTCGGGGTTCTCGATGACGACCTCCTCGACATCGACCACCTCGCCGAGGATGGAGAGCGGCTTCACCTTCACGGCGATGCGGTCGACGGAGAACGCCTTGGAGGTCTTGAACCCGGTGGGGTTGCCGACGAAGAGCTTCTTCATCCAGCCGCCACCAGTGAACGGAGACACGTGCGCCGAGCCGAGAGTGACCTGCGTGCCGGTGAGCGCCGGACCGTACTTGTTCACCGCGGCGACAGCGGCTCGCCCGAGCAGGTCGCCAAGGAAGAAATAGCCGCCGCCGAGAACGGCTAGCAGCACGAGCAGGAGGATGAGCTTGGTTTTCATCGGAGGCGGATAACGTTGTCCAGAATGGACGATGCGTGGAGCGGAAAGTTCCCCGCAAGGGCCTTGAGGATCAAGGCGGGCCGCTGCGCCCGATGCACAGCACGAGCCCGAGATCCCTCCCCAGCAAACGCAGACGCCCCGGCCTAGTCTGGCCGGGGCACCGCGAAGAGGAGACGGAGCGGACTTCAGTCGCGCAGCGCCTGCATGGCCGGCTCTTTGAGATTGGCCGGCGTGACGATGGCGAACTCGACGTCGTTGGTGGGCGAAACCGGCTTGCCGGCAAGCAGGGCGAGCCCGGCCTCGGCGGCTTTCTTGCCGAGGAGCTTGGGCTGCTGGGCGACCCAGGCGTCGAGCCGGCCGGCCTCGAGTGCCTCGACGGCGGGTGCGGGCAGGCCGCTGCCGAAGCCGAGGTGGTGGACCTTGCCGCCGAGCCCCTTGTCCTTGATCGCATTGATCATGCCCATGCTGGGTGCGCTGAACATCGAGGCGACGATCCGGATGTTCGGATGCCGCTCCAGCAGCAGGCAGCTCTGGGGATAGTCGTCGTCCTTCGTGGCGCCCGCCATGGTGTCGACGTGGATCTTGGCGTCGGGAACAAGAGTCTTGAGTGCGGTGAGAAACGCTTTCTCGCGAGTGCTGATCCGCTCGATCGAGTTGGCGCGCAGCATGGCCGCCTCGTCGCCCTCCTTGATGAAGCTGGCGAACACGCGGGCGGCGGCCTCGGCCATCGACTCCTGATTGTAGCCGACGAACGTCTCGCCCACGCCTTCCGGCAGCGCGGTGTCGAGGACGACGATCCTCACGCCCTTGGCCTTGAGCAGGCCGAGCGGGCGGACGAATTCCTCCTGCGTGAGCGGGGCGATCAGGAGAACATCGACCTTCTCGTCACCGAAAAGCGAGAGCAGCGCGAGCTGCTGCCCGAGGTTGCTGGCGTGCAACGGCGCCTTCACGACGAGCGTGCCGCCGGAGGCGGTCACGACTTCTTCCGCGCCCTTTGCTGCGGCCGTCCAGAACAGCCCACGGTCCTTCATAAGCAGACCGACCTTGGGGCCGGCGGAGACTGCGACAGGAAGCAACAATACGAGTGCGAGAAGGCGAAACAGCTCGGGGATAATCATGGTGTGATGCGCGGGGTTGAAGAGAGGATACTATCGGACCGGGCCCGGGAAAGTTGAATGCCGGCCCCCGCCGTGCGGCGTGCACGCAGGCTCGACCCGAGCGTCGGAGCCGGTTTCATGGCACGCAACATGCCGTCCTCCTCCCGTCGCCTTCCGCCCCGCGCCGCCGCTCTGTTCAAGGGCACCGAGTCGTTTGCCACGCTCGGCGACTGGCTCCGGTTTGCGGTGTCGCTCTTCAACCGAGAGGGGCTGGACTTCGCCCAAGGCACACCCCACGCCGGCGACGAGGCGCTGGCGCTGGTGAAGTGGGCGCTCCACCTCGACGAGGACGTGCAGCCCTTCCTCGCCACGCGGCTCACGCCGCTGGAGATCGCCGATGTGAAGGCTGCCCTCGCGCGCCGTGTCGTCGACCACATGCCGCTGGCGTACATCATGGGCCAGGCGTGGCTCGGCGGGCAGTGCTTCGCCGTAAACGAGCACACGCTCATCCCCCGCTCGTATTTCGTGGAGCTCATCCAGGGCGAGCCCGGCCTTGGCGCTTGGCTGGGGAAGCGCGAACCCAAGCGTATCCTGGAGCTGTGCACCGGCAGCGGCTGCCTCGCGATCCTGCTCGCGCAGCGCTACTCGGAAGCCCGCGTTTCCGCCACCGACATCTCGAACGACGCGCTCGACGTGGCTGAGCACAACATCCTTCAGCACGGCCTCGCCGACCGCGTGGAGCTGCGGCAGGGCGACCTCTTTGGAGCGATCGGCGACGAGCGCTTCGACCTCATCGTCGCCAACCCTCCCTATGAGCCGTCGGAGCTGTGCGACGACCTCTCGCCCGAGCTCCAGCACGAACCGCGGCTCGCCCTCGACGGCGGAGCCGACGGCATGGATCTCGTGCGACGCATCGTTAACGAGGCCCGTGCGCACCTCACGCCGCAAGGCGTGCTGGCGATCGAGCTCGGCGGTCTGCGCGGGACGATCACCGCGGAGTTCCCCTCCGTGCCCTTCGACTGGCCGATGCATGCCGACGGCACCACCGCCGTGTGCGTGGTCCGGGCGAAGCATCTGCCGCAGTGAGCGCATCGGACATCGCGACGGAAACGACGACGCCCGAGCGACGCCGACTGCGGTTGCGCCGACTTGCGCTGCTCGCCGTGGCGTTCGCACTGGTCGCGGCGGCCGTGCTCGCCGTGCGCAGCGGCGGCCCGAAGGTGCTCTGGAGCTCCCTCGACGGCGCGTTGCGCGAGGCGGGCCCGTTCGTGTTCTTCGCTGCCATGGCGCTGCTGCCGGCCGTTGGGTTCCCCCTCATGCCATTCACCTTGGTTGCCGGCCCGGTCTTCGGGCCGCAGCTTGGTGTGGGCGCGACCGTCGGCTGCGCGGTCGCCGCGGTCGCGGCCAACGTCGCACTCTCGTACTGGCTCGCCGCCGCTGTGTTCAGGACGTGGGTGCTGCGGCTGGCCGCCTGGCTCGGCTACCGCCTCCCCGAGATGCCGGCCGGCACGGCCTGGCAGCTCGTGACGGTCGTGCGGCTGGCGCCCGGCCTGCCCTTTTGGATGCAGAGCTACCTGCTCGGCGTGGTCCGCGCGCCTTTCGCCGCGTACCTGACGCTCTCGACCGCGATCCCCGCCCTCTACATCGCGATGACGATCACCGGTGGCGACGCCCTCGTGCGCGGCCGCGGTCGGACGGCGCTGCTGGCTTTTGCCGGTCTCGGGTTTGTGGCCGCGCTGGTGCACCTGCTGCGCAAACGGCGAGCGGCGGGCCGCGCCTCCACTCCTGGCGCGGTAGTGCCGCCACAACGCTCTTGCCCGGACAATCGGCGCGCCTAGCCTGCGCCCTCTATCCATGAAGAAGCTCACAAAGACTCTCGCCTGCGCCCTGTGTGCGCTGGGTTTCCTCGCGGCGCTTGGATCTGCGCCTGTCGCCAAAGCGGCCGACGACAACATTGGCTCCAACGTCGCATCGATCCCTGTCTCGGCGAAGCTCACTGCGGTCGATGTCGAATCGGCCATCACTCAGTCGCTGATCGCCCGTAAATGGATTGTGCGCGACAAGAGCGAAGGGCGGATCGTCGCCCACTACGAGCGTGGCAAGAATGTCTGCACGCTCACGATTCGCTACGACAACGCGAAGATCGACATCTACGCGGTCGGCGACTCGCGCGGCGGCGGGCTGCCGATGCGCTGGATCGAGAACCTGCGGAAGGACATCGACGTCTATCTCGGCCGCGTCCTGTTGACCAAGTAAGTGACTGCCGCCCACCACCACGCGCCTGCAACGACGCGGTTCGGCGTCGGGCTGCATCTGGCCTTCGGATCCATGTCGCCCGGCCTGCCCGTGCTCCACGGGCGACCGGTCGAAACGTTATTTACCGCCGCGGAAACGGGCGGCCGCGCGGGGCCGTTTGTCCTGGCCCGCTCGGGCGATTGGCTGCTTGGCGCGGGAGTCGCGTCGGCTGCGGGCGGCGCCATCGAGGCCGAGGCGCGGCGGCTGTACGAGGCGCTGTTCGCCGCGGCGCGCGGATGGAATCTGGCCCGGATCTGGAACTATGTGCCGGCGATCAACGAGTCGGATGCAGGAGGGCTTGAGCGATACCGCGCCTTCAGCCGCGGGCGCTCGCTGGCGTTCGAGGGTGAATTCGGCCCCGGTTTCCATGCGGCGATTCCGGCCGCATCGGCCGTGGGCACCGACGCACCGGAGCTGACAGTAGTGTTCGCGGCGACGAGAGCGGCGCCGCGCCACGTGGAGAACCCGCTGCAGTTGCCGGCCTACGAATACCCGCCGGAGCACGGGCCGCGTTCGCCCAGCTTCGCCCGGGCGACGGTGGTGCTGCGGGAGACAGCTGGGCATGCGGACGTATTTATCTCGGGTACGGCGGCGATCCGCGGGCATGCCACGGTGGCGCCGGACGAGACGCTGCCGCAGCTTGCCTGCACGTTGGAGAATCTCCGCGAGATCTCCGTGGCCTGCGGGATCGGCACCGACTTGGCACGCGGTCGGGCTGAGGCGCGGCACTTCAAGGTATACCTGCGACACGCTGCTGATCTGCCGACGGTGCGGGCCGTGCTGGAGCGCGAGCTGCTAACGCCGCCCGATGCTGTGAGCTACCTGCGTTCCGACATCTGCCGGCCCGAACTCAACGTCGAGATCGAGGCCACGGTGCTCGGTGCGGCCAACGGTTGATGTAGGGCGGTTCCTTTCGCAGATTTCACCGCGGGAAGAGCGAACCGCCGCGAGCGAGGCCTGTCGTAAAAGCGAGTCGCTGCGGCGGAGCTGAGCGAGGGGGACGGACGTTTCGAGAAGCATCCCTACCTCGTTCCTTGGCTGAGCAAGCGCTCCACCGCTTTGCGGTCGGTCTTGCCGCGCTCGGTGACGGGCAGCTCGGGCAGCGGAAGGATGTGCGCCGGGATCTTCCACGGCGCAACCCTCGTGGCCAACTCGGCGCGGAGCTCGGCTCCGGTGCGGTCGCTGGCGACGGCGGCGGCGAGGGCGTCGGCGCGCTGTGGATGCGGGATCACGCAGGCGGCGCGCATACCGGGGAGCGCGAGCAGCGCCTTCTCCACCTCGGCGAGGTCGAGGCGGCGGCCGGCGATTTTCACGGTGCGGCCGGCGCGGCCGAGCAGCACGAGCCCGCCGCCGGCATCGAGCTGGCCGCGGTCGGCCGGGGAGAACCGCCCCGTGCCGCCCACAGCGGCGCTCTCGACGGCGAAGCGCCGCCCGGCGCGGAAACGTAGCCGAACGCCGACCATCGGGGCTCCGACATTGGCGCCGGTGAGCGTGGCTTCGCCGGTGGCGTCGTAGCAGATGCCGCCGGTCTCGCTTGCGCCGTAGAAGTTGTGCACGCGCCGGCCGAACTTGGACGCAAACTCCGCGGCGAGCTCCGGTGGGAGGGCCGCGCCGGCGGAGATGACGAGCCGCAGGCTGGCGAGCTGTTCCGGCGCGATGTCGCTGCGGACCAGCGCGCGCAGCAGCGTGGGCACGGCGGGGAAGGCGGTTGGCCGCCAGCGGGCGATGTCGGTGGCGAGCGCCTGGGGCAGCGGACTGGCGACGCAGAGCAGCGGCGTGCCCTGGTCGAGCAGGGGCACGACGAGGTTGCCCAGCCCGTACGAGTGGCCGAGCGGGATGACGGCGAGGTTGAGGTCGGCGGGGCCGATACCCATCGAGGCACTGACCTGGCGGCCGTCGGCGAGCATCTGGGCGTGGGTGAATGGCAGCGCCTTCGGCACGCCGGTGCTGCCGCTGGTGAGCTTGAAGAGGCAGAGGTCGCTTCGGCGATGGCGCGTGGCTCCGGAAAACGGAAGCAGCGCGCCGGCGTGCCAGAGTGCGGCGGCGCGGAGCCCGCGGGCCTGCTCGGCCAGCGCGGCGGCGGGCTCGGTGGAGTCGGCCGGGATCGGGATCGCGCCGAGCTGTAACAGACCAAGGAACACGTGGAGCCACTGCGCGCCGTTGGGCTCGGCGACAAGCACCCGGCGGCCGGCGAGATCGTGGCCGCCGGCGACGGTGCGACTCCAGTCCTCGGCGACGGCGGCAAGCTCGGCGCGCGACCAACGACGGCCGGTGGCGCCGTCGATCACGGCGAGGGCGTCCGGTGCACGGCGGACGGTCTGTCGCCATAGGTCGAGAAGGCTGAGGCTCACAGGTGCGAGCGTTCCGTTTAGGGGGCGGCGTGGGCGAGGAAAAACCGCAGAAGGGGCTGCTCCTGCTTCTGTGCCTACCTACTGCTGGTGTATGTTTGGACGCAGCGTGGTTGCGGAACTCGCTCTAGCTAGATCGGCCGAGCGTTTGCAATCTTGATCCATTCCGCGACGAGTGCAGGCACGCGTTCGACAACTTCCGAGCCGAAGATGGCTTCGTCAAGATATCCCATGTGCAGCATGTCGATCACGCGGCAGAGGTAGGATCGTCCGCAGTTCCACCAAGTGTATTTCGCATCGAGAAAGAGGTAGTGTTTCGCTTCCACCGACTCGCTCGCCCTCAGTTCTTCCAACTCCAAGCCGTCGAGCAGTGTTTCGTAGATGCCGTCGGCCACCCGGCTTCCGAATGTGGTAGTATGATAGTACTCTTTGATCTCCCAGAGCGAAACAGGGTTCAGGTTTCCCGGGAATGTGCCGTCGACGCGCCGGGATAGCGTACGTAGGGCGCGACCTTTGCGGGTAAACGCGGTCAGCTTCCGGGGATCGAGATCACAGGTCATCGGTCCCTTGTGCGCATGGACCAAGAGGTTGACCAATCCTGTGAGGTAGGCCGGTTTCTTCTTCTTCTTTCCCTTTTGCTTGTTCATCGGAACCTCGAGCGTTTCTCCATCTGGAGACTGCAGCAGTAGCGCCTTCGCTTTCTTGGCGCTGGGCTGTTGTACCGGTCGGTAGCCAAGCGTCTGGCATGTATTTTCGAATAGGATTTCCGCTTGTCGCGCGTCCAAAAGTTGATTGCAGACGACATCGTTCAGGCAGTGTGCCCGATGGCGGAAATATGTGAGTAGCTGCGAGGTAAGATCTGTGTGTCGGCCTTGGTGCGAGTAAGCCCCGCTTGCCGTAAGTCCGAGTTCGACCAATGCATCCGAGATCGTTTTCAGATCCGGGACAATAATTTCGCCGCTACCGCGTCGGGTGTAACCGATGTGCTCGCTGAGGCTACGAACGTATGCCCAGAAGCACTTGGGTAGTTCTTGGAATCGCGGATCAGGCTTCATCGAGTTGCGCTTCGAGCGCCTTGACGAACTGAGGCAAGCTGGTGTTCAGCGCACGGCATAGAGCGCGCAGCTCCAGTACATCCACTCGTCGTTCGCCCGATTCCACCTTGCTCACGAACGACTGATGCTCGCCTAGCCGCTTTGCCAGCTCCTCCTGGGTGAGTTTCTGGCGAAGGCGGAACTCTTTGAGCAGGGAGCACATGATGCCATGCGGTCGGGTGTGGGTCTCTTTCAAGGGTGCTATTTTCTATCATACACATGAGGCATATCCCAAACGGGGATAATTGACTTGCGGCATTCCTCTTGCTTGGGTCCTTTCCCCTTATGCCGCAACTAGCCCTTCTCTCCGACCTCGACGCCCTGCCGCAGTTGAACGGCCAACTGCTGAAATGGATTGGCAACAAGTACCGCTCGGCCGGGGCGATCATCGGTTACTTCCCGAGCGAGTTCGGTACCTACTATGAACCGTTTCTTGGAAGTGGGGCGATTTTGGCGACTCTGGCTCCCGAGCGGGCGGTGGGAGCTGATGTGTTTGGTCCATTGGTGGAGATATGGAACGGGCTAATCCATGCACCGGAACAACTTAAGCTGTGGTATGAGGAGCGTTGGCGACTGATTGCGGTTCACGGAAAAACGGGCGCCTATGCCAAAGTATTGGCTTCGTTCAACGCTAAGCCCAACGGTCGGGATTTCCTGTTTCTTTGTCGCGCATGTTACGGCGGGGTTGTGCGCTTTCGCAAAGCGGATGGCTTCATGTCTACCCCTTGCGGGGCACACCAGCCCATCCCGCCTGATGCGTTCGCACGTCGTGTCGATGTTTGGCATGAACGGGTGAGGCATGCGGAAGTCCTTGAAGCGGACTATCGCGAGATCATGCGGCGCGCCGAAGCTGGAGATTTGGTCTATTGTGATCCGCCGTACGCCCATTCGCAGGCTATTCTTTACGGCGCTCAATCGTTTGAGCTCGAAGAGCTGTTTGATGAGATCGCTGACTGCAAAACACGAGGCGTGAGGGTTGTGCTGAGCATTGATGGCAAGAAACGTTCAGGGGAGCTCGACTGCGTCATCGACGCGCCGCGCGGTCTTTTCGAACGCGAGGTGTTCGTCAGCCTAGGGCGTTCAATGCTAAAGCGATTCCAACTCGATGGTCGTGATGCGAGCGACCAGGAAGTGTCTGACCGCCTATTGCTTACCTATTGAGCTGGTTGCCTCACCGTTCTTCGATTGCCGGGAATCACGCATCGGCGCGGAGCTCGGGGCTGAGGGCGGGCGCGAGGTTTTGCGGCTGGCGCGGGTGGAGCGGGAAGTCGCGCTTCGCCGCCTCGAGCTGCGCCTTGTTCGCGCTGAAGTAGCGTGCGGCCTTGATGATCTCCGGCGTGTGCTTGACGACGTGCCAGAGGCTCCAACGGTGCGACCAGAGGCGGCGGGCGAAGCGGTGGCGGTAGCCCTTGCTGTCGTAGTACCGGCGGACGTGCCAGTTGTAGAGGGCATCCATCTCTTCGAGACTGGCGAAGCCGGCCGGTTTGAAGACGAAGTTCAGGCAGTTCATCAGCCGCCAGTCCTCGACGAAGTCGCCGGAGCGGCCGCTGGTGCACTCCTCCCAGATCGGCGCGCCGTAGAGCGGGCTGAACTTGGTGAGGTTCATGTCGTCGAGGTCGAGCGAGAGGATGAAGTCGCTGGTGGTGCGCACGGTCTCGGGCGTCTCGCCGGGCAGGCCGAAGATGAACAGACCCTTGGCGCGCAGGCCGGCGGCGTGGATCTTCTCCACGGTGTCGCGCACGGCGTCGAGGGTGACGCCGGCCTTGTGGCGGCGCATCATCGCGGGATCGGCGGACTCGATGCCGAGGGGGACCATGAAGGCGCCGGCGCGCTTGAGGTCGCGCAGCATCTCGGCGGAGGTGTGGCCGGTGCGGATGGCGCAGTTGAAACTCACGCCGAGCGGGCGGTCGACGAGCAGGCGGCAGAGTTCGTCGATGTGCTGTTTGTGCGCGGTGAAGAGGTCGTCGTAGATGTTGAGGTGGTGCACGCCGAAGCGGTCGTGCAGGTGCCGCATGTGCTCGTGGATGTAGGCGGCGGAATTGAACTTGTGGAGCCGCTCGAAGACGGTGCGGTCGCAGAAGGAGCAGGTGTAGGGACAGCCGCGCGAGGTGATCATCGTGGCACCCCAGCGCTTTTCGTAGGAGAACAGCGGCAGGTGGTAGCCGCGCGGGAAGCCGGCGAGCTTCTCGTAGGCGGGGAAGGGGAGCGAATCGAGATCGAGGATGCGCGCGCGACGCGGGTTGGTGCGGATCGTGTCGCCGTCGCGGTAGACGAGATTCGGGATGTCGCGCCACGGGCGGCCCTCGGCGAGGTCGAGCATCGCGCCCTCGCCCTCGCCGATGCAGAGCGCGTCGATCTCGGGAAAATGCTGGAGCAGCGGCGCGCCGATGGCGGTGGCGTGGACGTTGCCGACGACGAGCTGGATCGCCGGCTCGCGGCGGCGGATCTCGGCGGCGAGATCGACGGCGTCGAGGAAACCGGCGGTGGTCGCCGAAAAACCGATCAGATCGGGCTTGGTGGCGAGGATGGCCGCGGCGTTGGCGGCGATGCCGCGCGGGGCGACCGGCCCGAGGCAGTCGTGCACGGCGGTCGGGTGGCCGTGTTTCTCCAGCCACGCGGCGAGCTGGAGGATGCCGATGGGCGCCATCCGGTTTGCCAGCACGGAGAAGTCGGGCTGGCCGGGCACGAAGTTAAAGCCGGCGGGATGGACGAGGGTGACGCGCATGCGCGGTGGGGGCGCGGTGAAGTTGAGACGAGGAGCGAAGCGGCGCGCCGAGTGGGGATCAAGCGCGCGGAGCGCGGAAGTGCGGCAGTGCGAAGACGAAAACGCCCGCGGCGGCGAACCGACGCGGGCGCGAGAGACGGAATGTGGTGGAGGACGTCGGGACTACAGTCCCGCGTTGGTCAGCTCCGCATCGAGCCGGGCGAGGAAATCCGCGAAGGCGGCCTGGTAGGCTTTCTCCCAATTGGGATTGGTGGCGGCTTGGCCCTTGTTGATGGCGTAGCCGCGGATGTTGAGAGTCTTGGCGTTGCCGTCCTTCTTGAGAGTTATCCGGCACGCGACGTTGGCCTCGAAGGAGAGGCTCCACATGCCTGGCGTGATCCACGCCCAGAACTCGTCGATGACCACCGTGGCGGTGGTGGCGGACGTCGGATCGGTGCCGATCGCGTAGCCCTTACGGCGGAAGCCCTCCTCGATCAGCAGTCGGGTGCGGTTCATGACCGTGTCGTTGTCGGGCAGGCCGATGTCGCCGAGGGCGCCGCCGTAGGTGTTGCGTTGGCGGCCGATGACGTTGGCGAGCTGCTCCTTGCTGGCCTTCGTCACGTCGCCATCGATCGAGGGCACGGAGGGAAGCTGGGGCTTGTTCTCGAAGTGGCGCCCGTCGGCGACCTCGCCGATGAAGACGGTGCCTTTGGCGGTGCCGATGCCGGTGGTCTGGGGAACGTTGAGCGGAAGAGTGCGGCGACCGACGGCGCACCCGGAGGCGAACACGAGGCAGCCGAGCAGGGCTGCGGAAACGAGGGTAACTCTGCGCATGATGGGTGTTGGGGTTGAGCGTCTGCCGGCAGTGGGGGAACCGGCGTGGAGACTGCGCTGTATCGAATCACGGCGAACCGTTTCGTAAACCGTATTCTTGCTGCGGAGGTGCGTGTTTCCGCCTCTTCGCGCTTTGGGAAGCGGCGAAGCGGAAGCTTGTGCCGGAGCGCCCGGGGCTTTTGCTGACATCCCACGATGCCCACATCGTCCGATCTTCCCCAGCCGCTCGTCCGCTTCCCCGCCGAGGTGCGCGCGGCCTACCAGAGCTTCCGCGCCACCGGCGATGCGGCCGCGTTGCGCGTGGTCGTGCTCGCCGCGGTGCGTGACTTCATGCCGCGCAACTCCGCCCACCCGCGCACCGAGGCGCTGCGCCTCGACGAGCGACTGATCGAGGACCTCGGCTTCGACTCGCTCGCCGTGGCCGAGACCGTGTTTTTCTTCGAGGACCTCTTCAAGGTGGCGATCAAGAACGAGGACATTCTCGCTCTGCACACCGTGGGCGAACTGTGCGACTTCGTCGCGAAACGCGCCAGCGCCAGCGCCGCCGCCTCGTGAATACCGCCGGTCCAGCCTCCCGTCGGCCGGTCGTCACCGGGCTCGGCTTCATCACCCCGATCGGCAACGACCGCGCCGCCGTCTCCGCCTCCCTTCGCGAGGGCCTCCACGGGCTCGCCCCGGTCGAGTTCCTCGGCAATCCCAACGTACCGGTGAAGCTTGCCGGCACGGTGCGGGAGTTCGACGTCTCCTCGACCAACTGCCGCGACTGGACGTGGCCCGCCCGTTACGACATCCCGCGCGAAACCCTCCGCGGGCTCGCGCCGCACGGCGTGTTCGCGTTCTGCGCGGTGGAGCAGGCGCTGGCCGACGCCGGCCTCGCCTCGACCGATGTCGCCAATCTTCCGGACACCGGGCTGTTCTGCGCCTCTGCCGGCTCGGCGCGGATGCTCCATCACAACCTCGGGCAGATGGACGCTGCACGCGGCGAGCGCGGCAATCCGATGGGTGTCGTCGGCTCGATCTGCGGCACGCTCAACTTCACCCTCGGTGCGCACTTCCACATCGCCGGCGCGGTGTGCGGCTTCGTTTCCGCCTGCGCCTCCTCCAGCCACGCGCTCGGCTACGCCTGCGACGAGATCCGGCTCGGCCGGCTGCGCCGCGTGATCGTCGTCGGCGCCGAGGAGCACAACGCCGAGACGATCCTCCCCTTCGCCGCGATGCGCGCGCTCTCCGCACAGAGCGACCCCGCGCTGGCCTCGTGCCCGTTCGATGCGAGCCGCAACGGCTTCGTCGGCGCCGGCGGCGCGGTGGCGCTCGTGATCGAGGCCGCCGACCTCGCGCTGGAACGCGGCGCGCCGATCCTCGCCGAGATCGCCGGTTGGGGGCAGAGCGCCGACGGCCACAGCATGGCGATGTCGCACCCCGAGGGCGCCGGCCTGCGGCTGGCGATGCAGCGCGCGTTGGCCGATGCCGGTGCAGCGCCCGCGGAAATCGACTACGTCAACGCCCACGCCCCCTCGACGCCCGTCGGCGACAAGGCCGAGGCGCTGGCGCTGCGTGCGGTTTTCGCCGATGCCGGCGCTCGCCCGCGCGTGAGCAGCACGAAAGGTCTGACCGGCCACCCGCTTTCGATGGCCGGCGCGATGGAGGCCGCGTTCTGCACGCTCGCCCTCGCCGAGGGTTACATCCCCGGCAACGCCCACCTGCGCACGCCCGATGCGGTCTGCGACGGGCTCGATCTGCCGCGCGAGGCGCTGGCCGTCGCGCCGAACGTGGTGCTGAACAACAGCAGCGGTTTCGGCGGCAGCAACGTCTGCCACGTGCTGCGCCGCTGGCGGGAGTGAGCTGCCGCACCGCTCCGTTTTCCATGAAACGCTCACTTTTCCTCCTGACCCTGTTGGCGCTCGCTGCCGGTCTGGCGGAGGCGAAGACAAAGTCGTTCACCATACTCGGCGGGACGAAGATCGCCGCGGAGGTCGAGCGGGGCGTGCCGCTTCCCGCTGTCGGCAGAGGCGTGCGAGTCGAGATCGCCGGATATTTTCTGCGGGATCACAAGTTGCACTACGCCTTCGGGTTCTCTGGTAGGCCGGCGATGGAAAGTGTGCTGGTGGAGGACGTGACTGGTCCTGTGGCCGTGAAGCTCGTCGAGGATAGCTCGCCGGTGCTGTCGACGGTCCTGGGCAACGGCTATTGGAAGGGCGAGTCCGCCGGCTTTGCGTTGGATCGCGGCACGCTGCCGTGGTTCTTTGCGAATGCGGCGACCACGAAGGTTTTCCGTTTCACCATCCGCATGGCGGACGGCTCGCCGGATCTGGTGCTGTACCAGCCGGCAGTATTGCGCGGTTTGCCCGAGAAGCTCTGGCGGTAAGCTGCCGGCCGCCCGCGGTTTTCTGCCGTTCCCGAGGCCTCTTCAGCCGCCGGTTTGTGATCCATGCTTGCGCCGGCAAACGGTGTATCGCCAACTTTGTCCGCTCCAAATCATGGCAGACCCCCTCACCGAACGTCTCAAGCACCTGATCGTCGAAACCCTGCACCTCGAGGACATCTCGCCCGCCCAGATCGAGGATACCGCGCCGCTGATCGGCTCGGGGCTGTCGCTCGACTCGATCGACGCGCTGGAGCTGGTCGTGAAGATCGAGAAGGAGTTTGGGATCAAGATCGGCAGCGCCGAGGAGTCGCGCCAGGCGCTCGCCTGCGTCGCCAGTCTCGCCGCCTTCATCCGCGCCCGCGCCGACGCCTCCAAGCTTCCCGCCTGAGCCGAACCGGCTCGCGATCGCATGGCCAGCCTTTCTCCCACAAGCGTTCGCCTCGCCGCCTGCGACTGCCTCACGCCTTTTGGCGATGCCGTGGCCACGCATGCCGCGTTGCTCCGCGGCGAACGGGCGCTGAAGCCGACGCCCGTCCTCGGTCGCGACGGGGGCGACGCCGTGCCGCTCGCGCTCCTGCCCGGCCGCGCGCTCGACGAGGCTAACCCGCCCGCCTGGCTCCAGCCTCTGGCGACGCTGCTCGCTCCGGTCGCCGGCCCCGGCTGGGGTACCGCCCGCCGCCCTGTCTGCGTGACGAGCAGCAACTTCGGCGTCGGCAGCCTCCACGCGCTGCGCCGCACTGGCGATACCGGCCACGCGCCGCACGGCACCCCGCACGGCTCCGTCGAGCTGGTGCGCCGCACGCTCGGCTGGGGCGGCAACGTGGCGATCTTTTCGCACGCGTGTGTCTCCGCGCACCTGGGCCTCGTCCACGCCTCGCGTCTGCTCGAGGCCGGCGCGGCCGACGAGGTGCTGGTCGTGGGCTACGATTTTCTCAGCCCGTTCGTCGCCGGCGGCTTTCACGCGCTGAAGATCCTCAACACCGAGCTGCCCGCGCCCTACCAGGACCGCGCCGCCGGCTCGATCGGCCTGGGCGACGGCGCCGGCTACGCGGTGCTCACGCGCGACCGCGGCGACCTCGCGATCGGCGCGCACAGTCTCCACAACGAGATGTTCCACTTCACGGCCAACAAGCCCGACGGCTCCGGTTTCGCCGCCGCGCTGGCGCCGCTTGCCGCGGCCGCCGCGGGGCGGAATCTCTGGGTGAAGGGCCACGGCACCGGCACGCTGGAGGCCGGCCGGCTCGAAGCTGCCGCTGTTGCGCAGGTGTTCCCCGGCGCGCCGCTCGTGGGCTGGAAGGGCAGTCTCGGCCACACACTCGGCAGCTGCGGGCTGGTCGAGCTCGCTATCGCCGCCGCCTCGCTGCGCTCCGGCACGACGCCCGGCACCGTCGGCACCGCGTCGCCGACCTTCACTGACGCCGTCGCCACGGCGCCCTTCGACAACCGAGCCTTCGACGGGGCCGTTTGCGCCAGCAACGCCTTCGGCGGTGCGCACGCCGCGTTCCTCCTCAGCCATGCTTGAACGTTTCATCCAAGCCGTCCGCACCGACGCTCCCGGCTCCGAGGAGCCGGCCGCCACGCGCGACCGGCTGAAGTCGCGTTTCGCCCCCGGGGCGGTGCGGCGCATGACGCAGCTCGGGATGTTCGTCGGCGCGGTGCTCGGTGAGCTCCAGCCCGGCGAGGACGACGCGCTCGTGTACGCCACGCAGTTCGGTGAGGGCCGCGCGCTCGAGGGCTACCTCGACAGCTTCCCCGTCGCCAGTCCCACGCTCTTCCAGACATCGATCCATCCCAGCGGCGCGCAGCAGGGCCTGATCGGCCGGCAGCGCAGCGTGCGCGAGTTCTTCCCACTGGCCGGCGGCAATCAGCTTGTGGCGACGGCCGTGCAGGCCGCGCTGCTTGCGCATGCGGAGCGCGTGTTGTTTTGCGGCGGCGAGGAGCGCGGCACCTGGCTGGTGCCGCACGGCGCGGCGAGCGACCGCGCCTTCGCCTTCGCGCTGGCGCTCACAGCAACTCGCAGCGGCGAGACCTGTGGGCGGATCGCACTCGAAGCATCGGTCGACGCTGCCGGCGCGCTCGCGTTGGCTGATTGGTTCGAGCTTCTGCACAACCGTCGTCCGTTCGCCGGCGCAGTCGCGCCCGGCTGGAGGCTTGTCCTGGAATGGCGGTGAGTGTTCCCGTCCAGCCGCCGCGCAACCCCGGCCCGAGCTGGGGCTACCGGTTCCTGCGCACGGCGGACCGCATCCTGCCCGAGGCGATTTACCGGCCGCTGCGCGGCATCGGCACGCTGATCGCGCTGGCGAACATGCCGGAGCAGCGGCGGCACTCGCGCGAGTACCTCGCCACGATCCTCGGCCGCCCGCCGCGATTCCGAGAGGTGTTTCGGCACTTCTTCGCCTTCGAGGAGGCGTTGATGACGAAGCTGCGCGTGATCAACGGCCGCCCGCACCGCACCGTCTACGCGCCCGGCGCCGACGATTTCCGCGCTTGGCTGGAGCGCGGCGGGCCGGCGCTGCTCGGCACGTTCCACGTCGGCGTATCGGATCTCCAAGGTTGCCAGATCGGCGGCTACGACCACCAGGATGTGTACGTGGTGCGGCAGCGGGTGGGCAACTCGCACGACACCGACGCGCTGGCCGAGCGCTTCGGCGGGCGGCTGCACTTCCTCTGGATCAACGACCCCGGCGAGATGCTCTTCGCGCTGAAGGACGCCGCGGCCACGCCGGCAGCGATCGCGATGCAGTGCGACCGCGCGGAGTTCGCGGCGCGCACGGAGGCGTTCGAGTTCCTCGGCGCGCGGCGGTTGTTCCCGTTCACGATCTACCACCTCGCGCTGATCTTCCAGCGGCCGGTGCTGCTGTCCGTGGGCGTGCCGGAGAACCCGGATCTGGCGACACTCCACGCCTCGCCGCGCTTCGATCCGATCCCCGGCGAGCCGCGCGAAGTGGCTCTGGAGCGGGCGCGCGCGCATTTCCAGGCGTTCCTCACGCAGGTCGAGGCGCTGCTGCGGCGCGATCCGTACCAGTGGTTCAATTTCACGCCGCTCAACCCTGTGGCGCCAGCCGCGGTTTCGGTGCGGGAGGGCGCGGCATGATCCGGCGCGCCTACTGGGTCGGCGCCTACTACGCCTCGTGGGCGGTGTTCGGCGCGGTGGGCGTGCTGCTCAACCTGTGCTGCCTGCCGTTCCTCCTCGTGCCCCGTGGCGCCGACTGCGGCGCGCGGACACGCCGGACGATCCGGTGGCTTTTCGACTGTTGGTTGCGGTGGTTCCACGCCACTGGCGTGCTGCGGGTGAGCTGGCGCGGCTTCGACCGTCCGCTGGAGGCGGGCACGGTGTTTGTCGCCAACCATCCGACACTGCTCGACGCCACCTTCCTGCTCGCGCGGCTGCCCGACGCGATCTGCATCTTCAAGCCGGCGCTGATGCGCAACCCGGCGATCGGGCCCGCGGCGGTCCTCGCCGGCTACTCCAGCGGCGTGCCCGGCGTGGACCTCGTGCGCGAGGTGGCGTCGAAGATCGCCGCCGGCCGCTCGCTGCTGGTCTTCCCCGAGGGCACGCGCACTGAGCGCGGCGCGGCGCTCAACCCGCTGCGGCCCGGCTTCGCGCTCATCGCCTCGCGGGCGCAGGCGCCGGTGCAGCTCCTGCGCATCCGGTGTAGCGAAGGTCTGGTGCCGCGCGGCCGCGCCTGGTGGAAACCGCCGGCGGTCCTGCCGGCCTGGATTGAGATCGCGCTCGATCGCCGCTGGGAGCACGACCCGGACCGCAGCCCGGCCGATCTCACCGTGGAGGTGCAACGGCACCTCGAAACGCAGCTCGCCGCTTCCGCATGAGCGCCGGCCTCACTCATCTCGTCCTCATCCCGACCTACAACACCGGCGGGGCCCGCCTGCTCGCGACGGTGCGCGAGGCTCTGGCGCAGTGGCCGGACGTGTGGGTCGTGGTCGACGGCAGCACCGACGGCAGCGAGGCGGGCGTGGTCGAGCTCGCGCGCACCGAGCTGCGCCTGCGCGTGCTTCGTCAACCGCGCAACGGCGGCAAGGGCGCGGCCGTGCTCGCCGGCGCCGAGGCGGCGCTTGCGGCCGGCTTCACTCATGCGCTCGTGATGGACGCCGACGGCCAGCACCCGGCGGACCGCATCCGCGATTTCATGGCGGCGTCGCAGGCGGAGCCGGCGGCGCTCGTGCTCGGGCGTCCGGTGTTCGGCCCCGAGGCGCCGCTGGTGCGACTGAAGGGACGCAAGCTCAGCATCGGCCTCGTGCATTTCGAGACGGGCGGCGCGGGCATCGACGACCCGCTCTTCGGCTTCCGCGTCTATCCGCTCGCGGCGACGGTGCGCGCGCTGCGGAGCACGCGTTTCGCGCGGCGGTACGACTTCGACCCCGAGGTGGCGGTGCGGCTGTTCTGGGCCGGCATGCCGGTGCGCAACCTCCCCGCCGCCTGCCGCTACCTCTCGCGCGCCGAGGGCGGCGTCTCGCATTTCCACTACATGCGCGACAACGTCCGCATGGTTTGGCTCCACACCCGGCTCATCGTCGAGCTGCTCCTTTGGCGCTGGGTCGCCGTGCGCCGGGTGCGGCGAAGCAACCGGCCGGCCTGAAGGGCGGAGATGGGATGGCGCGGCGACCGGCGAAGCGCCGGCCCGGCCGCTGGCCGGGCCCGGAGTTTGTCACGTATTACGTGACAAGTTCGGGAGGCGGCGGGTGGCGGGGAGCGGGACGTTCTCGACGCGGCGGGTTCCGCCTGCCTGAGTCGTCGACGGCCGGGCGAAGACCGGTCCCCCGCGATGAAACGATTCTTTCCAGCTCTCGCCTTCTGTTTCTGCGCCGTCGTCCGCGCCGCGGTGCCGCCCGCACCCGGACCGGAACTGGTCGCCGGCGGAAATGACGACGCGTGGGCGCCGTTGTTCGCCGCGCTCGCGGCGCAGGGCGGCGTGCTGTCGACCTTCACCGAGAACCGCTGGTTCAGCGTGCGCAAGGAGCCGGTGGTGCTGCGCGGCGAGCTGCGGCACTCCGACGAACGCGGCTTGAGCCTCCACTACACGCAGCCGGAGGAGCAGCTCTGCGTGGTCGATGCCAAGGGACTGATGTTGCGCGACGCCAAGGGTCGCACGCGCACGATGGCCGCCGATCCGAACGCGCCACGCATGGACGCCGCGCTCCTGCCCGTGTTGCGTTTCGACCTGCCCGCGCTGCTGAAACTCTTCACGCTCTGCGCCGCGCGCGACGGCGACGACTGGCGGCTCGACTTCGTCCCGCGCACACCGGAGCTCGCGCGGCACCTGAGCACTCTGACGGTCGAGGGTTCGGGCGAACGCGTGAGCCGGCTGGAGTTCCGCCGTTCGGCCAAGCAGCGTGTCGAGGTCCTCATCGGCGAGACGCAGACCGGCGTGACGTTCACCGCCGAGGAGGCGAAGCGGTTCTTCCGCTGAATCCATGGAACCGGCACGACAGAAATGGACGGCGCGGGCGCTGTTGGCGTTCGGGATTGCGCTCGGGCTGCTCTGGCTCTCGCGGCTCGACTATGCGGCGAAGATCTCGACGGACGTGCTCGATCTGATCCCCAGTGCGGAGCGTTCGCCCGAGCTGGCGCTGGCGCGCAGCATGGCCAGCGAACGCCAGGCGCGCGTGGCGCTCTTCGCGTTGAGCGGTCCCGACGCCGAGCGACGTGCGCGCGCCGCCGTGCTCTTTGCCGACACGCTGCGCGCCGATCCGGCCTTCGCGGAGGTGCGCTCGCCCGGCGACACCGGCCCGCGCGACGCGCTCGGCCGCCAGCTTTTCGCGCAACGCCTCGAACTGCTGCTGCCCGGCTGGCTGGCGGCGCGGAAGGCCGAATACGCGGCGGCGCCGTCGTCAGCGGCTTGGCCGGAGTGGCTCGCCGAGCGCGCGGCGGCGGATCTGGAGGCGTTCCTTGCGAAGCCGGAGGCGGTGGCGTTTCAGGACCTCGTGCCGGCGGACCCGCTGCTGTTGCTGCCGGGGCTGGTGGCGCAGATGCCCGGTTTTGCCGAGACGAACGGTGGCGCTGGCGATCGCGCGCTGATCTGGGCGCGCACCAGCGCGGCGCCGTTGAGCGAGGCGGGCCAGGGGCCGGTGATCGCGGCCGTCGAGCGTGCGCTGGCGGCGGCGCGGACGGTCGAGCCGGAAGCGCAGTTGCAGTGGGCGGCGATCGGCCGCTTCGCGGCGGAGAACCGCCGGTTGATCGAGAGCGAGATGTCGTCGCTCAACGTGATTTCGCTGCTCGCCGTGCTCGGCGTGGCGGCGCTGTGCATGAGGCGCGTCTGGCAGGCGGTGCACCTCGCACCGGTCGTGCTCGGCGCGCTGCTCGGCGCGTGGGTTGGCGTGACGCTCTGCTTCGGGCGCGTCCACGTGCTGGTGTTCGTCGTCGGTTCGCTGCTGGGCGGCGTGGCGATCGACTACGGCTTCTACCTCTATCTCCAGCCGGCGGTGCGCGCCGGCGAGCTGTACCGGGAGAAGGTGCGGCGACTCATCAAGCCGCTGCTGGCCAGCGCGCTCACGACGATCCTCGGGTTCTCGTTGCTGCTGTTCTCGGAGCTGCCGCTGATCCGTCAGCTCGGCGTGTTCGTGAGCTGCGGACTCATCGCGGCGCTTGCGACCGCGTTGCTGTGGTTCGGTCAACTCGCTCGGCCCTATTCGCAGACGTGGGCTTTCGCGCAGGCGCGATTGCACGGCGAACATCCGGCGTGGCGGCACGGCGCGCGGGCGCTGCTGCTGGTCGGCGCCGCGGTGGCGCTGGTCGGTCCGTGGCGGCTGCACTGGCGCGACGATATCCGTGAGCTGGAGGCGTTGCCGGCGGCGGCGCGCGCGGAGGCAGTGGAGGTGCGGGCGCTGTTCGGCGAGACGCCGCGGCGCACGGTCTATCTTTCGCGCGGCGAGTCGCCCGCGGCGGCGCGCGAGGCGCTGGGACGGTTCCTGGAATGGCATGCGCGGCAGTTTGCCGGCGCGCCGGTGGCGACGCTCGGGCTGGCGGTGCCGACGCCGGCGGAGTGGGACGCCGCGGCGAGCGAACGCGCGGCGCTCGGCGGTTTCGAGCCGGCATTGCGCGCGGCGCTGGAGCGGCACGGTTTCGACTCGGGTGAGTTCGGGCCGTTCTACGCCGAGTGGGCGAAGTGGCTGGCGGCTCCGTCCGGCGACTACGCGGCGGCGGTGCGCGCGCTTGCGGGCTCGCTGCAGGGACCAGTCGCGCTGACGATGGCGACGGAGCCCGGCGCGAGCTGGTTTGCGACGGTGGCGGAGCATCTGCCGGGTGCAGAGCCGCCGCCGGAGCTGGCGACGATCGGGCTGGACCAGTTGCAGTCGCTCAACCGGCTGTTCTCGCGCTACCGGGTGTCGGCGCTGCGGCTGAGCACGATCGGACTGAGCCTGGTGGGGCTGAGCGTGTTCGTGCTGTACGGGCTGCGGCGCGGCGTGCGGATCTTCGCGCTGCCGGCCGGCTCGTGCCTGTTCGCCTTCGGCGTGCTGGGGCTGGCCGGACAGACGCTGAACCTCTTCCACCTGCTCGGGGCGTTCCTGGGCGTGTGCCTGAGCCACAACTATGCGATTTTCACGGCCGAGAACGCCGCGCGCGGCGACGAGCCGCCGCCCTCGATCCGGCTATCGGCGCTGACGACGGCGGCGTCGTTCGGCGTGCTGGCGTTGAGCTCGATCCCGGTGGTGGCGGCGCTGGGCACGATGGTGGCGCTGATCGTGACGACGGCGCTCGCCGGCGTGGAGCTCGAGCCGATGGCGCGGCGGTGCGACGTTCGGACTTGAGCCGCCGCGGGAAACCCAGCACCAAAACCGCTTCATGTCTCCCACCGCCCCAGAGCCTGCGCCCGTGCGGGTGCTGCTCGTGAACCTCAACAAGTACGACCAGCCGTACCCGGTTTATCCGGTGGGTGTGGCGTACATCGACGGGGCGTTGCGGGCGGCGGGACACGTCACCGAAGTCTGGGACGCGCGGATGGCGCAGGAACCGCTGGATGCGTGCGTGGCGCGGTTCGCGCCGGACTTCGTGGGTTTGTCGCTGCGCAACATCGACAACGTGCAGTGCCACAACCCGAAGTCGTTCATCCACGAGCTGGTGGAATACTGTAGGCGGGTGCGTGCGGCGACGGCGGCGCCGATCATCCTCGGCGGGAGCGGTTTCTCGGTGTTCCCGCGGGAAATCTTCGAGCTCGGCGAGATCGACTATGGCATCCATGGCGCGGGCGAGCGGACGATCGTGCGGCTGATCGCGGCGTTGTGCGGCGGTAGCGGCGAGGCGGCGTTGGCCGGAATCCCCGGGCTGGTGTACCGCGGGGCCGACGGCGGCGTGCGCGCCGTGCCGTGCGACGCGGAGAGTGCGGCGTTTTCCACCGTGCCGCACCACGATCCCGAGCTGATGCGCGCCTATCTCGCGCAGGGCTCGCTGCCGGGCGTGCAGACCCAGCGCGGCTGCCCGCTGCACTGCTGCTACTGCACGTACCCGCTCATCGAGGGCACGCGCAGCCGTTTCCTCGGGGCCGAGGCGGTGGTCGAGGAACTGCGGCGGCTCTCGGCGCTCGGGGTGAAGTACGTGTTCCTGGTCGATTCGGTCTTCAACACGAGCAACGAGCACGTCGCCGCGGTATGCGAGGCGTTGATCCGTGCCGAGCTCGGCGTGCAGTGGGAGTGTTTCCTGCGGCCGCGCGGGGTGACGCGCGAGCTGCTGCAGCTCATGCAGCGCGCGGGGCTCAGCCACATCGAGTACGGCTCCGACAGCCTGTCCGACCGGGTGCTGCAGAGCTACGGGAAGAGCTTCACGTACGACGAGATCCGGACGGCCAGCGAGCTGACGCACGGGTTGGGGATGCGGTACAGCCACTTCATCATCTTCGGCGGGCCGGGCGAGACGCGGGCCACGCTCGAGGAGACGCTCGCGAGGGCGAAGACGCTGCCCGGTGCCTACTATTTCGGTACACTCGGGATGCGGATCTATCCCGGAACGCCGCTGTGGCGGACCGTTGCGCCGGAGTCGCGCGGCGAGGCGCCGGCCGACTACCTGGTCGAGCCGCGGTTCTACATCGCGCCGGAGTTCACGCTGGAGTCGCTGCATGCGCGGCTGCGCGAGTACCAGGCGGAAAATCCGAACTGGATCGTGGGCGACCCGCCGCCGGCCTTCACGCAGACGATGGAGAAGCTGCGCCGGCGCGGCGTGCACGGTCCGATGTGGGAGTACGCCGAGTTGCTGCAGCGGTTGCAGCGGGCGTGAGTGGCGAACGGATTGAAGCGAAGCTGGACCGCGGAGCGGTTCAGCCCGTGGCGCGATGTTGGGCAGCTGAGCGACTGCGTCGCCCAGCTGCGGGAGAACTAGTCGCGGAGCTCTTTGAGGATCTCGGAGAGGATACGCTGGGAGACGGGCTTGTCGCCGAAGGCGCCGACGCGGATGTCGAGGCGGGTCTGGACCGGCGTGATGGAGGAGATGGTGATCTCGATCTTCTCGTCGCGTGCGGTCATGGCGGTGACAACGCCGGAGATGGCGTCGGCTTTGGTGGCGACCCCGGCGAACTGGAGATTCTTTAGCGCGTTGGTCGTCGCTTTCACGGTGCGGTCGAGCGGGGCGTCGACGGTGGTCTGGAGTGCGTCGCGTACCCAGGCGACGGCATCGCTCGTGGCTTCGCGGACGTGGGTGCAGGCGCCGAAGGCGAGAACGGAGGTGGCGAGCAGGGCCAGCGTGAGAAAGCGGGATTTCATGATTGGACTAGTCTAGTGCGCTATGCGACCGCGGCGGCAAACGGAAGTTCGGTCGGAGTCGTAGTGTACAACCTGCTTACGAATCGCCGGTGAATCGGGTGGCAGAAGCCAGCGAAGCGAAGGAAGCCCGGAAAGTCGGAAGCGGACGGCACCGAGGGACGGTGCGATCTTGTGCGCGGTGGCGGAGGTGCAAACGCGCCAGCGGTCGCATCAGCGGTACTCGACCCACTCGGGCGAGGCGTACTGGTCGATGAGCGCTTGCTCCTCGTCGTAGTCGAAGTCTGGCCAGCCGGGTTGCTCGATCTCGGCGGAGAGGGTGGCGGCGAGGCGGGCCGTGAAGGTGTCGTGGAAGACCTCCCAGTCGACGGGGGCGGCGCAGGCGGGTTTCCAGACCGAGCCTTGGAGGAGCAGACCGTGCTTGTTCCGCTTCTGGGCGGCGCCGGCGATCTTGGCGCGGGTGGCGGCGTGGACGACGTCGTAGATCTCCGCGCGGTGGAAACAGACACCGGCGGGGGCGGCTGCGGCGGGCTGCGCCGTCGCCGCCTGAGCAAGCTCAGGCGACACGGAGTGAGGATCGACGTCCTCGGCGGTAGCGGTGCGTTTCTCGAGTTCGGCGGGGACGGCCTGCTCGCGGAGGGCGTCGGCGAGGGCTTGGTGGACGAGTCGGTAGCTCTCGGTGGCGCGTGCGTCGTAGAGCGCGTGGCCGCGGGGAACGACGAGGGCGTAGGTCCAGTCGTCGGTATGGTCGACGACGCCGCCGCCGGTGGCGCGGCGCGTGTAGTCGCGGGCGTCGGTGGGGAGCTGGGCGCGGACGAAGGCGATCTTCTGGCTGTAGCCGAAGGTCCAGGCCGGGCCGCGCCAGTCGTAGTGCCGGAAGCGGGCGGCGGCCAGGCGCGGGTACCGCTGGAGCAGGAGGAAATCGTGGGCCATGTTCTCCGGGGCGTTGCCGGTGCGGACCGGGAGGACATCGAGGATCATGGGCAAAGTGGTGTCGGAGGCCGGGCGGGGAGTGAAGGCGGAAACTCGCGCATGGCGCCGGAACGCTTCTGGGGCGAAGCGAGGGGCATCTGCCGTCGATATTTCCGCAACAACGGATGAAACAACGGCGGCACTCTGGGGTCGCAAGACAGTCCATGGTCTCCCTCCATCTTCTTCCCAGCGGGCACTGTCGTGTCGGTTGCCCCTTCGGTTTCTTGCATTGGCGTGGGCAAGAAGGGTCGAGGCGCTCGAGATGGGCATCCCCTACCAAGTCCATTGCCTGATGATCGGCGCAGGCGCCACCGTACGAGCAGGTTCTCGACAATATTCACTCTCATGCCTACCACCTTGGGCACAAACCACCCGCAACTCCGCTCCTCGAACGATCTCGCGATATGAGTCTCCTTCGTTTCTTCGCCGCCACCGGCCTTCTCGTCTTGGGCGCCCATCAGGCGCTCGCCGGGGACACGCTCAACAACACGCCTGCCGACGGTAATGCTACCCTCGCCGGCATCGCGTCGCCCGCTGGAATGGGCAGCGCTGCGGCCCTCACAACGCCCTCCGTCACCACGGGCGCGGCAACCGCAGCCAGTGACAATATCGGGATCTCGGGCTCGGTCTCCTCTACTGGCGGCGCTGAGGTGACCGAGCGCGGCTTTGTCTACAACACGACCGGCAGCCCCACCCTTGATTCCGGCACGGCGGTCGCCGCCGGCAGCGGCAGCGGGCTTTTCATGGCTACTCTGACCGGCCTCGCCGAAGGTACGACCTATCAGATCCGCGCTTACGCCACCAACGCCGCGGGCACCGCCTATGGTTCCGAGATCTCGGTTACGACGGCGGCCGTGCGCCAAGCGGCGACGGCACGCGAAGCAGTGGCGTCCACGATGGTGGCTCCGGTCATCTCGAATCTGACGACCGTGATCTATTCGTCCACGGCTCCGACCATCGCCGGTACCGCCGAAGCCAGCGCCACAGTGACCATCACTGTCGATGGCACGACCGCCGGCACGACCACCGCCAGTACTGCAGGAGCATGGACGTACACCCTTTCCGCCGCCCTCGACGTAGGCATCCACACCATCGTTGCCACCGCCACTGCCACGGACGGCCGCTCCAGTTCGACCACTCTTGTTCAATCGGTCATCGCTCCCACCGGCTACGCTGCCACCGTGTATGGCGGCGCCTCGGGCACCGATGTGGTCGCCACCACGGCCGAACAGTTCATCACCTACGCGACTTCCTCCACCGCCTATGTGATCACTGTCTCGGGCCAGCTTTCGGTCGGCACCGTCGCCGTGAGCTCCAACAAGACCATCCAAGGCGCCGATGCCAACGCCGGTCTCGAAGGCTGCCTGAACCTGAGCGGCGTCGGCAACGTTATCATCCGCGGACTCAACCTGTCCAACCCCTCCGGCCATGCGATCCAGATGACCAACACGGTGCGGGTATACGTCACCCATTGCACCTTCCTCGACTGCTCCGCCGAGCAGGTGGCAGCCACCTATTCCGACATGCTCACGTTCTCGTGGTGCGAGTTTGCCGCGACCAAGTCCGGGCAGGCTGCCATGACGCTGGGCCTTGCGAACAGCGTGACCGACACCCCGCGCATCACCCTCCACCACAACTGGTGGTCCAACAATCTGGCCTCCGCCCTGCCGGCCGCCGCGTCCGGGTACGTCCATCAGTTCAGCAATTACGTGAACACCTCGGGCAACACCTCCGGCACCGCGCTCTCCGGTGCCGCGCAGCTGCTCTCCGAAGGCAACCACTTCAACAGCGTGGCCAATCCGCTGACCAAGGCCGGTACGGCTACCATCTACAGCAGCGGCAACCTCTACACATCCTGCACCGGTACGACCGCTGCGGGCGCGGATGCGGTGTTTACGCCCGGCTACTCGTACGAGATGCAGGCCCCCGCCGAAGTCGCCACGGTCGTCCCCGCCCTCGCGGGCAACACCGCCGGTAGGCTGTACGACAACCCCGACGTCGGCTCGGCGACTATCACCGCCTCGGCCACGACCGTGGCGGCTGGTGCCAGTGCCACGCTCACCGCTGTGCCCAGTGGCGTGACTGCCAGCACCTACCAGTGGCGTCTGGCCAACGTGCCGATCTCCGGTGCGACCAGTTCGACCTATACGATCTCGAGCATGAGCAGCAGCACGGCCGGCAAGTACACTGTTGCCATCGGCTTGGCCGACGGCAGCACGGTCGTCGCCGTGCCGGTCACGCTCACCCTCAGCACGTCGACAACCGACGATGACGACAGCGGTGGCGGCGGCGCCTGCGGCCTTCTTTTCCCCGCCGTGGTTGTCCTCCTCGCACTGCGCCGCCGTCGCGCCTGAGTTGGGCCGCCGATTCTTCTGCACGCCGCCCCGTGGTTTCTGCCACAGGGCGGCGTTTTTGCGTCCGGCAGGGGCTTCGCATACCCGGTGCGCCGCCTCGGCGCTGGCCAAACGGCGGTGTTGCCCTAGGGTCGGGGCATGCCGCCGCGCCAGCAGCCGATCTCGCCGACCAAGCGCAAACCTGCGTATCCGATCTCTCCGGCGCTGCGCGACTATCTGGTGCGCTACCACCGCGACCTCGAGCTTCCCGTGCTCTATCGCGACCTGATGCACTTCCGGGAGTCGATCCCGCTGGAGGGGCCGGACGGCGAGCCGACGCTCTGGGAGGTCGTGATGTACGACCGGCACGAGATGGAGCGGCTCAATGCCGCGTTGTGCCGGCTCTACGCACTGCTGCGTGTGCAGGGCGACCTCTCGGTGATGAAGCACCTCTACGTCGACCGGATCGACTACTGCACCTTCGGCAACTCGTTGCCATTCCGCATCCGGATCGTCAATTCATACAACGACAACCAGGACTACTTCTATCTGAAGAAGGCCGACGCTTCGCGCGTGTTCGGGCTGGAGCTGGAGCACCTGCTCTCGCCCAACCGCATGAACTTCTTCACCAGCGGCGACACGCTGGTGGAGGAACACGTGATCGGCATCCCGGGCGACGTGTTCATCGACAAGTGGCTGCACCGCGGCGACCTCAAGCCGATCCGCGTGGCCAAGGAGCTGGTGAAGTTCAACGAGCGGTGCTTCGTGCGCCTGCTTGGCGACATGCGCGCGTACAACTTCGTGGCGCTGGTCGTGCCCGACTTCGACGAGCCGACGATCCGGTTTCGAGCGATGGACTTCGACCAGCAGTCGTACAGCCCGCGGAAGAACTTCTACCTGCCGCAGTTTTTCCCGGAGAACCGGTATCTGGCGCTCTTCTGCCTGGAGCATCTCAACCCGACTGTCGTACTCCAGTACCAGCACGAGGAGCAGACGCTGATCCTCCAGCGCGCCGAGCTGGTCGGCCAGCGGCTCGACCTGCTGCTCGAGGCGATGGCGGCCCAGGAGCTGGCGCCGATGGCCAACGTGGTACAGCTGCGCGAGAGCCTAGCTGAGCACTACAAGGCGAGGGAGTTCCTCGCGTGCGGCTCGATGGGCGAACTGGTGCGCCAGAGCTTGGAGACGGTGCGACACAACCTGAAGCGGGCGACCGGCGCCGTTGTCGAGGGGCGGCGGGATTTCCCGTTCAGGGACTGAGAGGGCGGAATGGCGTCGCCTGACGATGCACCGCCCCGGTGCGCGGGGCACCGGGGCTGCTGGTCTCAGGCGGCGGCGATGGCAAGCAGATGGGTGAGCTTGTCGCGCAGGGTCTGGCGTGCGCGGTACAGCCGGGTCTCGACGCCGCGCTCGGAGCAGCCGACGGCGGCGGCGATCTCGCGGTAGCTCAGGTTCTCGTACGAGTGGAGAAGGAAGACGGTGCGCTGGTCGTGCGGCAGCGTGTCGACGGCGGCGCGCAGGGCGGCGATGCGCTCGTTGCCTTCGGCGGCGAAGGCGGGATCGGCCCCCCCGGCGGGCAATGTCGAGCCCAGACCGGGGGCACCGTCCTCATCGGGGATGTCGATCGATTCGGAAGGATGCCGGCGGCGCCAACGCAGCCGGTGGCGGCAGAGGTTGGCGGCGATGGTGAAGATCCAAGCGGAGAAATTGGAGCCGGGGACGAAGTCGGCGCGCTTGTGGTAGATGCGCACAAAGGTCTCCTCCACGACCTCGTCGGCATCGGTAGTATTGAGAAGATAACGGTGGGCGAAGCTGCGCAAGGGGCCTTCCCAGCGCTCCATCAACTCGTCG
>CAZXHR010000008.1:0-26546 GCA_964640465.1 uncultured Opitutaceae bacterium
CCTTGGCGATGGCGCCCTTCATGCCCTTGGCGCCCTCGGTGAGGACGAGGCGGGCTCCGAGGATTCTGAGGAGCTTGCGGCGCTCGATGCTGAACGTTTCGGGCATCGTGAGGATGAGCTTGAGGCCGCGGGCGGCGGCGACGAAGGCCAGGGCGATGCCGGTGTTGCCGCTGGTGGGCTCGATGAGGACGGAGTCCTGGTTGATGCGGCCGGAGTTGACGGCGTCGTCGATGAGGGCGGCACCGATGCGGTCCTTCACGCTGGAGAGCGGGTTGAAGAACTCGAGCTTGAGGAGGATCTCGGCTTGGGCGCCGTACTCGAGGGCGGTGCGGTTGAGGCGGACGAGCGGGGTGTTGCCGATGGTTTCGACGATGCTGTTGAAGATGCGGGCCATGGTGGTGGTGAGTTGGTGGTTAGTGGAAAGTGGCGGAAGAGTGCGGTGCTTGAGGCGGGTGAGGCTGGAGCGGATTAGGAGACTGGGTTGCTGTTGATGAGGAGAAAGAAGACTAAAGAAGTAAAGAAAAGCAATAGGAAAAACGAAAGATAAGTGAAGAACAAAACAAAGTGAAAGAAGCAGCAGAACAACATGGAGTTACTCGATATCAGCTGAGAGTGGAGGACGGCTTTCGGGCTGCGAAGACGCGGACTTGGCGGAGCGCCGCGCGGTGCACGGCTGCCGCGGAACGCTGTAGCAAATGCCGCGGGCTTGTGGGCGGCGCGTAGAGGCCGAGCGCGCGAGTGCCAGTTGCCGGTGTAGGCGTGCCGGCTTGCGACGCCCGCGAGACGTTGCTGGCCAGTGAGTCGGCTGTCGCGAATGGGCGCCGCCTCGCGTTCTTCGCAACGAAGAACGCTGGAACGGCGCCCCTACGCGCACTTTCGGTGCGCAATCCGAGAACTCGGCAGTGGATGCCTTGGTCACGACCGAGCCGTAACTCGGTGTTCCTGGGGCGGCCCGCGAGGCTCGCGGCTGCGTTACGGCGCTTCTAGCGAACGGCCGCCAGTTCTCGGTGGCGTGGCGTTTACGACAGCAAAGACAGCTGCTCGCGGGCGGCTATCCGAGCGCGGGGACGCTGCGCCTCCGTAGCGTTGCGCGTGAGCGCATCAATCGCGTGGACCGCGCCCGCGGTGGCACTGCGCGTGAGTTTCCGGCCGCGTTGGCGCGGCTCAGATCTCGTAGTTGTCGCCGCTGGTGAAGCTCAGCTCGACTTCGAGCGACTCGTGCTTGCGGCGGTGGCGGACGGAGAGGTCGGCGCCTTCGTAGGTGACGAGGCTGTGCGCGGGCACGGAGTTCATCAGCCAGACGTTGGAGCCGATGATCGAGTGCGCGCCGATGCAGGTGTCGCCGCCCAGGATGGTGGCGCCGGCGTAGATGGTGACGTGGTCCTCGACATCGGGGTGGCGCTTCACGCCCTTCACGGGGTTGCCCTGCGGGTCGAGGGCGAACGACTTCGCTCCGAGGGTGACGCCCTGGTAGAGCTTAACGTGGTCGCCGATGCGCGCGGTCTCGCCGATGACGACGCCGGTGCAGTGGTCGATGAAGAAGTGGGCGCCGATCTCCGCGCCGGGATGGATGTCGGCGCCGGTGCGCTCGTGCGCGTACTCGGTGAGCATGCGCGGGAGCAGCGGGACCTTGCGCCGGTAGAGGATGTGGGCGATGCGCTGGAGGGAGATCACCAATACGCAGGGGTAGGCGAGGATGATCTCGTCGTGGCTGCGGGCGGCGGGGTCGCCGTTGTAGGCGGCTTCGACGTCGGTCTGGATGAGTTTCCGAAGCGCGGGGATCTCGCGGAGCAGGTTGATGGCCTCCTCCTTGGAGGCGCCCCTCGGGTCGGGATGGCCGGCGAAGGCGAGGCTCTTGGCGATCTCGGTGCGCAGGCTGCGCTCGAGCTTGGCCAGGAGCGCGCCGACGACGTCGGCAACCTCGCTGCGGCTCGGCACCTGGCTCTCGAAGAATCCGGGGAAGAGCAGGTGCATGAACCCGCGGGCCAGCGCGTCGACGGCCGCCTCGGACGGCAGGTTGGAGCCGTCGAGGTGGTTGATGCCGCCGTCCTTCTCGTAGGAGCGGAGCAGGTCGGCTTTGATTTTTTCGAGCGGCATGGCGTGAAGTTTCCGACGAAGGCGGAAACTTATTTGATGATCATGTCCTTCACCGTCTTGCCGGCGGGGATCATGGGCAGCACGTGTTCCGTGTACGGCACAACGACGTCGAGGAGGAAGGGGCCGTCGTGGTCGAGCATCTCCTGGATGGCGGCGCGCAGCTGGGATTTCTTCGCGCCGCGGCGGCCCGTCACGCCGAAGGCTTCGGCGATCTTCTCGAAGGCGGGATAGAGGCCGGTGAGGTTTTCGGGGCCACCGATGGTGGCGTTGTCGCCGAGGATGGTGTTGCCGCGGACGCTGTTGTAGAAGCGGTCCTCCCACTGCACGACCATGCCGAGGTGCTGGTTGTTCAGGATCATGACCTTGGCGCCGATCTTTTCGATGGCGGCGGTCGCCAGCTCCTGGATGTTCATCATGAACGAGCCGTCGCCGTCGATGTCGACGACCTGCATGTCGGGCCGGGCCATCTTCGCGCCGAGGGCGGCCGGGTAGCCGAAGCCCATCGCGCCCAGGCCGAGCGAGCTGATGTAGCGGCGCGGCTGGTCGAAATCGTAGAACTGCGCCGTCCACATCTGGTGCTGGCCCACGCCGGTGACGACGATGGCGTCGCCCTTGGTGAGCTCGTAGAAGGTGCGGATCGCCTCCTGCGGGAGGATGTGCGCGCTCTTGTCGTAGGAGAACGGATGCTCCTTCTTCCACGCCGCGCACTGGGCGCGCCACTCGGCGGTGTCGGGCGCGGGCGTCTTCAGCTCGCCCTGGAGGACGAGCAGGCGGGAGAGCGCCTGCTTGGCGTCGGCCACGATGGGGAGCTCGACGTGCTTGTTCTTGTTGTGCTCGGAGGCGTCGACGTCGATGTGGACGATCTTGGCGCGGTGGGCGAAGGCCTTGGTGTCGCCGGTCACGCGGTCGTCGAAACGGGCGCCGATGCACAGGAGCAGGTCGCACTGGTCGGCGGCGAGGTTGCCGGCGACGGTGCCGTGCATGCCGAACCACTTGAGGGAGAGCGGGTGCGTCTCGGGGAAAGCCCCGAGTCCCATGAGCGTGGAGACGACGGGGATCTGGTTGCGTTCGGCGAAGGCGCGCAGGTCGGCGCTGGCCTCGGCGGAGATCACGCCGCCACCGACGTAGAGGAGCGGTTTCTTCGACTCGGCCAGGAGTGGGAGCACGGCGGTGAGCTGCGCATCGGTCGCGCGCTTCTCGGGCTTGTACGCCGGGAGCTGCATCGCGGCGGGCCAGACGGGGGTGAACTTCGCCTGCTGGACATCCTTGGGGATGTCGATGACGACCGGGCCGGGGCGACCGGTGGTGGCGATGTGGAACGCCTCGCGGAAGATGCGCGGCAGATCGGCCACGTTCATCACCAGGAAGCTGTGTTTCACGATGGGCAGCGTGAGCCCGTAGAAGTCGGTTTCCTGGAACGCGCTTTTCCCGATGTACTTCGAGAACACCTGGCCGGTGATCGCGACCAGCGGGATGCTGTCCATGTACGCGTCGGCGATGGCGGAAACGAGGTTGGTGGCGCCGGGGCCGCTGGTGGCCATGCAGACGCCGGCCTTGCCGGAGACGCGGGCGTAGGCGTTGGCGGCGAACCCGCCGCCCTGCTCGTGGCGGGGGAGGATGACGCGGAACTTGTCGACCTTGGTGAACGCCTGGTGCAGCTCCAGCGACGCGCCGCCGGGATAGGCGAACACGACCTCGACGCCCTCGCGGATCAGGCACTCGGCGACGCAATCGGCGCCTTTCATCTCGCGGGGAACGTGGACGTGGGAGTGGGCGGAGGCGGTCTGAGCAGTCATGGTGGCGTCGTTCAGGGATGGCCAACCTTGGCGCTCGCTCCCGGCTCGGCAAGGGCGGAGTGCGGGAGGTGGTAGCCCCAAATCCTCGCGTGGCAATTGGCTTGATCGAGGCAGGACGCGTCTGCCGCCACCGCTTCGCCCAACCCGCTCCCCTTCATTCCATGCTTTCGCAGCCTCTCCCTCGCGATTCTTCCGTCGGTGCCGCCACTCGCGCCCCCCTAGAAAACCACACACACCGGTGGCTCCCGACTCCCCGGAATTTGTCACGTAATACGTGACAAACTGGGGATTGGTGCGGAGCCGATGCTGGCTGGCGTGGGCCTCGGAATTTGTCACGTATTACGTGACAAGCTCCGGGAGGCGGGGCGCGCTTCAGGGTGTGTGCTTCGCTCGGCGCACGCGGAACCGCACCACCCGCTACTCGCTCTTCGTCACTCTCGTGGCGGCGTAGTCGCACCGCGGCTCCGCGTCGGTCGAGCAGGTGTGGCATCGGCTCTTGTCCTCCACGACCGGCCAGCCGATCGAGTCGGCGAAGTCCCTGGCCAGGGCGGCGAAGGCCGCCTCCGCATGGCCCGTGCGGCGCAACGCGGAGAATGTCTGCACGAGGCTCCCGTTGCGGGCCGCCGCCAGCGCCGCAACGCGACGTCCGTCCGCGTCGACCAGCTCGAACTCCACGGCGATGCCGCCGCGGGCCACCGGGACGAGAATCAGGAGTTCCGACGCGGCATTGACGACCGGTTGTGCCACGCACAGCCGCGTAACCGCCGCCCGGAGCCGCAGCACTCCGGCGCCGGGGGACTCGGCCAACGGCCGCCGCCGCCCGAACTCGGCCTGGAGCAGCGTCCGCAGCTTCGCCGACAGACGCGTGCGCTCCGCCTCGTTCAAGGGCGACTCCGCCGCCTCGCCGGCAAACACCACCGGATCGATCGCGATCCCGGTGGCCGCCAGCGCGGCCTGCCGCGCGGCAGCATCGTCCGCGGGAGAGGAGCTCAGCGGCGCCGGGTCCGCGTTTCCGCCGAGGAACCCGCTCGGGGCGGGTGGCCGGGCGGCCGTGCAGGCGCCCAGGAACAGCGCCACCGATGCGAGAGCAAGAGGATGAATACGATTGAGCATGGCCGCCATTCTGCCCGTTCCGCCGCCGGCGGGGTAGGGACGATGCCGCCAATCTCCTTGCCGATGCCGCCACCGTTTCCACAGTCGCCCGCATGGGCACCGGCCGCACGGTGAGTTGTTCTCTTGCCAAGGTGATCCTCGCGCACTGCGAGGCCCTGGGCGTTGCGTCGGCATCGCTCGCCCGCGACTGCGGCTTCGAACCGGCGCAGCTGGACGACCCGGACCGGCGCGTGCCCGCCCGGCGGATGCGCGAGCTCTGGAGGGCGGCGTTGCGCGCCTCCGGCGACCCAGCGCTCGCCCTGCACATCGCCGGTCGCAGCCATCCTGCGATGTACGGACTGGTCGGGCACCTTGCGGTGATCAGCCGCAGCGTCGACGAGGCGCTCGGGCATCTCTGCCGCTTCCAACGGCTGTTGTCGGACGACGGTTTCTGGTCCTTGGAGCGAGGCCGCGGCCGCCTGGTGCTGCGGTTCGACATGGAGGTTCCGCCGGATGCCGATGTGTGGCGGCAGGGGGTAGAGCTGAGCCTGGCCAACGCCGTCGGCGCGCTGCGTTTTCTCACCGGCCGGCCGCTGTGCCCCCGGTCCGCATCGTTCACCTACAGCGACCCGGGCTATCGGGCGGCCTATGCCGAGGTGTTCGGTTGTCCGGTCCGGTTTCTGGCGAAGACCAACGCGCTCGAGTTCGCGCCGGAGGTCGCGGCGTTGCCGGTGCGGACCGCGAACCCCTCGCTGGCCACGGCCGCACAACGCGAGGCCGAGGCGGCGTTGGGCGCGCTCGATGCGGGCAAACCGACGCAGGCGGCTGCCGGTCGAGCCCTGGTCTCGATGCTGCCGGCCGGGGCGGTCTCGCTCCGTGCGGTGGCGCAGGCGCTTGGCATGAGCGCGCGCACGCTCGAGCGGCGTCTGCACAACGACGGCACAAGCTTCCGCAGGCTTCTCGATGGCGTGCGGCTCGAGCTCGCGCAGGCCTGGCTTCGCGAGGGCAACATGGGGATCGAGGCGATCGCGTTCCGCCTCGGCTACGCCGATCTCACCGGCTTCAACCGAGCGTTCCGGAAGCTGGCCGGTTGCAGCCCCGGGGAGTTCCGGCGCGGCGCCGCACGGCGCGATTGACCGCTGCGCGGGATGCGGCGTCAGGACTGTAGCGAATCGTTAGCGATAGCCGGACAGACCCCGGCTGCACGCGGAATGTCCACGAGGCGCGGCGTTTCTTGATCCGCGTTGTTTGGGGCGGAACGCCGCAGGGGCGGTGGGTGGCGGCGCCCGCTGATCGCGGGCGGGGATGGTGGCTTTCGCGCGAGCGTAACCGGATTTCGAAGGCACGGAGGACTGCGCCACGATCGGATGACAGGCGTGAGGGGCGCTCATTCCCCGTGTGTGGCGCCGTGTGCGAGAACGGCGATGAGGGTGCTGTTCTTGCACCGGGCGGATCGCTGCCCTCGCGGGCAGCGCCACGGGCAGTGGCGGCTGCCGGCTTGCGCTCGGGGCGGACGGCGGACGGAATGGGCGGCGTGATCTCCATCCTCTTCCTCGGCGACATCGTGGGGCGGCCCGGCCGCGAGCTCGTGACCAAGCAGATCCCGGCGCTGCGCGAGCAGTGGCAGTTGGACTTCGTCATCGCCAACGCCGAGAACACTGCCGCCGGTGCCGGAATCACCGGGACGATCGCGCGCGACCTGTTGGCCAACGGCGTCGATGTCGTCACGCTCGGCGACCACGTGTGGGACCAGAAGGGGTTCGAGGCGGAGATCAAGACGTTGGACCGCGTGTGCCGGCCGGCGAACCTGCCGGCGGCGTGCCCGGGGCTGGAGCGCGTGGTGGTCGAGAAGAACGGGTTCCGGCTCGGCGTGTTCACGGTGATCGGACGCAATTTCATCGGGATGAAGGGCGATTGCCCGTTCCTCGCGGCCGACCGGGTGCTGAAGGCCTCGGAGGTGGACTGCGACGCGGTGTTCGCCGAGGTGCACATGGAGGCGACGTCGGAGAAGATCGCGATGGGGTGGTATCTCGACGGGCGGGCGCTGGCGGTGGTCGGCACGCACACGCATGTGCCGACGGCGGATGCGACGGTGTTGCCGAAGGGCACGGCGTACCTGACCGACGCCGGGATGTGCGGCCCGTACGAGTCGGTGCTCGGGCGCGACATCCAGGCGGTGCTCGGGCGTTTCCTTGACGGGATGCCGCGGCGCTTCGAGATCGCGTCGGGCGACGTGCGGCTTTCCGGGGCGCTGGTGCGCTACGATCCAGCGGCGAAGCGCGCGGTGTCGTGCGAGCTCGTCACCGTGAAGGCGTGACCGGTGCGGCGAGAACCACGGAGATTCGGCCGCGTTAACCGCAAGGAACGCAAAGGACGCAGAGAGTGGGCTGGCGCGGAGCGGGAGAGGAGTGGTGTGGAGGACGGAGTGGGAGGAAAAGTAGCGGGCAGTGAGGCGTGGGTAGCGCGGATGGGGCGCGGATACCGGTTGGATTGGCCGGTTCGGGCGATGCGCGGGCAGCTTGGCCGATGCGGGAATGCGGACGGCTGGTGTGGCGCCGTTCGCGAGAACGGCGATGGCGGGTGCGCGGTTCAGGCTCCGCGAGAAGTGCGGCGGAATGGTGCGCCCACGCCGGGAGAGGATCGATGCGCTCACGCGCATCGCTACGGGGGCGGCGAGCTTGGGGTGCGGCTGGAGGACCGGACAACGAAAAGCCCCGGCGGCACGGGGCCGACCGGGGCGGTTGAAGGGGCGGATACGGTTGTTATTTCTGGCCGGCGGCCGGGGCGGCGGGCGCATCGGCGGCGGCCTTGAGGTCGGCGGCGAGCTGCTGGGCGAGGGGCTGCATCTTCTGCATGAGCGGCCCCATCATCGCGGGCATCTCGGCCATGATCTGCTGCATGAGGGCGGGCATCTTCTTGATGACGGCCTGGCCGGCGGGGGTCTTGTAGAAGGCGAGCATGCCGTCGATCTCGTCCTGGTTGAGGGAGTTCTGGTAGATGCGGACGTACATGGGCTCGATCTTGGCCCAACTGAACTCCTCGCGCATGAGCGCGCTGTACTTCGACTGGAATGCGTCGATGGCGGCCTGCTGCTTGGCGTTGAGCTGCTGGCCTTTCGTGTTCTGGGCGATCATGCCCTTCATCATCTGGTCGACCTGGCCCATCACGCCGTCGATCAGCTTGGGGGCGTCGGAGAGCGTGAGCAGCTCCTTGATGGAGGCTTCGCTGGGCTTGGTATCGGCGGCGAAGGCGGCCGAGCAGGCGAGGGCGAGTGCGAGGACGAGACGTTTCATAGCGGGTGTTCTTTGTTTGGTTGTGGTTGAGATGTGGGGAGAGTGATGGGCGCCCGCTCAGGCGCAGCGACCGGCGGCGACCAGGAGCAGGGGACGGGAGAAATCGCAGGTGCGGAAATGACGGCGGAGGGCGAGCCAGTGGAGCGAGCCGGCGAGGATGGCGACGGCGAGGAAGATGGCGAGGCCGGATGGCGTGAATACGGCGTCGAGCAGAACCACGGGCGAGTACTGCGCCGCGCGGGCGCCGAGCTTGCCGGCGAGTGCGCCAGCGACACCGGGCCCGACGAGGAGCGGGATCGCGAAGCCGGCGAGCAGGAGCCAGTAGTGCCGTGCGGCGCGGACGATGAAGGCCTGGATCAGGAGCGCGGACGGCACGAGGAAGAGTGTGGCGGCGAGCGGACGGGCGAGGACGCTCGCGTCGAACGGCTGGCCGGCCAGCAGGGTCGTGCCCAGGGACAGGAGACAGAGCTCGGCGGCGAAGGCGGCGGCGACGAGGGCTGTGAGACGGTGCGTTTCGAGAAGCGTGCTCCGGGCGAGCCGCTCACGGGAGAGGGGCAGCCGATAGGGCGCGAGGACGACAGAGGCGGTGTAGGTTGTTGCGGCTGCGAGACCGAAGAACAGACCGATACCATAGAGCAGCGTGGGGATCAGATCGGCAGCGGCGCCGGGATGGAAGGCGGTGGCGAGAACACCGAAGAACTCGGGAAAACGGATCGCGTGGTTCGGCTTCGCGCTGCTGATGAAGAACTGGATCAGCGCGATCATGGCGAGCGGCGAGATGCCGAAAATGAGCAGCCCGAGGGCAAGTTGCCCTCGGCTGACTCCTCCGAAGCGACTGTGGTGGACGACGGCGGCCCATTCGCGCAGCGAAGAACCCACGGAGGCGACGGTCCACTCGCGGCCGGGTTTGTTTGCCTTGCGCGCAGCGAGGAGACGTCCGTTTTCCGTCTGCATGTACCGGGTGACGGCGAATCCTCCCGAGCCGGCGAGCGGGAAGCCGGTTTGAAGGCAGCAGAACAACAGCGCGCCGCGGCTGCGCTCGCGCAGACTTTCCGCGGAGAAACCGCGGCGGACGCTGAACGCCGCGAAGGCGGTGCCGATGGCGAGGATTGCCCACGGGAAGGCGCGGCCGGCGTCGAGGAGCAGTGCGCGTGTGGGCAGCGCGAGCAGGGCGACGAGTGCCACGTAACCGAGCATTCCCAACATCGCGCTCCAGCCGAGACCACGGCGCCGGTTGAGGAGCGGCGCAGCCAGGCCGGCGAGGATGAATCCGGCGCTCGCGGCACGGGGGAACGGGTGACCGAGAAGCTCGGTGCCGATGAGACAGGATACGGCGACGAGGCCACAGGCGACCAGATGCCAGCGGCGGAAGGCGGTGCGGCAGCCGGGAAGCAGCGGGGAGAAGCTGCTGTGCATGACCTCGTGGAGCGGCCCGAGCAGAAAAGCGCCGAGGGTGACGGGGCCGATGATGGTGCAGGTGAGGAATGCGGCTTCCGGCAGGGGCAGCCTTCCGAAAATCTTGAGCAGGTTGAAGCCCATAGCCCAACCGTAGAAGGCGGCGAAGAGGATCGTGCGCACGGGGCGCAGGAGCGTGAGGTAGGCGCGGAGGGTCATGGGCGGGCGCGAGCGGGGTTGGGCGTCAGGCGGTGCGGGCCAGCCACGGCAGCGGCTGGGAGAGGTCGCAGGTGCGGCAATGGCGGCGGAGAGCGAGCCACAGCAGTGCGCACGCGGCGGCGGTGGTTGAGAAGAGGATCGCGAGGCCGGTCGGCGTGAGGACGGCGTCGGCAAAGCGGAGGATGAAGAGGCTCTCGTGCTTCTCGGCTTGGGCGAAGACGATGCCGGGCGTCCCGCACGCGACCATGAAGGCGAGCAGGAATCCGCCGAGCAGGAGCGTGCGGGATTGGGCGGTGCGACAGAGGTAGGCGATGCCGAGCAGCGCCAGCGGCAACGTGAGCAGCGGCGCCACGGCGGGCCGGGCAAAGAGCGCGAGGGAGAGCGGTTGCCCGGTGAGCAGCGCAACTGCGACGAGGAGGAACGCGATCTCGGCAGCGACGAAGACCGTCAGCGAAGCGGATAGTCGGAGCAGTTCAAAGAACATGCAGTGCGCCAAACGCGAGCGGGCGATGGGCAGGCGCTGCGGCTGGAAGAGGAGCGCGCGTGCCTGGGTGATGATCGAGGAGATGCCGATGAGCAGACCGAAGAGGAGGAGCAGCGCGATGGCCGCAGTGTGCTCACCGCCCGCGCGACTCGACTCCGATAGCCGGGTGCAGGTCTCGGTAAGGGAGAAGCCGCCCTGCGTTCCCTTCGACTGGAGGAAGACAGGCAGCAACAGCGCGCAGGCGAAGCCGGGCAGGCTCGTGAGGAGTGGCACGAGGAGAAGCTGCCTGATACTGCCAGCTGCGCCGAAGCGGGTGTGGTGGAGCACGGCGAGCCAGTCGCGCAGCGAGGAGCCGACGGCGCTGCGTGTCCAGTCCCTGCTGTTGGAGACGTTTCTCGACGCGCAGGTCCGGCGGACATTCTCGGAAAGGAGGTATCGGTTCAGCTCGAGATAGCCCGCCGGGGAGACTGTCGCGAAACTCTGGATGCTGAGAACGATATGTCGCCCGCGGCTGCGCGCTCGTAGCTTCTTGTCGGAGAAACCGTGGTGCAGACAGAACACGGCGCAGAGCGCACCGGCGGCGAGGAACAGCCACGGCTGGGCGTTCGCGGCCCCGATGAGGAGAGTGCGCGGACCGTGGAGGAGGCAGGCGGCGCCCGCCGCCAGCAGGCCGCCTTTCAGGAAGAGCGCCGCGGGTGTGGGCTCGTGCTTGTCGATCAGGGGAAAGGTGAGCCCGGCGAGGATGAATCCCAGCGTCGCTGCGCGCGGGAAGGCGAGGCCCGAGAATTCCGTGCCGGCGAAGAACAGCGCGCCCACCGTTACCAGTGCCGCGAGGTGTCGGCGGCGGAGCGCGCGGCGCGCGCCGGGTAGGAGGAGGCACAGCTCCCGGTGCATCACTTCGTGGACGGGGCCGACCAGAAAGATTCCGAAGACCACGGGAGCGACGACGGCGAGGACGAGATGGATCGTCTCGGCGCGCGAGGCCCCGCCGAACACGCCGACCAGCGCCGCGCCGAAGCCGAAGGCATAGATGCCGGCGAAGAGCAGCGTGGCCACGGGACGGAGGAGTGTGAGGTAGGCGCGGAAGGTCATGACGACGAGGCGGGTCGTGGTGGCGTAAACGATGCGGCGGCTGTGTTGTGCGGTTGCATGCGGACCGGACGAGCCACCTCGACGAGGTGGCGTACAGCGCTGCTGCGGGCTCAGGCGCGGCGGCGGCGCTGGTCGGTGAGGAGGGGGAACATCTCGTCGAGGTTGAGCGGACGGACGCGGATCTCGGCGTGGTGCGCGGCGGCGAGGCGGGCGGCGGCACCGGTATCGGTGGTGCGGACGCGGAGGACGGCCTGGTGGCCGTTGGACTGCTGCTGGAGGACGAAGGGCTCGGCGAAGCTGGCGGGGAGCGCGCCGGCGGCGGAAGTGAGCGTCCACTCGGCGTAGCTTTCCTGGAGGAGATCGAAGGGAGAGTTTTCAACGAGTTCGCCGGCCTCGAGGGCGACGACCCAGTCGACGATCTTCTCCACGTCATTGAGGATGTGCGACGAAACGACGACGGTGGCGCCGTCGTCGCGGAGGAGTTCGAGGAGGAAGTCGAGGAGGCGGCGGCGGACGATGGGGTCGAGCGAGCTCATGGGCTCGTCGAGGAGCAGGAGCGCGGGGCGGTGGCAGGTGCCGAGGAGGATGCCGACCTTCTGGCGGTCGCCGGGGCTGAGCTGGACGATCTTGCGCTTGGGGTCGAGCTCGAGGGCTTCGAGCAGGCGCTTCTCCAGGTCGCGGTCCCAGCTCGGGTAGAACGAGGCGTTGAAGTCGAGGTGCTGGCGGACGGTCATCCACTCGAGGTAGCGGCCTTCCTGTTGGACGAGGCCGAGGCGGGTGAGCTGCGGGGTGTCCAGTTTCCCGGATGGCGTGCCGAGCGTGGTGCAGGCGCCTGAGGTGGGCGGGAGCAGGCCGGCGGCGATGTGGAGGAGGGTGGTCTTGCCCGCGCCGTTGCGGCCGAGCAGGCCGACGATGCGGCCGGCGGGGAGGGCGAGGGAGACGTCGCTCAGCGCGGTGTGTTTGCCGAAGCGCTGGGTGATGGAGCGGAGGACGACGGGCGAGGCGTCGGCGGTGTCGGCGGCGGGCGCAGTCGGGGCGGGGGCGAGAGCGTTCATGGAAGGTAGAATGTAGAATGGAGAGGGCAGATCGGTGGGGGCGGATGGAGACGGCTGAGTGGGGTATGCAGTACAGAGCAGGCGGCCGGGCGGAGGGCGGCGGACGGCGATGGGGGCGTGAGCGGTGTCGCGACGTTGTGGTGATCAGGAGTCGAGGAGCTCGCGGAAGAGTTTCACGGCCTGGGCGGGCGGGACATCGAGCTGCTTGGCGAGGTGGGCGGCGGCGGTGAGCTGCTGGCGGAGCGGGTCGAGGCGGGCGGTCTGCTGGGCCTCGGCGGGGCGCTCGCGGACGATGAGGGTCTGGCCGCGGCGGCGCTCGAGGACGCCGTCGCGCTCGAGGAGGCTGTAGGCCTTGCTGATCGTCATCGGGTTGAGGGCGATGTCGGCGGAGAGCGCTCGGGTGGAGGGGAGCTCGGAGCCGGGCGGGAGCAGGCCGGTGGCGATCTGGAGTTTGATCTGGTCCATGATCTGCCGGTAGGCGGGGACGCCGTTGTGGAGATCGATGGAGAGCAGGGGAGGCATCGGATTTTCGATTTCGGATTGCGGATTTGCGATTGGGAAGAAGGCGGATCGCGGAATGAAGAATGTGGAAGGCAGGAAAGGGGGAACGGAAAGAAGGAGGCCGGAGAATCTGGAACTCAGGGAATCAGGAACTGAGGGCGGAGCGGATGGCGACGGAGAGCGGTGCGGCGGGCTGTGTGATTCGGTGTATTATGGCACTAATGCAGTATGTCAAGCCTGCGGTATCGAAGCGTTGGACGCCACGGGGCGTGCCGCCGCAGCAGCAGCAGTGGGGGATGCTGCGGATCGCATGGCACTGTGGGAGTGCGCCGACGGACGATCCGCGAAGGAAACGTAAGACTGGGGGCGTGCGGTTTCTTGGGCGATTTGCACTCGCATCGGAGGGGCGGGGACGGTTCGATCGGCGGACAACTGCAGAATGAGAAGATCACGGCGGAAAGTCCTGCGATTGACCGGGGCGGTGCTGCTGCTGGTCGCCGGTCTCGGCGGCGCGGCCGCGGCAGGCTGGCTGCCGCCGGTGAACCGGTGGGTGGAGCGGCGGTTGTTGGCGGAGTTGCACAACGCGGGACTGGAGACGGATGCGACGCACCTGCGCGAGCTGTCGTGGCGCCGGGCGGCTGTAGGTCCGATCGAGCTGCACCTGACGGGTGTGTCGCTGCGCGCCGAGGAGGCGAGGGCGGAGCTCGGTCTGAACGTGCTGGTCGGGCGCATGGCGCCGCAGGTGGTCGTGCGCGGTGTGGTGCTGGAGGCGCAGGTCGACCGACTGAATGAACTGCGCGGTCTGTTGCAGTCGCAGGGCGGCGCGCTGCCGAGAGGGCGGCTCGACATCGAGCAGGCCCGCGTGGTGCTGCAGCGGGGCGAGCGGCGTCTGGAGCTGCCGTGCAGCGGGTATTTCGAGTCTGACGAGGGTGGATACCGTGCGGCGCTCGTGGTCGAGTCGGCCGCGCTGGCGGGCCGCATCTCGGTGCGCGGTGGGGGAACGGACGCTTCCGTCGCGCTCGGTGTGCACGATGTGCGGCTGCGCCCTGAGGCGTGGCGTGCGGTGGCGGAGGGCACGGCGCCTGCGGCGGTTCTGGCGGTGCATTTCGCGCCCGAGGCGACGGTGCGAGTGGCCGGCACGGCGGAGCTGGCCGGCGGGGCGTGGCGCACGGTGAAGGCCGAGGGCGAGTTTCCTGCGGGCGAATGGCGCGACGGTGCGGATTCGGCGAGCGTGGGCGCGGGGCGGTTTTCGATGGAGATCGGAAACGCTGGCGCGTGGCGCGGCGAGATTTCCACGGAGCGCGCGGCATGGACTTCCGGCGATCGGAGTGCGCAGTTGGAACGGCCGGCGCTGGTGCTGGAGCCGCGGAGCGCTCGGCTGAGTTTCGCCGCCGGGCGTATGGCGCTGGTCGGTTGTGCGGTTATGGGCGGCGGCGAGGCGACGGCGCGTCGCGAGAGTTCGGATTCCCCGTGGACGGGCGAGGCGGTGTTGCGGCTTGCCGCGGCCGAAGGGCAATGGTGGACACTGGCCGCGCCGGCCGAGGTGCGGGCGAAGTGGAACGGCGCCGAGCTCGGTGTGGCCGCCGAGGCGATGGAGCTGCGAGGCGCGTGCGCGCTGCGGTTGGCGGGGCTGGAGGCGACGGTGGCCGGTCTGCGCGAGGGCAGCCCGAGGTTGGTTGCGCAGGCGCAGGTGGCGGCGGATGCGGGCGGCTGGCTCGCTGCGAGCGGGGACGCGCTGCGGCTGCAGCCGGCGGGAGTGTCGGCGAAGGTGACTTTGAACGCGTCGCTAGAAACCGGTCGCGAGGGCGTGCGCGCCGAGCTGGCGCTGCCCGCGCAGCGGCGGGCGCTGGTCTGGCCGGAGGGACGAGTCGAGGCGGTGCTGGGCGGCGAGGCGGTGGTGAACCTGGACCGTAGCCATATTTCCGGACGCACGGCACTGGAGGCGCACGAGATCATTGTGCGGCAGGGCGGCTGGTCGCTGATGGCGCCGGAGGCGACGGCGACGGTGCGTTGGCCGCGCGTGTGGCACGGCGCGTTTGCCCAGTGGGGGCAGGCGCCGATCGGGCGCGTGTTGCGCGACCTGCTCTGGGTGGGCGACTACGATGCCGAGACGAGCGATGCGGTGGTTCGCGGTGGCTCGGAGTGGTGCGCGACGGGTGTCGCGCTGCGGTTGCGCGGGCGCGGCGCGGAGATGCACGAGACCGGCGGACTCGAGATCGTGGCGAGCGCTGCCGAGCTGACGGGCGCGAACGGCCCGAGGACGGCGGAGTGGAAGATCGAGGCGGCGGCGGGGCTGGAGGGCGGCACGCTGCGCGCCGGTTTCGCGTTACCCGAACTCTCGATACGGCCGACGTGCGAGCAGACGCTGCGCTGGAGCGACGGGCTGGAGGCCGAGGGGACGTTCGGTTTCGACTTGGCGACCTTGAGCGGGAAGGAGCCGCTGGCGCGGTGGTTCCCGCAACTGGCCGGATGGGCGCTGAGCGGCGGCGTGGGGCTGAGCGGTCGCAGCCGGTATGCGCAGGGCGAGTGGACGCTCGGCGCCGATGCGATCCTGAACAATCTCGCTGTGCGCAACGAGGCGAAGGCCATCGCCGTCGAGGGCGTGCGCGGTCGCGTGGTGCTGGATGCGCTGGCACCGTTGCGGACGGCTCCGGCGCAGGAGCTCACCTACGAGAGCGCGGCGTTCGGCGGGGTGGAGCTGACCGGCGGCAGCGTGGGCTTCGCCTTCGAGGGGCCCGGGCGGCTGAGCGTGGAGCGGTGGACGAGCGGCGGCTTCGGCGGGCGGCTGGAGTGCGCGCCGTTCGCCTGCGACCTGCGCAACCCGGAACTGGAGACGCGGCTGAACCTCAAGGGCGTGCAGGTCGGCGAGTTGCTGAAGCTATTCAAGGACGTGCCGGCCGAGGCCGAGGCGGCGGTCGACGGCTCGGTGCCGTTGCGCTGGCGCGACGGGCGGGCCGGTTTCGGCACGGGCTGGCTGAGGCTGACGCCGGGCGAGCTGGGCAAGGTGCGTTTCACGGAGGACCTTCATCTGCTCACCCAGGGGCGGCGGCCAGTGGGACCGGGCTACGCGGCGTTGCGCAAGGTCGAGGAGTCGATCCAAGTGCTGCTGTTCAACCGGTTCCAGGTCGACACCTATCCGGCGGGGCTCGATGGCCAGCCGATGCGAATCCGCCTCGTCGGCACGCCGGCCGGTCGCGAGTACGACGTGCCGGTGACGCTCGACGTGAACGTGAACGCGCCGCTGGAGCATTTCCTCAACTGGGGGCTGGGCAACCGCGCGAAGACCGCGCGGCCCGCGGCTCCGTGAGGGGCGGAACGGCACCCGACGAAACGATCGTTGTCCCAACCGATGCACCTTTCCAACCTGACCAACATGAACAAGCCCCTGTACGCGGCGCTGCTCGCCGTGGTCGCCGCCGGTTTCGCCGGCTGCGTGTACACCACCGTCGATGTGAAACCGATCCACATAACCGTGGATGTGAACGTGCGCGTCGAGAAAGCGCTGGAGGATTTCTTCGGCGACCTCGACGCGAAGTCCTCGACCCTCAAAACCCCGAACGCCCAGCCATGAAGACCAAACTCATTCTCTCCCTCGCCGTCGTCGCGCTGCTCGGTTTCGCCGCTCCGGCGGCCACGGCGCAGCAATCGCCCGATCTCAAGCAGCAGATGGTGCAGCGCCTTCCCGCGCTGGACGAACTGCGGCGCAGGCAGGTCGTGGGCGAGGCCAACACCGGTTTCCTCGAGGTGCGCGGCACCGCGACGCCCGAGGAGCAGCAGCTCGTCGAGGCGGAGAACCGCGACCGCGCCGCCGTGTACGAGATGATCGCGCGCAAAGCCGAGACGACGAAGGACGCCGTGGGCCGCGCCCGCGCCAAGACGATCGCCGCATCCAGCGCGCGCGGCGTGCTCGTGCAGGACGCCGACGGCAACTGGGCCGAGAAGCGCTGAGCCCATACGAAGCTGTTGGACACAGAGATCACAGAGACGAAGCAGGAGAACACGGAGAGTTCGGTAAGCCCTCTTGCGGTCGGAACGATTACCGTCCGGGTGGCCGCTTTGCACAGCTGCCCTCTGATCGCCTCTCTGTGCTCTCCTTCCGCCTCTCCTCTACCTCTGTGACCAGTCCGCACTGCCGTTTCTAGCCTGACCCCGCCGCCACGCCGGCTTCCCCACATGCCCGCCACCGCCACGCGCCTCAACGTCTTCACCGAGTCGGTCATCCGCGGGATGACGCGGTTGGCCAACCAGCACGGGGCGATAAACCTCGCGCAGGGTTTCCCGGATTTCGACCCGCCGGAGGAGCTGCTCGCCGCGCTGGAGCGGGCGACGCGCGGTCCGTTCCACCAATACGCGATCACGTGGGGCGCGCCGCGGTTCCGTGCGGCGCTGGCGCGGAAGATCGCGCGCAGCACCGGGCTGGAGGTCGATCCGGACCGGCACCTGGTCGTCACCTGCGGCAGCACCGAGGCGATGATGGTGGCGATGATGACCGCCTGCAATCCGGGCGACAAAGTTGTGGTGTTCTCCCCGTTCTACGAGAACTACGCGGCCGACGCGATCCTCTCGGGTGCGCAGCCTATCTATGTGCCGCTGCGGCCGCCGCACTTCGGGTTCGACCCGGCGGAACTGGAGCGGGCGTTTGCGAAGAAGCCGAAGGCGATCGTCGTGTGCAACCCCTCGAATCCGTGCGGCAAGGTCTTCACGCGCGAGGAGCTGCTGGCGATCGGCGCGCTGGCGGAGAAACACGACGCGTTCGTCATCACCGACGCGCCGTACGAGCACATCGTCTACGCGCCGCATGTGCACACGAGCGTGGCGGCGCTGCCGGAGATGGCGGCGCGCACGATCACCTGCAACTCGCTCTCGAAGACGTACTCGATCACCGGCTGGCGGCTGGGCTATGTGTATGCCGCGCCGGAGGTGATCGCGCAGGCGCGCAAGGTGCACGATTTCCTCACCGTGGGTGCCGCGGCGCCGTTGCAGGAGGCGGCGGTGGCCGGGCTGGAGCTGCCGGACAGCTACTACGCCGGACTGCGGGATCTCTACACGCGCAAACGCGACGTCTTCCTCGGCTGGCTGCGGCAAACGGGGCTGCCGTTCACCGAGCCGCAGGGGGCGTACTACGTGATGGTCGACATCTCGTCGCTCGGTTTCGCGACCGACACGGCCGCGGCCGAGTGGATGATCCGCGAGATCGGCGTGGCGGGCGTGCCAGGCTCGAGCTTCTTCCGCGAGCCGGAGCAGCGCTACATCCGTTTCAACTTCGCCAAGCGTGAGGAGACTCTGAATGCCGCTGGCGAGCGGCTCGTGCGGCTGCGCGAGTGTGCGGGTGTGGGGATGGGGTGCTGAGAAGTAGCGAGTAGCGGGGAGCGAGCGGGGCTCGCGGATGGTCGGAAGGGCGCCGCAAGACGGCGCCCCTACGACGGCGACGGAGCACCGCCCTCCACGGGGAGGAGCGACCAAGGTCGCGCCATGCGGGTGTGGCGGGAGTCGGCTACTCGCCGATGAGGCGGAATTCGCGCAGGAGGATCGGGCGGCCAGCGGGCGCGGCGGTGATGCTCACGCGGACATGGCGGATGCCGGAGCTTTCGACGCGGCAGACGTGGCGGTTGCCGGGGAAGTCGTTCTCGCGCTGGTCGGAAAGCGGCGTCCATGTGGCGCCATCGACGGAGGCCTCGATGAGGTAACGGTAGCCGGGCTCGTCGCTGCCCCAGAGCAGCTCGATGGTGTCGATGGTGCGCGGCGTGCTGAGGTCGACGGCGATCCACGGCGACGTGTCGTCTTCGGCCGGACGCCAAGCCGTGTTGATGTTGGCGTCGAAGGCGTGGAGGGGCTGCGGGACGAAGCCCCACGGCGGCTTGAAGCTGGTGGACGCGGTGGCGGGCCGGCCCTGTGCGAGCGATGGGCGCAGAAAGGCGTCGAGCGCGGCGACGTCCATCGGGACGGCGGGCGCGAAGGCCGGGCTGCCGGCGTAGCGCAGGAGGCTGGCGAGGAGCTGGCGGGCCTCGGGCCTGTCGCGGAGCTTGTCGCCGAGGAGATCGACGGCGCAGACGAGCAGGCGGCCGGTGCCGACGGCGGCCTCGAAGACGAGTCCGAGCTTCTCGTTGCGCTCGTAGTTGTCGATCACCTGCACGATCGGGCGGAGGGCGTGCGGCGTGCCGGTGAGGATGACGGGGGTCGAGGCGTGGGCGAGGTACGACCACTGGCGCTCGCTGTGGAAGCGGGTGGGGAAGGCGGCGAGCGCGGGGTGCTGCGGCTGGATGAGCAGGCCCATCGTGCCGGGGGTGCCGTTGAACATCGGCCAGTTCCAGAAATCGGTGGCGTAGCCGCCGGGGACGGTGTCGGCCCAGTTGGTGTCGCCCGGGATCAGGACGACGCGGCGGCCCTCGGCGAGGAGACGTTTGGCGTCGTCGTCGAAGGCGCGGGCGATGGTCACGCCGGCGGGCGGCGCGGTGTCGACCTGCGCGGGGTAGACCCAGACCGGCCAACGCTGCGTGGCGACGGTGCCGAGGCGGACGACGAGATCGAGCCGGGCAGGGCCGGCGATGCCGGAGAGCGGCGCCGCGACGTGGCCGAGATTGCGCAGGCCACCTTGCGGAAGGTCTGCAGGCGGGAAGGATCCCTCGGCGACGGTGCGGCCGTCGACGGCGACGAGTGCCCATGTGGTGGCGACGGCCTTGAGGTCGGCGGCGCCGTAGTGGGCGAGTTGGAGATCGGCGGTGTAGGTCTCGCCGGCGGTCCAGGTGTAGCGGTCGAAGCGGGCGAGGAGGACGAGCGGGCTGTTGGAGCGGCAGAACTCCTCGGGGGTGACGACGCCCTTCGAGTCCATGAAGGCGTCGGCGAGGCCAACGAGGGCGGCGCCCTGGCCGGGGTAGTCCTGGAGGTCGAGGTGCTGGTAGCCGCCGATGCCGGGGGAGCGGAGGAAGAGTTCGTTCTCCTCGCGGTAGAGCTCTGCGGCGAGGGCGCCGGAGGCGCGCTGGAAATCGGCGGCCTGGTCGAGCAGGCCGCGGCGCTCGGCGATGGCGCGGAAGCGCTCGAGGTCGTGGGCTCGGGTGACGCCGGTGTACTTCGGGATTTCGGTGAAATCGGGATACACGGTCCACTGGCCGGTCTCGTGCCCGACGAAGGGGACGGGCAGGCCGGCGAGCGCGGCGGAGAGGTCGGTGCGGGTCTCGGCCGGGCCCCACTGGGTGTGGCCGTCGTTGCCGTCGAAGACGCAGAAGCTGCCGCGCGCGGGGAGTACCTTGGTCGGGTCGGCGGGCGGGCGGCACTTGGCGGAGACCATGAAGTCGTTGGTGGGCTGGAAGGCGGGGTCCCAGAGGACGTTGTTGGAACCGTCGGCGTAGAGGTGGCGCGGGTCGGCGGCGCGGAGGCGGACGACCATGGCGTTCATGAGGGCGCGGTCGCCGCCCATCTCGTTGCCGAGGGTGAGCATGACGAAGGAGGGATGGTTGCCGTATTCGCGGAGCAGTGCCTCGGCCTCGGGCATGAGGAAGTCGCGGACCTTGGCGTCGAAGGTGCCCCAGAAGGGCAGCTCGGGCTGGAGGTACATCCCGAGGCGGTCGGCGGCGGCGAAGGCGGCCTCGGGCGGAATCCAGGTGTGGCAGCGGATGTGGTTGAAACCCCAGGCGCGGACCTTGCCGAGGTAGTCGAGCCAGCCCTCGGTCGTCATCGGCGGATGGCCGGTGAGCGGGAAGACGCAGCCGTCGTGCTTGCCGCGGAGGAAGGTGGGGCGGCCGTTGATGGAGAACTGGCGGTCTTTGGCGCGGAACTCGCGCAGGCCGGTCTCGACCGTGCGCTCGTCGCGGCTGTCGCCGGCGGCGAGCCGGACGGTGACGCGGTAGAGCGCAGGCGAGAATTCGTCCCAGGGTTTCGCCTCGGGGCCGAGCGGGAGTATCAGCTCGGTCTCGGTGCCGGAGAAGGCCGTGGCGGCGAGGACGGCACGATGGGCGGGGTCGGCGTGGTTGAAGCTTTCGGCCTCGACGGCGAGCGTGCCGGCGGCAGGCCGGCCGGTGGTGTTGCCAAGACGGATGCGGACGCGGAAGGCGCGCGCTGCCAGATCGGAGTGGACCTGCACGTCGTCGAGCCAGACGGGGGCGGTGGCGACGAGGTCGATGCGGCCGAGGATGCCGTTCCAGTTGGTCTGCGTGCTGTCGTCGAACTGGTGGGCCTGGCCCTGCACCGGCCGGCGGGCTGCGCGGTTGTCGACCATGACAGTCAGCGTGTGCCGGCCCGGGGTGGCGCAACCGGTGAGATCGTAGGACTGGGGCGAGCCGTAGAGGCCCTGTTCGCCGACGGCGGTGCGGTCGAGCCAGACTTGGGTGTACTTCGTGCGCTCGAGGCGGAGCTGGACGCGTTTGCCGGCCCAGTCGGCGGGCACGTCGATCTCGCGGTGGTACCAGACCGGGCCGTCGAAACGGCGGATACGCGTGAGCGCGCCCGAGTCGGCGTCGGCGTTGAGCGGGCCCTTGCCGCGCGTCTCGGTGGTGCCGGGGAGCTCGATGGTGTCGGCGTAGGCGGAGTCGGCGGGCGGCTCGGGGGATTGGGGGAAGGTGGGTTCGGGAGAGCCGAGCGACAACAGCCAGACTCCGGCGAGAGCGATGGAGTTCATAGGGGGAGCCCGCAGCGAAGGAGTGCACGGAGAGGCTGGCGAGCGCGGAACGCCTGCGGGCGGCGCGGGGTGCATTGAACGCGCGTGGCGTGCGCGCTCACGGGCTGGGGCGTGCGCTAGGAAAACAGCCGGCGCAGCGGCGGCACTTGGCGGACGGCCCAGGCGACGAGGAACGAGCCGGCCAGCGCGAGCAGCGAGACGAGGGCGAACTTCGGGATGGCGGAGAGCGCGAGGGGTTTGAGCGCGAGCGAGACGAGCACGAGGACGATGGCGTGGAGGACGTACACGCCGAAGGTGTTGTCGGCGAGGAAGCGCATCCAGGGTTTCTGGAAGTTTAGCTTCTCATGGGCGATGCCGAGGAGGGCGACGATGAAGGCGACGCAGAAGAAGGACTCCCAGAGCGCGTAGAGGAGGGCGCCGAGGTTCGGTCCGCCGTCGATATCATGACGGCCCTCGGCGGCGCCGCCGGCGACCATGGCGCAGAGCCAGAGCGGCAGGCCGAGCGCGAAGGAGGCGAGCAGCCAGCGCTTCGCAGTGCGGTATGAGATGCGTTCGAGCCAGCCGCGAGCGCCGGCCAGCACGCCCACGGTGAACGCGACGATGTAGGCGGCGAAGTAGCAGAACTGAAGGTTGGCGAAGGACGTGCCGATGGGCCAGACGAGCCGGATGCCGAAGGCGGCGGCGGTGACGAGCGCGATCAGTGCCCAGATTATGGTGGCAGGCACGCCGGCGACGGACGGTGCGGATGGTCGATGGAGGCGTCTGAGGAAGGGGAGTGCGGCGATGGTGAAGATCAGGAGCGCCTCGACGAACCAGAGCGGGCCCGTCCAGGACAGGATGTCGAGGGTGCGCAGTCCTTTCAGGATGTAGGCGGCGACATCGAGATCCGGATGCAGGATCTTCACGAGGAGCGGGTGCAGGACGAGGACGTAGACCAGCAGCGGCACGCCGAGGCGGTAGAGCCGGTCGAGCAGGAAGGCGCGGGCACCCTTGCGCTCGAACGACGCTGGGACGAAGTAGCCGGCGATCAGGAAGAACAGCGACATGAAGAACGCCTGTGCATGCGACTGGCCCAGCCCGAAGAAGAGGAACTCGGCCTGCCCGAGCGGGGCGGCCTCCTTGTAGTACCAGCTGCCAAGTCCGCTGTAGGTGACCGCGGCGTGTTGGAGGACGACGAGCGCGATGGTGAAGACGCGGAGGTTGTCGATGTAGAGGAGCCGTGCGGGTTTGGCGGGGTTGCTCATGTGGTGGGTACACAGCGGTTTTGCAGGGGATGTGCCAAGTCCGGCAATCCGGGTTTTGCGGCGCGGCGCCAGCGGGTTGGGAAAGAGAAGCGGTCTGTGTCCGCGGTGGCGATTCGCCGGTTGCGGGACCGCGGAATCCTGATTCCGGGACGCGTCGCTGCAGTGCGGTGGCAGCAAGGGCGGCCTTGCCGGCGGCCCTGGAGTGGGATGTGGTGGAGGGATGCCGATGCGAGCGATTCTTGGAGCGGTGGCGCTGCTGTGTGCTGCGGTGTGTGCGAGCGGTGCCGGGGCGCTGGTGCTGCAAACGGATTTCGGGACGAAGGATGGCGCGGTGGCCGCGATGAAAGGCGTGGCGGTGGGAGTCGAGCCGCGGCTGGCGATCTTCGACCTGAGCCACGAGAATACGCCGTACGACATCTGGGAGGCGGCGTATCGGTTGCGTCAGACAGCGCCCTACTGGCCCGCCGGCACGGTGTTCGTCTCGGTCGTCGATTCCGGCGTGGGCACCGGGCGGAAAGCCATCGTGCTGGAGACGCGGACCGGGCAGTTCTTCGTGTCGCCGGACAACGGGACGCTGACGCTCGTGGCGGAGGAGCTCGGCGTGGTTGCCGTGCGCGAGATCGATGTGGCGACCAACCGGCTGCCCGGATCGGAGCGCAGCCACACTTTCCACGGTCGCGATGTCTTCGCCTACACGGGGGCGCGGCTGGCCGCGGGCGTGATCGCCTTCGGCGAGGTGGGGCCGGAGCTGAAGGTCGACATCGTGCGCCTAGCCCACGAGAAGGCGCGGGCGGAGGGCGGGGCGTTGGTCGGCGGCATCCCGGCATTGGATTCACAATATGGGAATGTTTGGACTGACATCGGCGAGGCGCTCTTCGCGAGCTGCGCCCCGCGCCTGGGTGAGCGGTTCAAGGTGACGATCGCCTGTGGCGGGAAGACCGTGTTTGCCGGCGAGATGCCGTATGCCCGCACCTTTGGCGAGGTGCCGGAGGGTCAGCCGCTCCTCTATCTCAACAGCCTGATGGATGTCTCGTTCGCCCTCAACCTGCGCAGCTTCGCCGAGACGTACGGCATCCGGGCCGGTGCGGAGTGGTCGGTGCGCATCGAGCGCGCGGCACGGCCGGTGGATGCCGCGGTGCGCGGGCGACCGTGAGCGAAGCCGGCGCACTCAGTCGCGGCGTGGAAACGTCGAGACTTGCTCGCGGACGCGGGCGATGGTGGCGGGCGGGAGGTAGCCGCCGAAGGCCATCGTGGGCATGACCAGCGCGCGCGGGCCGAGGAGCGTGCCGGGCTGGAGGACGGCGTTGCAGCCGACCTCGGCCTTGTCGCCGAGGATGGCTCCGAACTTGCGCAGGCCGGTGTCGAAGGTGCCGGTGGGGAGGCGGAGCGTGACGGCCTTCTGGTCGAGGCGGAGATTCGAGAGCACGGCGCCGGCGCCGAGGTGCGCGCCGTTGCCGAGGATGGAGTCGCCGACATAGGGGCGGTGGGGGACCTGGACGCCGTCCATCAGCAGCGAGTTCTTGAGCTCGGCGTTGTGGCCGACGGTGCACCGGGCGCCGACGATGACGTTGCCGCGCAGGAAGCAGCCGGGGAGGAGTTTCGATTCGGGGCCGACCCAGACGGGGCCGATGAGCGTCGCATACGCCGGAAGGTGGGCGGTGGGGTGGATGAAGACCGGACCCTCGGCGTGGATGCCGGGCGGGAGCGCCTGCCCGCCGGAGAAATCGGCGGCGGCGAGGGCGGGCCCGATCTGCTTGAGCCATTCCCAGGGGTGGGCGTCGGCGGCGAAGAAGGGCGCGAAGGCGGCGAGCGAGGGCGGGAGGCTGAAGAAATCGGAGGCGTTCACGGCGCCGGAGCTTGGGTGGGGCGCGGCACCGTGACGAGGCGGAAGCGATTGTGAATAAGTGAACAAGATGCGGCGGTTAAGTGGGCTACTTACTTGACGCTGTGGGGCAAAGTGGAGAGAAATGGGGCACTGTGGGGCGCATTGTTTGGAGCGCTTCCTCGCCATGGCCATCACCTCCAAGCCCATTTACGTCGGGTCTTTCCGACACGTCTTCGACGCCAAGAATCGTCTCACGATTCCGGCGCGCTGGCGTTTTGCGGGCGACGAGAGCGAGGTCTATCTGGCGCTGCCTCATCCCGGCGGATACGTGACCGTGCTGCCGCCCGCCGAGGTGGAGAAGCTTTACAACAAGGTCTCGGAGAAGGCGCTCAGCGATAGCGACGCCCAGGACTTCCTGAACAAGTTCTTCGCGCAGGCGCATTCGTTCGGCTGCGACAAGCAGGGGCGCGTCAACCTCACCGACGAGCTGCTCAAGCACGCCGGCATCGACCGCGAGGCCGTCCTCGTCGGCACGATGACCAAGTTCAACATCTGGAGCCCCGACCGCCTGGCCCAGATGGAAACCCGCACGAGCGGCGAGAACTTCGGCGATCTCATGCGCCGCATCGGCATCTGACGCCGGTCATGCCCACCGCGTTCCCGACGCCCAATACGATGTCCACCGGCCACCAGTCCGTGCTTTTCCACGAGGTCCTCGAGTTCCTCGCCCCGCGCGAGGGTGGGCGCTACCTCGACGCGACCTTTGGCGGCGGCGGCCACACCCGGGGCATCCTCGATGCCGCCGCGGGCAGCTTCGTCATCGGTCTCGACCGCGATCCCGCCGCGCTCGCCCGTGCCGACGAGGTCGCGCGCGAGTACCCCGGCCGTTTCGTGCTGCGCAGCGTCAACTTCGCCGAGCTGGGCGCGTTGTCCGAGTCCGGTTTTGACGGCATCCTCTTCGACCTTGGCGTTTCCTCCTTCCAGCTCGACGACACCGCGCGCGGCTTCTCCTTCCGCAACGACGCCCCTGCCGACATGCGCATGGACACGCGCTCCGGCCTGCCGGCGTCGACCTGGCTCGAGACTGCTTCCGAGCAGGATCTCGTCCGCGCGATCCGCGACTACGGCGAGGACAAGTCCTGGCGCCGCATCGTTCGCGCGATCGTCGAGGCGCGGGGGAGCGGGGCGCTCGCATCGACCAAGCGCCTCGCCGAGCTGATCACGGCCGCGATCCCCGCCGCGCTGCGCCGCACTTCGTCGATCCATCCGGCCACGCGCGCCTTCCAGGGTATTCGTATTGCGGTGAACGACGAGCTCGGCGCCATCGAGAGCGCGCTACCCGCCGCGTTCGCGAAGCTCGCCCCCGGCGGCGTGCTCTGCGTCATCAGCTTCCATTCGCTCGAGGATCGGATCGTGAAGCGTTACTTCCGCCGCCTCGCCGGCATGCCCGAGTCGGAGAGCGACTCGCGGCCCCAGCAGCTCCGCACACGCGAGGCCGAGGCGCTGACGCGCCGCCCCGTCGAGCCGGGCGAGGCCGAGATCGCCGCCAACCCCCGCAGCCGTTCCGCGCGCCTGCGCGCCGTCCGCAAACTTTCCGCCAACGAACTTTCATCATGAAGCGCAAAAGCAAACCAGCCGCTTCGCCGGTCAACCGGCTCCTCCTTGCCACCATCCTTCTCCTGGCCTTCGCCGGCTCCATCGGCCTGGCCACCGTCTGGCTGCGTCACGAGATCTCGGAGGTCGCGCAGTCCAACAAACGGATGCAGCAGCGCATCGTCGCGGTGCAGCGCCGCACCGCCGACCCCCACGCGCTCGCCGCCCACCTCGGCGTCCCCGTCGTCC
>CAZXHR010000008.1:26556-45750 GCA_964640465.1 uncultured Opitutaceae bacterium
GCCACGAGATCTCGTCGGGCTCTCACGCCCAGAAACGCATGCCGGAGCGCTTCGTGGCGGTGCCGCGCCGCACCGCCGAGTCCTACGCCGAGATCGCTGCCGCGCTCAACCCCGAGGTGCTGCTCACTCAGAACACCTCGCTTCGGCTCGGCCTCGAGATGCCGCGCGACCACCAGATCGTGAGCGTCGTCGAGCCGGTCGAGGCGCGCCTCGCCGCGAAGCGCTCCTCCGACCGCGTCACGACCACCCTCGTTTCCATCTCCTTCCCGCTGGGAGCCGCCCGCTGAGCGATGCGCAAGGGTTTCGCCTCCAACGCCCGTCTGGTCCTCCTCAGCCTCGGAGTCTCCGCCTGCTTCGTCGGGCTGGGCACGAGGTTGGTGTGGCTGCACTGGCTCGAGCGCGAGAGCTACACCGCCTTCCTTGAGCAGGCCCGCAAGCAGACCATCGTCGAGCTCGCCCGCCGCGGCGACATCCTCGATGTGCGCGGCAACCGTTTGGCGACCAGCCGCAGCCTCATCGAGCTTGGCGCCGATCCGCAGGACCTCCGTCGCGAGGATGAGCCGAAGTGGTCCGAGCTGGCCCGCCTGCTCGCGATGCCGCAGTCCAAGCTCGAGACTCTGCTCCGCCGCCGCTTCGCCGCGCCGGGCGACGCCGCCGACGCCGGTGTCGACACCGCCGCGCAGGGCCGCCCGGTCCGCTGGGTGAAGCTGAGCGAGGAGGTCGAGGAGTCGGCCTACGAGCGCATCCAGGCTTTGGGCATCAAGGGCGTCTACGGCATCCGCCACTACCGCCGCGTCTATCCCGGCGGCCAGCGCGCCGCCCACCTGCTTGGTTACATCAACAAGGAGCAGACGCCCGTCACCGGCGTCGAGCGCCACCTCGATTTCTACCTGCGCGGCCAGGCCGGCTGGCGCGAGACCGAGCGCGACGGCCACCGCCGCGAGCTCGCGCAGTTCCGCAGCCGCGAGATTCCCGCCACCGACGGCTTCGACGTCGTCCTCACCATCGACGAGTACGTCCAGCACATCGCCGAGCAGGAGCTGGAGACGATCGCGCAGAAGTTCCAGCCCGAGAGCGCCACGATCATCGTCGGCGACCCCAACACCGGGGCGATCCTCGCACTCGCCAACTATCCGACCTTCGACCTCAACCGCTACAACACCGCGCCGCTCGCCGCTCAGCGCAACATCGCGATCACCGACGTCTACGAGCCCGGCTCCACCTTCAAGATCGTCGCCTCCTCCGGCGCCCTCAACGAGCATCTCGTGACTCCGGATACCGAGTTCGACTGCAGCCTCACCAGTGTCGAGTACCAAGGCAAGCCGCGCGCGCTGCCCCGCGAGGCCCACCACCTCGGCCGCCTCACCGTCGCCGGCATCGTCGGCAAATCCTCCAACAAGGGTGCTGCCCAGCTCGGCATGCTCCTCGGCGGCCAGCGCCTCTACGAGTATGCGCGCGCCTTCGGCTTCGGCGAGGAGACCGGCTACCCGCTAGGCGGCGAGGTCTCCGGCGTGCTCCATCCTGTCGCCAAGTGGGACGGACTCACCATCACTCGCCTGCCGATGGGCCATTCGATATCCGCAACTCCGTTGCAGGTCCACAGCGCGATGGGCGTGATCGCCAGCGGCGGCGTGCTCAATCGCCCCTGGATCATCCGCGAGATCCGCGACAATACCGGCCGCACGGTCGCCCCCTACGAGCCGATGCCGCGCCGCCGCGTTATTTCCCGCGAGACCGCCGAGATCATGGCGCGCCTGCTCGTCGAGGCCGCCAGTTCCGAGGGCACCGGCAAGGCCGCGGCGATCGACGGCTACATGGTCGCCGGCAAGACCGGCACGACCCAGAAGATCATCGACGGCCACTACTCGACCTCGCACCACATCGGTTCCTTCGTCGGCTTTTATCCCGCCAACCGCCCGCAGATCCAGATCACGGTCGTCGTCAACGACGGCCGCGTCCCGACCGGCGGCCCCGCGTATGGCGGCACCGTCGCCGCGCCGTCGTTCAAACGGATCGGCGAGAAACTCAACGCTTACCTCGGTATCCAGCCGGCCGACGCTCCCGCGCCGCGCCCGGTGATCGCGATGACCGGCCTCACCCGATGATCGGCTATCTTTCCCACAACCACGAACTCGTGCAGGCGTTCCGCGTGCACCGTTTCCGCGGCGCCGCCGGTGGCGGCGCAGGTCCCTCGGCCCGTCTCTTCAAAACTGCCGTGAAACTCTCCGAACTCTTCTCCGCCGGCGAGACCCTCGCCGTCCGCGGCTCGCTCGATCGCCCGATCTCCGGCATCGTGCTCGACAGCCGCCGCGTCGCCCCCGGCAACCTCTTCTACGCGTTGCCCGGACTGCGCACCGACGGTGCCAAGTTCATCGACGAGGCGATCCAGCGCGGCGCCGTGGCCGTCGTCGCCACCACGCTTCCGGCGCTCCCGCATCCGAAAGTCACTTTCATCCAGGTCGCCGACGCCCGCGCCTCGCTGGCCCTCGTCGCCCGCCGCTACTACCGCGCGCCCGATGCCGACATGCGCGTCATCGGCGTCACCGGCACCAACGGCAAGACCACCGTCACCCACCTTCTCAAGCACTTCCTCTCCGAGCGCGGCACCCGCCGCGTCGGCATGCTCGGCACCGTCAGCTACGATCTCGGCCAGCGAACTGTCCCCTCGTTCAAGACCACACCCGAGTCGCTGGACATTTACGGCATGCTCGCCCAGATGCGCACCGCCGGCTGCGCCGAGGTGGCGATGGAGGTCAGCTCGCACGGCATCGACCAGAAGCGTGTCCAGGGGATGGAGTTTTCGGTGGCCGTTTTCACCAATCTCACCCGCGACCACCTCGACTACCACAAGACTCTCGAGAACTACTTTTCCGTTAAGGCGCGCCTTTTCGACGGCAGCGTCGGTACCGCGCCGAAAGTGGCTGTGATCAACCTCGACGATCCGTACGGTCGCCGCCTCCTGGACACCGCTCCCGCCGGCGCGCGCATCGTCACCTTCGGCGAGAATGCCGCCGCCGAGGTCCGCGCGGAGTCGCTTGAGCTCGGTTTCAAGGGCACCTCGTTCCGCCTCGTCTTCCCCGGCGGTTCGCTCGCCGTGATGAGCCCGCTGATCGGCCGCTACAACGTCAGCAACCTCCTTGCCGCCTTTGCCACGCTGCACGCCCTCGGGCGCAACCTCGGCGACGCCGTCGCCGCGCTCGCCGGCTTCCGCGCCCCCGCCGGCCGCATGGAGCGCATCGAGGCGGGCCAGCCCTTCAACGTCCTCGTCGACTACGCGCACACCGACGACGCCCTGCGCAACACCTTGGGCATGCTCCGCACCATCACCCCCGGCCGCCTCCTCGTCGTCTTCGGCTGCGGCGGCAACCGCGACCGCACCAAGCGCCCGCTCATGGTCAAGGCTGTGCAGGAGGTCGCCGACTTCGCTTGGGCCACCGCCGACAACCCGCGTTCCGAGGCGTTGTCGCAAATCTTCACCGACATGCGTGCCGGCGTGTCCGACGAGTCGCGCATTGCCTTCGTCGAGGACCGCCGCCGCGCCATCTCGCTCGCCCTCGACCAGGCCCGACCGGGCGACTCGCTCCTCATCGCCGGCAAGGGCCACGAGACCTTCCAGGAATTCGCCGACACCGTGATCCCGTTCGACGACCGGCAGGTCGTCCGCGAGCTCATCGCCGTCAAACAACTCAAACCTTAACCCCGCGAGAAACCGCCCAGCAGACCAAGCGCGAGTACGCCACACCGACCGGCGGCTCGCGCTTTCGCCCTTTCTATCGTGCCTCTGTTTCCGCCAGACCGACTCGCCGCTTGGACCAACGGACGCTGGACCGCGCTCCCGGCCGAACTCGTCCGCGGTTTCAACCCCGACTCGCGCACCGTGCAGCCGGGGCAGATCTTTGTGGCGCTGCGCACGGAGAAGCGCGACGGGCACGATTTCCTCGCTGCTGCGGCCGCCTCGGGCGCTGTCGCCGCGCTGGTTGAACGGCCGGTCGAGGGCGTCGAGCTGCCGCAGCTTGTCGTCGCCGATCCGCTTGCCGCGTTGCAGGACATCGCGCGGCTCCACCGGCGCAGCGCCGGCGCGAAGGTGATCGGCATCACCGGCAGCGCCGGCAAGACCTCGACGAAGAACCTCCTCGCGCGCCTGCTGGGCGATGCGCCCGCGATCCTGGCGACCGAGGGCAACCTCAACAATTTCCTCGGCGTCCCGCTTACCCTCGCGCGCCTCGAGCCGGGCGTCACCCGCCAGGCCGTCGTCGAGGCCGGCATCAGCCTGCCCGGCGAGATGCGCACGCTTGCCTCGATGATCCAGCCCGACCACGCGCTGGTCACGCTCGTCGCTCCGGCGCACCTCGAGCGCCTCGGCTCTTTGGAGACGGTTGCCCACGAGAAGAGTGAGCTGTTGCGCTGGCTGCCGGCCGGCGGTCTGGCCGTCTTCCCCTGGTCCGCCTGGGAGCATCCGGCGTTCCGCCACACCGGCGCCGAGGCCTGCGTCGCCGTGCCCGCCGGGATCGAGCCCGAGGCCTCCGTTTCGCACGCCCACTTCGTCACCTTCACCGTCCACCACGACGCCGCGCACACCGAGATTGTCCTGCGCAACGGCGGACCGTCCCGCCGCTTCCGTCTGCGCCGCGTCTCCGACGGCATGGCGCAGAACACCTCGCTCGCGCTCCTACTCGCCTCCGCGCTCGGCGTGTCCGACGAGCAACTCCAGCGCCGTCTCGAGGGCTGGGAGCCGGCCCGTCTCCGTGGCGAGCTGCGCGACATGGGCGGCCGCCAGGTCTATCTCGACTGCTACAATGCCAACCCCGCCTCCATGGCCGACGCGCTCTCGCTCTTCCAGCAGCTCGCGCCGCCGGCGCTGCCGCGCCTCTACGTGCTCGGCGGCATGGAGGAGCTCGGGCCTGGAGCTGCCGACTACCACCGCCGTCTCGGCGCCGGCCTGCGCCTGCGCGACGGCGACCGCGTGATCGCCATCGGCACCTTCGCCGCCGCGGTGGAGGAGGGGATGCTCGCCGCCGGCAACGGGCGCTCGCAGATCCAGGTGGCCGCCGACCTCGACGCCATCCGCGGCCCGCTGGCCGGATTCTCCGGCGCGGTCTTCGTCAAGGGCAGCCGCCGCTACCAGCTCGAATCCCTTTTCTCCGCCACGCCCACCCTGGCGGGATCCCACTGATCATGCTTTCGTATCTCGCCCACTACGCCGAAAACACACCGCTGCGCCTGCTCGGCTACAGCACCGTCCGCACGCTCTTCGCTGCGCTCACCGCGATGGGCATCGGCTTCGTCATCGGCCCGTGGCTGATCGCCCGCCTGCGCCGGCTTAAGTTCGGCGAGAGCGTCGACGATCCCCGTACCGGCGATCTCGCGCACCGCTTCGACAAGAAGAACACCCCCACGATGGGCGGCCTGCTCATCTCCGGCTCCGTGCTCTTCTCCTCGCTGCTCTGGGCTGAACCCAACGTCTGGGTACTCGTCTCCCTCTTCGTCTACACCGCGCTTACCTGTGTCGGCTTCCGCGACGACTACCTGAAGGTCGTCCACAAGTCCAAGGCCGGCATCTCCTCCTCGGAAAAGATGTTCTGGCAGACGGCGATCACCGCGATCGCTCTGGTGGCGCTTGTCCTTCACCCGCAGAGCGCGAACAAGATCCGCGAGCTGTGGCTGCCGTTCGTGAAGAACCCCGCCTACGTCTTCCCGGCCGAGTGGTGGGGCTACGGCGGGCTCTTCGCCATGATGTTCCTGTGGGTCGTCGGCTTCTCCAACTTCATCAACCTCACCGACGGTCTCGACGGCCTTGCCACCGGTTGCACGATCTCGGTCGCGCTCGTCTACGGCATCATGGCCTACGCCGCCGGCCACGCGCTCATCGCCGACTACCTGCTCATCAGTCACGTGCCGGGCGTGGGCGAGCTCACCGTCGTCTACGGCGCGCTGATCGGCGCGTGCATCGCCTTCCTCTGGTTCAACTCCTATCCGGCCGAGATCTTCATGGGCGACACCGGTTCGCTCGCGCTCGGCGGCCTGATCGGCATCATGGCTTTCATGGTACACCAGCCGCTCACGCTGGTCATTGTCGGCGGCGTGTTCGTGGCCGAGGGCCTCTCGGTCGTGATCCAAGTCGGCTACTTCAAGGCCACCAAGGGCCCCGACGGCCAAGGCAAGCGGTTCTTCCTCATGGCGCCGATCCACCACCACTTCCAAAAACTGGGCTGGCCGGAAACCAAGGTCGTGGCTCGCTTCTGGATCCTCTCGCTTATCTGCGCACTGGCCGGTCTGGCCACCTTGAAGCTTCGCTGATCATGCCTCCCGTCGTTCCCGAATTCCTCCGCTCGCTCCTCGACCGCCCGGTCGCGGTGTTTGGCGGCGGCGTGAGCGGCGACGGCGTCTGCGAGCTCGTCCGCGCTGTCGGCGGTTCGGCCATCGTTTACGACCGCAAAGGCGGGGCGGCGCGGGCGGATTTCTCCGCCGCCGACGCTGCGCGCCACGCGCTCGTTGTCTTCAGCCCCGGGTTCGCCGTCGAGCATCCGTGGCTCGTCGCCGCGCGCGCAGCCGGCTGCACCTGCCTGGGCGAGCTCGACTTCGCCGCGCAGTTCTGGCCCGGGCGCATCCTCGCGATCACCGGCACCAACGGGAAAACCACCCTCACCGAGTTCCTTACCCACGCCCTCCAGGTCGCCGGACGCTCCGCCGTGGCGGTGGGAAATGTCGGATACTCGTTTTCACGCGCCGCGCTCGACAACCCGACCGCCGAGTCTGTCGCCGTCTGCGAGGTCAGCTCCTTCCAGGCCGAGACGTTCCGCCACTTCCGCGCCGATTCCACGCTCTGGACCAACCTCGACGAGGACCACCTCGAGCGGCATCCCGGCATGGGCGCCTACTTCGACGCCAAGTACCGGCTCGTCCTCAGCACGCCGAGCGGCCGCTTCTGGGTCGGCAGCTCGGTCAGCACCTGGGCGCAGCGGCTCGGCCGCGCGCTGCCCGCGCCGGCCTGCGTCGCCACGCTCGGTCTTCCCCCCGATCCCCGCCTGACCGGCACCGTCTTCGAGTCCTATCCGCAGCGCGAGAACTTCGTCCTCGCCGAGACCTGGTGGCGTGCCCGCTGTTTGGACACCGAGGTCCTCCTCGCCGCCGCGCGCACCTTCCACCTCGGCCGCCACCGCCTCGCGCGCGTCGCCGAGATCGGCGGGGTGGGGTACTGGAACGACTCGAAGGCGACCAACTTCCACGCCGTCAACGGCGCGCTCCTGCGCTTCGACCGCCCCGTGCTCCTCATCGCCGGCGGCCGCGCCAAGGGCGGCGACATCCGCGCCTTCGCCGCCTCGCTCGCCGGCCGCGTCGCGCACCTGCTCCTCATCGGCGAGACGACCGAGGAACTCGCCGCCGGCGCCGAGCCAGCAGGCGTGCCCTGCCACCGTTGCGCCACGCTCGAGGACGCCGTCTCGCTCGCCTCGCGCCTCGCCAAGCCCGGCGACCACGTCCTTCTCAGCCCGGCTTTCGCGAGCTTCGACATGTTCCGCAGCTACGCCGACCGCGGCGATCATTTCGAGGCCGCCGTGCGGCGCCTCGCCGCAGCGCAGCCGTCGTGCTCCGCCACCACCTGACTTTCCGTAACCCTCAGCACTTCCCGTCATGAATATCCTGAAGCTCATCGGCATCGTCGTGGGAATCCACGTCGTCGCCTATTTGGTGATCGTCCAGCCCGGCTGCCGCTCGACTGCGGCCAAGCCCGCTCCCTCGACAACCGCTGCCGCCTCCGACGCCCAGCCCTCCGTTGCGCCCACTCCCGTCGAGGGTGCGCAGCCCATCGCCAACTCCGATGTCTCGCTGAACCTCTCGTTCGCGGCTCCGTCCGGCGACCGTTTCGCGCCGACGCGCCCCGGCACCGAGGCCGCCGCCGTCCAGACGACTCCGGCGAAAACCTACGTCGTCAAAAAGGGCGACAGCTTCTACGTCATCGCCAAGAAGAACGGCATCACCGTCGATGAGCTCACGGCCGCCAACAACCTCGGCAAGAACGCCTCGATCCGCCCGGGACAGAAGCTCGTGATCCCGGCCAAGGGCGGCGCTTCCGTTCCCGCGCCCGCTGTTGCTGCCCTGACGCGCAGCGCCCAACCCTCCGGCCCCGCTCCGGCCCCGACTGCCAGCGGCGCCACCTACACCGTGAAGTCCGGCGACACGCTCTCCAAGATCGCCGCGCGCAACCACACCACCTCTGCCGCCCTGCGCACGCTCAACGGCATCTCCGGCGACCACCTCAAGATCGGGCAGGTCCTCCAGCTTCCAGGAAACGGCTCCGCCGCCGCCTCGCCCTCGCTGCCTCCGCCGCCCTTCGCCCAGCCGGTGTCGGCTCCGAGCTCCTTTGCCGCGCCTGCCGGCTCCGGCGTGCACACGGTCGCCGTCGGCGAGAGCGCCGAGTCGATCGCCCGCAAGTACCAGATCAGCGTCGGCGAACTCGTACGCGCCAACCAGATCACCGATCCGAAGAAGATCCGTATCGGTCAAGTGCTCACAATCCCCGGCTCCGGCGCCGCCAAGGCCGCCAAGCCGCCGCCCTCGCTCGTGCCCGACATCGCCCACGCTCCCGCCACCGAGTCCGACGCTCCCATGGTCCCGGTCGCTCCCGCCGCAGGGCAGGGCGCCGCCGATGCGGGCGACGCGCCGATGGTCCCCGTCGACGACGCGCCGCCGGCCGTCCCGGTCAACTGATCCGGCCGCGTCGAGACTCCGACAATCCACCCCGATCCCGCCGTGACCATCGCCGACATTCCGCAGACCGTGTCCCCCAGGCCCGAGCCGCGCGCCGCCGCGGCCGGACCGTTGTTCCAGCCCGCATGGATCGTGCTGATCTGCGCGGTCGCGCTCTCGATCCTGGGACTCACGATCCTCTACAGCAGCACGGCGTGGAAGACCGGCGATCCCTCCTACTTCCTCAAGCGCCAGGTGATCTGGCTGGGAGTGTCGGTGCTGGTGGGGTGGGGTGTCAGCCGCCTCGATCTCGAGTACGTGCGGCGCTACGCCTGGATCGTCGCCGGCGTGGCGCTCGTGGCCCTGTTTTGCGTGCTGGTTCCCGGCATCGGCCGCGTTGTCAATGGCGCGCGGCGCTGGGTCGATCTCGGTGTGATGAAGGTCCAGCCCTCCGAGTTTGCGAAACTCGCGATGGTCTTCGCCCTCGCGCACTACTGCGGCATCAACCAGCGGCACATGGGCACCTTCAAGCGCGGTTTCTTCATCCCGTGCTGCGGTATCGGCGCATTCGCCATCCTGATCATTGCCGAGCCCGATTTCGGCACCACGGCGCTTACCGGCGTCGTCGGTTTCATCATGCTCTTCCTCGCCGGCACCCGGCTGCTCTACATGGTGCCGACGGTGCTCGCCGGCCTTGGCGTGTTCGCGCTCGCCGTCTGGCACGACCCCGTCCGCTTCGGCCGCATCACCGCTTTCCTCGACGTCGAGGCCAACCGCTCCGACGGCGCGTACCAGCTCTGGCAGGCCATTCTGGCGTTCGCCTCCGGCGGTGTCGACGGCGTCGGCCTGGGTAACGGTCGCCAGCAGATGGCATTCCTCCCTGAGGCGCACACCGACTTCATCTTTGCCATCGTGGGCGAGGAGCTCGGCCTTTGGTTCACGCTCGGCACGGTCGTCGTGTTTGCCGTCCTGTTCTGGGCGGGCCTCGCGCATCTGCGCCGCGCGCCCAATCTCTTCGGATACCTGCTTATCGCCGGCTCGCTGCTGCTGCTCTCGCTCCAGTCGATCATCAACCTGGGCGTCGTCACCGGCTCGTTCCCGACCAAGGGCATGTCGATGCCGTTCATCTCCTACGGCGGCTCCAATCTTCTACTGATGGGCTTCATCATCGGACTTTTCTTCAACACGGCTCGTGCCTGGAGCCGGCCCAACCTCGCGCCCAGCCGCGCGTTGATGGAGGTGAGCGCGTGAGCCGCTTCCTCATCGCCTGCGGCGGCACCGGCGGACACCTCGCGCCCGGCATCGCGCTGGCCGAGGGACTTGTCGTCCGCGGCCACGAGCCGCACCTGCTCATCTCGCACAAGCAGGTCGACTCCCGCCTCGTCGAGAAATACCCGTGGCTCAAGCTCGCCCGCATCCCCGCCGCGCCGCTGGATGCGAGCCCGCTCGGGCTGGCGCGCTTTGTCTGGCGGCAGTCCGCCGGCTTCGCCTTCGCGCTGAAGCACATCCAGCAGGTCCGGCCCGATGTCGTCGTCGGCTTCGGCGGCTTCACCACCGCCAGTATCGTGTTGGCTGCCCGGATGCGCGGCATCCCGGTCGCCCTGCACGAGGCTAACCGCGTGCCCGGCCGCGCCGTGCGGCTGCTCAGCCGCCTGGCCCGGCGCGTCTATCTTCCCCCCGGCGTGCGCCTGAGCCGTGCCCGCGGCGGCACCGTGCGCCCGCAAGGCCTGCCCGTGCGGCGCGAGTTCGTGCGCGCTCCGCGTTCGGCGGCATTGGAGACATTGCAGATCGAGCCGGCCCGCCGCCTTGTCGCCGTGCTCGGCGGCAGCCAGGGCGCCTCGGCGCTCAACGACTGGGCTGAGACCAACATGGAGCTGCTCGCGCTCGAGGGTGTGCAGGTCTTCTGCGTCTCCGGTCCGGGCAAGCGCACCGCGCGCGAGGAGCGCACATTCCGCTCGCGCGAGGGCGCCACGGTCAAGTCCTACCTCGTCCCATTCTGCGACCGCATGCCCGAGCTGCTCTCGTGCGCCGACGTCGTCGTCACGCGTTCCGGCGCCGGCACGCTCGCCGAGCTGGCGCGCATCGGCACGCCGGCGGTCCTCGTGCCGTTCCCCCACGCCGCCGACAACCACCAGGCGGCCAACGCGCTCTTCTTCGAGCAGCAGGGCGGCGGCATGGTCGTCGACCAGCGCGCCCTCTCCACGCTCACCAAGGAGGTGCAGGAACTCGTCTTCAACGACTGGTTGCTCCGCAAGTTCCACGACAACCTCGTCCGCATGGACCACGAGAACTCGCTCGATGCGATGATCGACGACCTCCTTACCCTCGCCGGTGTTTCCGCCGAGGCGCAACCCCCCGCCGAGCTGAAAGCCGCATGACCGAGCCGCTCCAGCTTGCGCCGCTCTTCGGCCGCCCCGTACGCCACTGCCACCTCGTCGGCGTGGGCGGTGCTGGGATGACGCCGTTGGCGATGCTGCTCGCGCAGCGCGGCTGGGCCGTATCCGGCGAGGACGACGGTCTCACCGCCGGCGCGCAACGCTGGCTGGAGCAGACCGGCGTGTCGCTCGGCGCCTCCGGCATTGTCCCGCCCGCGACCGATCTTCTCGTCTATTCCTCCGCAATCTCGCCGAAGCACCCGGCGCGCGTCGCTGCCGCCGGGCGCGGGCTGCCGCAGGTGCGCCGCGGCGAACTGCTCGCCGAGCTGATGCGCGACCGCAAGCTGATCGCCGTTGTCGGTGCCCACGGAAAAACGACGACCACCGGCATGCTCATCACCGCGCTGCGCCGCGCCGGTTTCGGCGCCGGCTGGCTGCTCGGCGGACTCTTTCAGGACGACTCCGTGCCGCCGGCCGCGCTCGATATGAACGGCTGGGTCGTGGCCGAGATCGACGAAAGCGACGGAACCATCGACCGCTTCTCGCCGGAGATCACCGTCGCCACGAATCTCGACTGGGATCATCCCGACTACTACCGCCAGATCGGCGACCTCGAGGCGACGTTCGCCGCGCTGTTCTCGCGCACGCGCTCGGCGATCTACCTCAACCCCGCTTGCGCGCTCTCCGCCCGGCTGGCCACTCGCAGCTTCACGGCGAAGGTGCACCGCTTCGGCTTCGAAGGGGAATTCTCCGTACGCATCGCCGGTTTTGTCGACGGCCGGCAGGTGCTCGATCTCTCGCACTCCTACGGCGCGGCTAGGGCTCGTGTCCGCGCCGGCGGCGATTTCAACGCCCTCAACGCCGCCGCCGCATTGGCCGTCTGCGTGCAGCTCGGCGTGCCGGTCACGCCCGACCTCCTCGCCGACTATCCCGGCGTGAAGCGCCGCCAGGTTGTGCTGCTCGAGACCGAGAAGCTTCAGGTCATCGAGGACTACGCGCACCATCCCACGGAGATCGCCGCGCTCATCGGCGGCATGCGTCGCCTGCCGCACAAGCGCCTGCTCGTCGCGTTCCAGCCGCACCGTTTCAGCCGGACTGCACGCTTCAAGGCCGACTTCGCCCGCGCGCTCGTGGGCGCCGACGAGCTGTTCCTCCTCGATGTCTATGCCGCTAGCGAGCAGCCGATCGCCGGCGGCACCACGGCCGACATCTACGCCGAGATCGCCCGCGGCGGCGCCGCCACCCGTGTGCATTATCTTCCTGGAGACCGCCCCGGCTTCCTGCGCCTGCTGCGCGAACGCGTGCGCGACGGCGACCTGGTGCTCTTCGTCGGCGCCGGAGACATCAACGAGTGCGCCGCCGAGTTCGTGCGCGAGCTGGAGGGCGAGGTTTCCCAGGTCGCCCGCTGGGCGGAGTGCCTCCAGGCGGTGCGCGCCGCGCTCTCGTCGGAGACGAAGCTTCTCGAAAACGAGCCCCTTGGCCCGAAGACGACGATGCGCGTCGGCGGTCCGGCCCGCTACTATGCTGAGCCGGCCAACGAGGCCGATCTCACCCTCCTGCTGCGCGAGACACACCGCCGCGGGCTGCCCGTGCTCATGCTCGGCCGTGGCTCCAACCTCCTCGTGCCCGACGAGGGCGTGGATGCGCTCGTGCTGCGCTTGGCCGGGCGCGAGTGGCAGCGCTTCGAGGCGCGTGCCGACGGCCGTGTCGAGGCCGGCGCGGGGCTGCGGCTCAAGGAGCTGTGCGGCATGGCCGCGGCGCGCGGGCTGCGCGGTTTCGAGTTTCTCGAGGGCATCCCCGGCACGCTCGGCGGCGCCCTGCGCATGAACGCCGGTGCGATGGGCGGGTGGACGTTCGATATCGTCGAGTCTGTGCGTCTCGCCCTGCGCGACGGCACTGTGCGCAACCTGCGTCGATACGAGATGCACGTCGCGTATCGGGATTGCCGGGAACTGGCCGACGCCGTCGCCCTTGGCGCGGTGCTGCGGCCGGTTTCCACCGGCGTGCCGCCGGCCGAGATCCAGGCGCAGATCGCCTCGTTCCAGGCGCGCCGCCTCGCCACGCAGCCGCGCGACCCGAGCGCTGGCTGCATGTTCAAGAACCCGCCCAACGAGTCCGCCGGCCGCCTGATCGACGCGCTCGGCCTGAAGGGCGAGCGGGTGGGTGACGCCGAGGTTTCCCCCGTGCACGCCAATTTCATCGTCAACCGCGGCCAAGCCACCGCCGCCGACATCATCGCGTTGATGCGGCGCGTGCGTGAGCGTGTGAAGGCCGCGCACGGCATCGAACTCGAGCCCGAAGTCCAGCTCTACGGTCTCGATTGGAAGGACGTCTTGTGAACACACCGATTGTCGCAGTCCTGTGCGGCGGCACCTCGCGCGAGCGCGAAGTGTCGTTGCGATCCGGAGCCAACGTGGCCGCCGCGGCCGCGTGCCTGTACCCGACCGTGCTCTGCCGGGTCGACACCGAGGCGATTCCCGCCGGTCTCGACCCCAAGACCCACGTCGTGCTCTCCACGCTCCACGGCACCTTCGGCGAGGATGGCGGCATGCAGCGCCTGCTCGAGTCCGCCGGTTTCGCCTACTCCGGCTGCGATGCCGCCGCGAGCGCCGTGACGATGGACAAGTCCGAGACGAAGGCGCGCTCCGCCAAGGTGGGCGTGCCCGTGATCGAGGGCGTGGCGTTCGATGCCGCCGAGGCGCCGCTCGCCGCCGAGTTGTGCGCGAAGCTCGGCCGCGAGGTCGTCATCAAGCCCAACAACGAGGGCAGCAGCGTCGGACTGAAGCTGTGTAGCGGCGTCGACGAGATCGCCGCCGCGCTCAAGTCGCTCGCACCCGGCCGCTGGCTGGCCGAGCGCCGTATCCACGGCACCGAGCTAACCGTTGGCATCCTCGACGGGCGCGCGATGGGCGTGGTCGAGATTGCGCCGAAGACGGGCGTGTACGACTACACCAACAAGTACACCAAGGGTAACACCGAGTACTTCGCACCCGCCCGCATCGCCCCCGGTGCGGCGGCGGCCGTGCAGCGCTTCGGCGAGGCGGTGTTCGCCGCCTGCGGCTGCCGCGACGTGGGCCGCGCCGACTTTCTCCTCACCGCCGAAGGGCAGCCTTATTTTCTGGAGATCAACACGCTGCCCGGCATGACTGACACCAGCCTGCTTCCGCTCAGTGCGCGGTGCATCGGGCTCGATTATCGCTCGCTTGTCGGCGAACTGATCGCCCCCGCGCTGCGCCGGTTCAGGCAACAGCAAACCCCTTCTCTTCATGGCCAAGGCTAAGACCGAAAAGACCTCCTCCGAGGAGCGCTCCTGGCGCGATGTCGACCAGACCGTCAACCCGCGCAAGATGTCGGCCCAAGGCCGCAAGCGTTTCGCCCTCGCTGCGCTCAACGCCACGCTCATCGCCGCCATGGTCGGCGCCGCCGCTTGGGGCGGCTACGAGGTCCTCGCCACGCTCACCAGCGACACCGCCGCGATGAGCGATCCGTCCGGCGCAGCGCCGCTGCGCGAGATCGTCGTCGTCAACGACGCCGACGGCGTCCTCGACCAGGAATGGGTCGAGCGCACGCTGAAGATCCGCAAGGGCACGCCGCTGATGGAGATCGATCTGTTCCAGATGCGCTCGCGCCTGCTTGCCACGCCGCAGGTGCGCGCGGTGGATATTCGTCGCGATTTTCCGGGCACGCTCACCGTCACCCTGCGCGAGCGCATCCCGGTGTTGCGCGTCAGCGTCCGTACTCCCTCGGGCGAGCCGAGCACGATGCTCGTCGCGCGAGACGGCGTCGTCTTCGCTGGCCAGGGCTACGAATCCTCCCGCCTGTCCACGCTGCCGTACCTCGATGGCGTGCGCCTCACCCACAACCGTTACGGCGGTTTCCTGCCGGTCGAGGGCATGGAGGATGTCGCCAACCTGCTGCAGGCCGCGCAGAACTCCGCTCCCCTGCTCTACGCCGAGTGGAAGGTCGTCTCCCTCGCGCGCCTGATCGCCTACGACGAGATCGTCGTGAAGACGCGCCGCATCCCGGAGATCGTGCTCAGCCGCAAGATCGACTTCACGCAGCAGCTCGCGCGGCTTGACTACATCGCCGACTACGCGCGCACTCAGCCCGAGGCCGTCGTGCAGCGGGTCGATCTCTCGCTCGGCGGCGATGTGCCCGTGGCGTTCGACAGCGCCGCATCCCGCCTTCTTCCCGCTTCTTCCGTCAAACCCTCTACCTCTCGTCCCCGTCGTGATCTCTAAGAACCGAATCATCGGCGCAGTCGAAATCGGCACCCACAAGGTTGCGGCCCTCGTCGGCGAATTCGCCGGCGGCCGCCGCCTCAACATCATCGGCCTGGGCGCCTGCTCCGCGCAGGGCGTGATCAAGGGCTCCATCGTCGACATGAAGGCGGCCAGCGATTGCACGCACGCGGCCATCGAGGCCGCCGAGCGCAAGGCCGGCGCCCGCATCGACGGCGTCTACCTTGCCCAGACCGGCGCGCACCTCGACGGTTTCTACCACGAGGGCTCCGTGAACGTCTCTAGCGCCGACAACCTCGTCGACCGCGACGACATCGCCACCGTGTGCGATCTGGCGCGCGGCAAGGAGCTCCCGGCCGAGCGCGCCGTGGTGCAGTACCTGCGCCGCCCCTTCCGCCTCGATGGCCAGCCCGTGCCGAATCCGGAGAACCTCACCGGCCGCAAGCTCGACGTCGGCTATTGGACTGTCCACGGCGACAAGCGGAAGATCTCCGACGGCATTCATCTCATCAACGGCTTCAACCTGAAGGTCGACGAGATCATCCTCTCCAGCCTCGCCTCCGGCACGATGGTCACCACCCACGAGGAGCGCCGCAACGGCGTGCTCGTGCTCGACATCGGCCGCGGCACCACCGACTACGTCCTCTACCGCGACGGGTATCCGTGGATCACTGGCGTCGTTCCCGTCGGCGGCGATCACCTCACCAACGACCTCGCCCTCGGCCTGCGCCTCACCAGCGGCCAGGCGGAGGCCATGAAGCTTCGCCACGGTTCCGCCGTCATCACCTCGAAGGACCGCAACGAGAAGGTCTGGCTCAATGGCGACTTCGCCATCGGCGACCGCCACTTCCCGCGCCAGGCCGTCGAGCAGATCACTGCCGTGCGCATGACCGAGCTGTTCGAGGTCGTCCGCAAGAAGCTCGGCCCGGCCTTCGTGCCCGAGATGCTCGGCGCCGGCGTCGTCCTCACCGGCGGTACCTCCAAGCTCATGGCGGTCGACGAGGCCGCCACCGCTGTCTTCGGCGTCTCCGCACGCCGCGGCGCGCTCCCGCCCAACCTCGCCGCCGAGCTCCGCGCCCCGCAGTCCAGCTCCGTCCTCGGCCTGCTCTTCTACGGTCTCAACCAGATCAACGACCGCGCCCCAGCCGCCTACCAGCGCCGCAGCGGCGGCCTGATGGAGCGCTTCACCCGCATGTTCGCCAACGCCTGAGCGCCATGAGCCAACCCGAAAACGCACTCCCGCTTTCCCAGGACATGCTCGCCGACCGCGGCGTGGCCATCAAGGTCATCGGCATCGGCGGCGCCGGCGCCAACGCCGTCGACCGCCTGAAAATGGACAACCTGGAGCGTGTCCAGCTCGCGGTGATCAACACCGACGCCGAGGCGCTCTCCGTATCCCCCGTCGAGACCAAGCTCATGATCGGCGCCGGAGTCACCCGCGGCCTCAGCGCAGGCGGCGACCCCGAGCTCGGCCGCCTCGCCGCTGAGGCCGACCGCGAGAAGATCGCGGCGCTCGCCGCGCGCACCGACCTCATCTTCCTCGTCGCCGGCATGGGCGGCGGCACCGGCAGCGGCGCCGCACCCGTCGTCGCCGAGATCTGCCGACAGGCTGGCGCGCTCGTCATCGCCTTCGTCAACCTCCCGTTCAGCTTCGAGGGCGGCCGCCGCCTCAAGCAGGCCGAGGAGGGGCTCGCCGAGCTCCGCCGCTGCTGCGACGCCGTCATCCCGCTCCCCAACGACATGCTCATGCAGGTCGGCGCCGAGGGTCAGAGCGCGCTCGATTCCTTCGCCCTCGCCGACGAGTGGATCGGCCGCGGCGTTAAGAGCATCTGGGCCATGCTGCACCGCACCGGCCTGATCAACCTCGATTACGCCACGCTTCGCCAGGCGTTCGCCCAGAAGAGTGGCAAGACGCTCTTCGGCCTCGGCACCGGCGCCGGCGAGAACGCCGTGGCCGACGTCGTCGAGAGCCTCAAACAGTGCCCGCTGCTCCACACCCCCGAGTTTTCCCGCAAGGCCGACCGCCTGCTGGTCAACATCGTCGGCGGGCCCGAGCTCACCCTGGCCAGCGTCAACGACATCATGGCCGCCGTGTCCGAACAATACGGACGCGACGCCCACATCTTCCTCGGCGCCGTCATCGACGAGCAGCTCTCCGGCAGGATTGAGGTCTGCATCGTCGGCACCTCCGACGTGAGCCGCACCGGCGTGCGCCGCGGCGTGGCCACCGTTGTGCCCTCGGCCGATGGCGCGAAGCTTCCGATTTCCGAGACCCCTGTTCGCGCCAAACCGGGCGCTACCGCCCGCCGCCCGTCGGCCGAGCCCGCCGAGCTGCCGTTGGCAGGCGTCGGCGCTTCCGCCAAGCCCCCGGTGAAGCAGGACGAGTTCGCCTTCGGCGGAGTCGAGCCCGACTCCCGTGGCTGGTTCGACAACACCGACCGCAACCTCTTCGAAGGCCAGGATCTCGACGTGCCGACCTATCTCCGCAAGGGGATCAAGATCAGCCTGTGAGCGAGACATTGCCCTCGATCCGCCGCTCTTTGGCGGCGGGATTGAGGCATTCAGGTTCGTAGGAGGGCGCCGCTTCGGCGGCGCCGTCTGGACTCGCTTTGCTCCAGTGGCGCCGTTCGCGAGAACGGCAAAGCTCGTATCTCAGCCGAGTTGGAGTTCGGCGTTCCCGGGGGATCGCTGGTCTGGCGAGCCGCGCCACAGCTTCACCTGTGCTGCGGCTTGTTCCCATCACCACCGTGGGCAGCATGGCTATCAAGCTGAAGGTCCGGAAGGTCGGCAGTTCTCTCGGCGTTGTTTTGCCCAAGTCTGTGTTGGCGCATCTGGAGGCCGGCGAAGGCCGGTCACTCTATCTCACCGAAGCGCCGGATGGGTTTCGACTGGCTGCCGCTACTCCGGAGTTCTCGCACCAGATGGCAGTGGTCGGAAGCTTGGGCCGTCGCTACCGTAACGCCCTTCGGGAACTGGCGGACTGATCTCGCGCGGCTTGCTCCGCGTCGCCCCGTCCAAGAATGCCCTTGTCGCGCGCGGCGGGGGCTCGCGATACTCCGCCTTTCAAACTCTCCGCCCATGCTCGATCCGAAGATCCTCCGCGAATCCCCCGACGCCGTCCGCGACGCCATCCGCAAGAAAGGCAACGATTGCGACATCGATGCCGTGCTCGCGCTCGACACCGAGTGGCGCACCGCGCTGGCCAACGTCGAGAAGCTGCGCGCCGCCCAGAAGGCCGCCAACAACGACATGGCCAAGCTCCCGAAGGGCTCCCCGGAGTTCAAGGACAAGGTCGCCGAGATGAAGGCCGTCTCCGCCCAGGTGAAGGACCTCGACGCCAAGCTCAAGGAAATCGAGGAGAAGTGGGGCAGGGCGATGCTCACCGTCCCGAACATCCCGCACAGCTCCGTCCCCGTCGGGCGCACGCCCGAGGAGAACGTCGTCGACTTCACCAACGGCGACGTGAACGCCGTCTCGCCCTGCGCCAAGCCGCACTGGGAGATCCCCGGCTTCGACAAGATCATCGACTTCAACCGCGGCTCAAAGGTCACCGGCGCGGGCTTCCCCTTCTACGTCGGCGACGGCGCCAAGCTCGTCCGCTCCCTCATCCAGCTCTTCCTCACCGAGGGTGCCGCCAACGGCTACACCGAGGTGATGCCGCCGATCTTCGTCAACGCCGCCAGCGCCACCGCCGTGGGCCAGATCCCCGACAAGGAGGGGATGATGTACAAGACGGTCGAGGACGGCTTCTACGCCGTGCCCACCGCCGAGACGCCGCTCACCAACTTCTTCCGCGACGAGATCGTCGACGAGGAGCAGCTCCCCATCTACCGATGTGCCTACACCCCGTGCTTCCGCCGCGAGGCGGGCAGCTACGGCAAGGACGTCCGCGG
>CAZXHR010000009.1:0-43392 GCA_964640465.1 uncultured Opitutaceae bacterium
CTGCGCTTCTTCCAGAAGGAGCCCGTCCATCGCAAGTGGCACATGAACTACCTCACCTTCGGGATGCTCTACCAGTATTCCGAGAACTTCGTGCTCTCGTTCTCCCACGACGAGGTCGTCCACGGGAAGGGCTCGATGCTGATGAAGATGGCCGCCTGGCACATCCCCGACAAGGCCGCTAACCTCCGCGCGCTCTACGCCCACCAGTGGATGTGGCCGGGCAAGAAGCTGCTCTTCATGGGCAGCGAGTGGGGCCAGTCCCGCGAGTGGGCCTACGACAACAGCCTCGACTGGCATCTGCTCCAGTATGCCGACCATTCCGGCATCCGGCAGCTCGTGCGCGACCTCAACCAACTCTACCGCAACGAGCCCGTCCTCGGCCTCAACGACCAGGACCACCAGGGCTTCCGCTGGATCGCCTGCTGGGACACCGACAACTCGGTCGTCGCCTACCTGCGGCACAGCGAGAAACACCCGGACGAGCTGCTCGTGGTCGTTGGCAACTACACGCCGGTGCCCCGCCGCAACTATCGCATCGGCGTGCCGCGCGCCGGCTTCTGGCGCGAGATCCTCAATACCAACTCCGAGTTCTACGGCGGCAGCGGCGAGGGCAACAACGGTGGCCTCATGGCGCAGGACGTGCCGTGGGATGGCTACTCCCACTCGCTCGAACTGTTCCTGCCCGCGATGTCGACCTCGGTCTTCAAGTGGCGCAAGGAGGGGTGAGCCTCCGGCAGCTGTTGTCGCCGCGGGCGAAGACGCGCGCGCAATTTCAAAGGCCGGTCCGTTGGACCGGCCTTTGTGTTATCCTCAGTGCGCAAGCTTCGCCAGCGCCTCGGCGGCGGGCTTGAGGCTGGGATCGAGCCGGAGCGCCTCCTCGTAGGCGGCGCGGGCGGCTGCGGTGTCGCCGCGGCGCGCGAGGATGTCGCCGAGCCGGTGCTGCGCGTTGGCGTTGGGCGGCAGGCCGGGAAGGCGCGCGGGTTGTGCGAGGTAACGGCGCAGGGCGGTCTCGCCCTCCGCTAGATTCAGTCCCGAAAGTGCGGCGACGCGGCCGATCTGGAAGAGGACTGCGAAGTCGTCGGGGTTGCGCGCGAGGGCCTGGTCGAACTGCACGAGGGCGTCGGCGTAGCGCTCCTGCTCGACGTAGAGCAGGCCGAGGGCGGCGAGCGGCTCGACGGCGGCTGGCCGGAGCCGGGCCGCATTGGCGTAGGCAATCTCCGCGGCGGCCCAGTTTTTCGAGCGGGCGTGGATCCCGCCGGTGGCGAGCGCGCCGGCGAAGGCGTCGCGCTTGGCGATCTCGGTGGCTTGGGCGAGTGCCCTGTCGCGGCCGCCGCCGGCGATGGACGGGGCTTTCTCGCAGAACTCGAGCAGGCCGCGGCGGTAGTCGAGGTTGTCGGGCGCGAGTTCGATGGCCTTCTCAAGGGCGGCGCGGCATTTCCGGGCGAGCCCGAGCTGTTTGATGATACTGGCTTTGCCGGCGAGCTTGCCGTAGGCCTCGCCGAGGTCGGCCCAATAGAGGGCTTCGGCGGGCGCGAGCTGGGTGCAGCGTTCGTAGAATTCGGCTACGGCTGGCCAGTCGCCGCGCCGTTTGGCGAGGCGGCCGAGGTGGTAGACGGCCTCGTGGCTGGCCGGATCCGCGGCGAGGACGCGCTCGAAGGCGGCCTGCGCCTCGGTGTCGCGCCGCGCCGCGAAGTGCTCGCGGGCGAGGGCCAGATCGGCGGAGATCGCCACGGCAGGCGGCTCGGCGCCGAGGGCGGCGAGAGGGGCGAGGACGGCGATCAGGGTGATGCGGAACCGGCGCATGGAGGGAAGAGAACGCCTGCGCGGGCGTGCTTGGAAGCCGGAAACCGCTAGCGGCTCCGGGCGCAGGATGATCGGCGCAGCGGCCGCGGCAGCGGCGCGGGTGCCGGGTGCTGATGGGACGATGTGGGGAGCGTGCTGGTGAAGACACGGAATCTTGTTCCGATCGGGACAGAATTCCGTGCTGTGTGCGGAGCGGTACGGATCGCGATACGGTGTATTGCGGTGGCGGGGTGCGGCAAACACTTGCTGGAGCGCGGCATACGGCCGCGGCACCGTGCGGCGGAGAGGCCAGAAATCGTTTGCAGGGCGCCGGCCGAGTCCGATGCTTGGCGGCCATGTTTACGGGTATCGTCGAAGAAGTCGGACGCGTCGTATCCTTCGAGCACAAGGTCGCCGCTTGGCGCCTGGTGGTGGAGGCGTCCGTCGTCGTGCGGGGCGCGGCCATCGGCGACAGCATCGCCGTGAACGGCTGTTGCCTGACCGTCGTCGAGCGCGAGGAGAAGCGACTGAGCTTCGATCTGCTCGAGGAGACGGTGCGGTTGACCAACATTTCCCAGGTCGGCGCCGGCGGCGTGGTGAATCTCGAGCGCAGCCTGCGGCCCGACGGCAGCATGGGCGGGCATTTTGTGAGCGGCCATGTCGACGGCCCCGGCGAGATCGCGGTGCTCGAGCCGCGCGGGGCGGACCGCTATCTGTGCGTGCGTTACCCGGCCCAATACCGTGGGCTGCTCGTGCCGAAGGGCAGCATCGCTATCGACGGCGTGTCGCTAACGGTGGTCGAGGTGACCGACGAGTGGTTCTCGATCTGGCTGATCCCGCACACGATGGAGGTCACCAACCTTGGCACGCGGCGCGCAGGCGACCGTGTGAATCTCGAGTTCGACATGCTGGCGAAGTACGTCGACCGGCTGCTGGCTCTGCGCGACGAAGCTGCGCGCAACCCGCAGGTGCCGGGCGCGGTGCCGGTGAAGCCGATCTGGCAAAGCTGAACGATGGCCCTGCGCGAACAACTTCTGGCGGTGGCCGACGAACTGCGGCGCCGCAAGGCAGACGGGGAGAAGACCGTCGCCATCGCTGAGGATACGCTTGCGGCTGTGCGCGCCGCGGTGGCGGCGCAGAACCGTGGTGGCGTTGTGGGCGACGTCGTAGTGACCGCCGCGCCTGCGGCTCCAGTTGTCCCGCCGCCTGCGGCGAAGTCCGATGCCGGCGCCGAATTTGCGCGCCGTGCTTCGGCCGCGACGCCCGAGCCTGCTCCCGAACCGTCGCGCGGCGACCGTGGCGCGGCTCTCTTCGGCGGTAATGCGCCCGCGGCGAAACCGGCGGTGAAGCTCGCGCCCTCGCAGGGCGGGGCGGCGATCCCGCCCGCGCCGACGTTTACGTTGCCCGAGGGCGACAAGGCGACGCGCTGGGCGTGGTTGAAGGAACGCGTCGAGAACGATCCGGTCTGCCGGGCCCACGTGCGGCCGGGCAAGAAGGTCGTGCTCGGTGTCGGAACGTTGGATTCGAAGATCTTTTTTTGCGGCGAGGCGCCGGGGGCCGACGAGGAGGTGCAGGGCGAGCCGTTCGTCGGCGCGGCCGGTCAGCTCCTCACGAAGATGATCAAGGCAATGGGGCTGGACCGCGGCCAGGTCTACATCGGCAACATCATGAATTGGCGCCCGGAGATGCCGACACCGCCCGGCCTCGAGCAGATCGGCAACCGCCCGCCGACGCCCGAGGAGATGGCCTACTGCCTGCCGCACCTGAAGGCGCAGTTGGAGATCGTGCAGCCGGAGCTGATCGTGGCGCTCGGCGCGACCGCGGCGGCGGGGCTGCTCGGCGCGGGCAGCTTCAAGGCGCTCGGCGAGATCCGCGGGCGCTGGCAGACGTTCGCCGGCCGGCCGGTGATGGTCACCTATCACCCCTCGTATCTGCTGCGGAACAACTCCAACCGCGCCAAGCGCGTGGTGTGGGAGGATCTCCTCAAGGTGATGGAGCGCGCGCAGTTGCCCATCAGCGAGAAGCAGCGCAATTTCTTCCTCGAAAGATGAACCTACTCCCGTCGTCCGTCGCCGTTTCCCACGGTTCGGTCCGCAACGAAGTTTCCCCGACTTCCCACCCCCGCCGCCGCAGTGGCGGGCTGGCCGTCTGCGCCGCGCTAGCGCTGCTGGCTGCCGTGCCGGGGCTGCGCGCGAACAACGAATACGGATTCGACTACCAGGAGCTGCAGTATCGCGCGAAGACCCTTGCCTCGAAACCGTTCGAGAAGCAGCCCACACGAGTGCCCGACTGGCTGCTGCCGCCGAAGATCAACTACGACCAGCACCGCGACATCCGTTTCCGCACCGACCGCTCGCTGTGGCGCGAGGACCAGCTGCCGTTCCAAGTGCAGTTTTTCCACCCCGGCTGGCTGTTCCATGAGACGGTGCAGATCCACGAGGTCGACGGGAAGCGCGAGATCGCGTTCCCGTTCAGCCGGCGGTTCTTCGACTACGGGAAGAATAACTTCAACGAGTCGATCCCGCGCGACATGGGCTATGCGGGCTTCCGCATCCACTACGCACTGAATCGCCCCGAGTACCTCGACGAGCTCGCGGTGTTCCTCGGCGCGAGCTACTTCCGCGCGCTGGGCAAGGGCCAGAACTATGGCCTGTCGGCCCGCGGTCTCGCGATCGACACTGCGGCTCCCGGCGGCGAGGAGTTCCCGGTCTTCCGCGAGTTCTGGCTGGAGCGTCCTGCGCCCGACGCGAAGGAGGTCGTCGTCTACGCCCTCATGGACAGCAAGCGCGTGACCGGTGCGTACCGTTTCGCGATCCGCCCCGGCGCCGATACCGTGATGCACGTGAACGCCACGCTCTATCTGCGCGAGCAGATCGGGCTACTCGGGCTCGCGCCCTTCTCCAGCATGTTCTGGCACGGTGAGAATTCCGGCACGACCAACGGCGACTACCGCCCCGAGGTGCACGATTCCGACGGCCTGCTTGTCGCGTACAACAGCGGCGAATGGCTCTGGCGCCCGGTCGACAATCCGAAGCATGTCACGATGGCCTACCTCGCCGCCGAGAATGTTCGCGGTTTTGGCCTGCTCCAGCGCGACCGCAACTTCGACCACTACCAGGATCTCGAGGCACACTACCACCAGCGCCCGAGCGTCTGGGTCGAGCCTACCGGGGACTGGGGCCGCGGCTCTGTCGTCCTCGCCGAGCTGCCGACGCCCGATGAAACGATGGACAATATCGTGGCGTTCTGGACTCCGGAGAAATGCCCGGCCATCGGCGAGCCCTACAGCTTCGAGTACGACCTGCACTGGCTCACCGACTTGGGCAAACGCCCGCCGGCCGGATACACCATTGCGACGCGTCCCTCGACCGTGATGGGGCATCCCGAGCTGAAGCGCTTCGTCGTCGATTTTGCCGGGGCGGCCCTCTCGCGGGCCAGCGACGGGGTCGAAGGGCTCGTCTCGGTGGGGACGGGTGCGACCCTCACCGGCGTGAACACCCAGCGCAACTGGAACGATGGTAGCTGGCGCCTGGCCTTCGAGCTCAAGCCGGACGGCAGCGGCAAGCCTGTGGAGCTGCGCGCGTTCCTGCGCAAGGGCGACAACGTCCTGACCGAAACCTGGAGCTATCTCTGGCAACCTTGAGCGACGAATCCGCCACGCCCCCCACGCGTAGTCTCGTCCCCGGCCTGTCGCGCCTGAGCGGTTTCCGACCGCGCACCGGCACGCTCGATCAGTGGAATGCCGCCTACGTGCGCGTCGAAGACTACCTGCGCGCGCACCGCATCCACAACCGCCTCCACCAAAGCCGGGTGATCGAGCGCGTGCTCGAGTGCGCCGCCCGTCGCCACGAGGCGAATGCCACGCTCGACCCCGTGGTGCTCGCCGCCGAGGAGACGGATCGGATCATGCTCGAGTGGTTTGCCGTGCAGTTGAACAACCCGGGCCTGTCACACGACCGGCTCGCCGCGCAGGCCCGCGTGGCGATGCTGTTGAGCGACCTGCCGACGCGCTGGCCCTATGCCTTCCTCGATGCGGAGAACACGCCCACCGAGGCGCATGTGGCGATGGAGAAGAGTGCGCTCCAGGCGGGCCCCGACATGTCCGTTTCCAACATGGTGCCGCGCGAGATCGACCTCGGCGTGCTGCCCGAGGCCGCCGGTGACACACTCGAGACACTCGAGCGCTGGCCTCTGATCCGCCTGTTGTTGCTGTGGTCGCTGTTCGCCGCCGTGATGGCGGTGCTCTTCGCTCTGACCCGTCGCTGAGATCATGCCCGCTTCTCCCGCCACGATTTTTGTCGCCGACCGTCTCGACCGCCGCCGCGTGGTGAAGCGCCGGTTCTTCTTCTTCACGACGATCTTCCTGCTCACCTCGCTGGCGACCTGGTTCATGGCCGACCTGCTCTGGAACAGCGGCGTGAGCCCCGGGCGCATGAGCCCGATCGAGTGGGTGGTGCTCGCGCTTTTCGTTGTGCTCTTTGCGCATGTCGCCACCGGTTTCACCCACGCGCTCTTCGGCTTCTACGTCCTCAACCGCGGGGGCGACCGCCGCTGCATCCAGCGCACCCTGCCGCCCGACGATCCCGACGCCCCGCTCGGCCCGACCGCCATCGTCATGCCGGTATGCAACGAGGACTCCAGCCGCGTGTTCGAAGGGCTGCGCGTGATCTATCGCTCGCTGGAGGAGACGGGCAAGCTGGGCAACTTCGACTTCTTCATCCTCAGCGACACCTCCGATCCCAACAAATGGATTCAGGAGGAGATCGCCTGGGTCGAGCTCTGCAAGCAGGTGGGCGGCTTCGGCCGCATCTTCTACCGCAAGCGCCGCCAGGGGATTAACAAGAAGAGCGGCAACGTGGCCGACTTCCTTCGCCGTTGGGGCAGCAAGTACCGCTATTTTGCCGTACTCGATGCTGACAGCATCATGACCGGCCGCGCGCTGGTCCGCATGGTGCAGCTGATGGAGCGTAACCCGAGGGTCGGCATCCTCCAGAGCGTGCCACGCCTGATCCGCGGCGAGACGCTCTTCGCGCGCCTCCAGCAGTTCGCCAACCGCCTCTACAGCTCGGTCTTCCTTGCCGGCCTGAACTATTGGCAGCAGGGCGAGGGCAACTTCTGGGGCCACAACGCCGTCATCCGCACGGCGCAGTTCATGGAGCACTGCAGCCTGCCGGACTTGCCCGGCACCGAGCCGTTCGGCGGGCGCATCCTCAGCCACGACTTCGTCGAGGCGGCGCTCATGGCGCGCGCAGGCTGGAGCGTGTGGCTCGTCTACGATCTGGACGGGAGCTTCGAGGAGGGACCGCCCTCGGTGATCGACAGCGCCAAGCGCGACCGCCGCTGGTGTCAGGGCAATCTCCAGCACTCCTGGCTGCTCTTCGCGAAGGGGCTGCGCGGCGCCAGCCGTGTCCACCTGTTGATGGGCATCATGGGCTATGTGGCCTCGCCGCTGTGGCTGTTTTTCCTGCTGCTGAGCACGATCCACGTGTTTGACCAAGTCACCTCCGGTCAGCACCGCTATGTCGACGAGCTCGTGCTCGAAGGGTTCGGTTATTATTTCGAAGTCCCGCAGACTCTGGCTCTCTTCGGGCTCACCTTGGTGATGCTCTTCGTGCCGAAGATCCTCGGTGTGATCGTGCAGTGGAACGAGGAAGGGAGGCAGCCCCAGTACGGCGGCCGCGCGCGCATGGTGCTCAGCGCGTTGATCGAGGTCGTGCTCTCGTCGCTGCTCGCGCCGATCAACATGCTGTTCCACTCGAAGTTCGTCATCTTCACGCTGCTCGGACAGGGCGTGGGCTGGGTCACCCAGCGACGCGACGCCGAGGGCAACGACTGGCGCGAGGCGATCCTCACCCACTGGGGACAGATGGTGTTCGGCATCGTGTGGGGCGTCTCTGCCTACATCGTGCTGCCGACCTTCTTCTGGTGGCTCAGCCCCGTGCTGGCCGGCATGTGGCTCTCCATTCCTCTCTCGATCTTCCTCGGCAGTGCGCGGATCGGCGCGCTCATGCGCCGCTGGGGGCTGTTCCTCTTCCCCGAGGAGTCCAACCCGCCCTACGAACTGCGCCGCCTCGAGAAAAACCTCGCCGAGTGCTACCAGCACATGCGGCCCATCGAGGAATTGCGCAACGACTACGGCCTGTTGCAGGCGGTCGTCGATCCGTACATCAACGCCCTCCACGTCTCGCTCCAGCGCCAACGCCGCCCCGCCGCGGCCACCCGCGAGTACTTCCTCCAGCTCCGCGAACGTCTCCTGCGCGAGGGGCCGGGAAAACTCTCACCTCGCGAGAAACGCGCGCTGCTCCTCGATTCCGAGAGCATGGCGTGGCTCCACCGCGAGCTCTGGCGGCGCCCGCAGTCTGCGCTGGCCGAGTGGTGGCAACTGGCCGTCCGCCAGTACAACGTCCTTACCACCCAGCCGGTGACGGCGTTGTACCGGTAGAGCGGTTGAGGCGGGGCCGTACCGTCTTTTCGCAGGTTCTTCATGATGGGTTCATCGTCGCTTCACTCGGCCGTGCGACGGTGGTGCCCGAATCATGAGCACCATTCTCCGTACGTTGCTTTGCCTTGCGCTGGTCGTGGTGGCGGCCGTTGTCGCCCTCGGCGAACCGGCTGCCGACCGCTGCCTCTCGCCGTATTTTGCCGTGAAATCGGGTGCGGAAGGCACCGCCGATTTCCCGCTGCAAGCCACCAAGGTCACCGCCGAGATCGCCGGCCCCATCGCCGAGGTCCACGTCGTCCAGACCTACGCGAACCGTGGCAAGACCGCGATCGAGGCGACCTATATCTTCCCGGCTTCGACGCGCGCCGCAGTCCATGGGCTTACGATGACGCTCGGCGGCCGGCGCGTTGTGGCGCAGGTGAAGGAGCGCGGCGAGGCGCGCCGCACCTACGAGCAGGCGAAGGCCGACGGCAAGATGGCCTCGCTGCTCGAGGAGCAGCGGCCGAATGTCTTCCAGATGAACCTCGCCAACATTCTGCCGGGCGACGTTGTCGAGGTGGAGCTGGCGTACTCCGAACTGCTCGTGCCGACGGACGGCACCTACGAGTTCGTGTACCCGATGACCGTCGGTCCGCGGTATTCGAACCGTCCAGCCGCAACGGCGGCGCCCGACGAGCGCTGGGTTGCCAACCCGTACCTGCCAGAGGGCTCGCCGGCGCCGGCGGCGTTCTCGTTTGCCGCGCGCGTGGTCAGCGGGATGCCGTTGCACGAAGTGGCGTCGCCGAGCCACCGTGTCGGCATCGACTTCCGCAGCGCCGGCGAAGCGGAGGTGACCATCGCTGCCGACGAGCCGATGCCGGCCAACCGCGACTTCATCCTTCGCTACCGCCTCGCTGGCGGCGCAATCGAGACCGGGCTGCTCCTCGACGCGCCGGCGCAGACGGAGGGCGACGGCCATTTTCTCCTGATGGTCGAATCCCCGTCGCGCCCCGCCGCGGCGCTTGTCCCGCCGCGCGACTTCCTGTTCGTCGTCGACGTGTCGGGTTCGATGCACGGCTTCCCGCTCGACACCGCCAAGGCGCTGCTGCGCGAACTCGCGTCGCGGCTACGGCCGGTCGACAGTTTCAACCTGCTGTTGTTCGCGGGCGACAACCGGCTGCTGTCGCCGAAATCGCTGCCGGCCACCCCCGAGAACGTGGCGGCGGCGCTGGAACTCCTCGAACGGCAGGATGGCGGTGGTGGCACGGAGCTGCTCGCGGCGATGCGGCGTGCCCTCGCCGTGCCTGGCGACGAAGGCAAGGCGCGCATCGTTGCCTTGGTGACGGACGGCTATGTCGACATGGAGCCGGAGCTGTTCGATCTCGTGCGCGCCAATCTCGGCCATTCGAGCCTGTTCGCCTTCGGCATCGGCACTGCGGTGAACCAGCACCTGATCGAGGGGCTGGCGCGCGCCGGGCGTGGCGAGCCGGTCGTCGTGACCGACAGCGCGAAGGCCTCGGCCAGCGCTGCGGCTTTTCGCGAGATGATCGAGTCGCCCGTGCTCACCGGCGTGAAGGTTGAGTTCGACGGATTGTCGACGGACGAAATTGCGCCCTGGCCGGTGCCCGATGTCTTTGCTCGCCGGCCCGTGGTGGTCGCAGGTCGTTTCAAGGGCGAACGGGCCGGCACGATCAGGGTCTCCGGCCGCAGCGGCGAGCGGGACTGGAGCGCCGTGGTCGATGTGGCCAAGGCGTCGAGTTTGCACTCGCCTTTGCTGGTCGCCCGTCTCTGGGCGCGGCAGCGCATCGCCGAGCTATCCGACATGCAGGAGCTCAAGCTTGACGAGGGGAGGAAGACAGAGGTCACGCAGCTGGGCCTACGCTACAACCTCCTGACGAAGTACACCTCGTTCGTGGCCGTCGACGAGGTAGTGCGGCGCGTGCCCACGGATCCGGTGCGCACGGTGGCTCAGCCTTCTCTTTTACCCGAGGGGGTGTCGAATCTGGCCGTCGGTGGCGAGGTGGCGACGACGCCTGAGCCGGCGACGGTACTCCTGCTTGGCGCAGCGGCGATTTGCGTTGCCGTGAGCTTGTGGCGTCGTCGAGCAGTGCAGGCGCGGGAGAAGCTCGCAGGGGGCACGGAGTGATGCCGATGGATGCGGCGATCTCGAACGACGGTTACGATGCGGAGTGTTCGCATCTCGCGGTGAGCACCAGTGATGGTTCCGCGCCGCCGTCGCCGTGGTGGACCTCCCGCGGTGCGGCGGTGTTGGCGTGGGCGGCGGCCGGATGGCCGGTGTGGCGCTGGTATGTGGCGCGCGTCGGCGACGGCTCGGACGAGCCGTGGGGCTTGGCGGCACTAGTGGCGGCATTGGTTTTCGTGCCGTGGCAGCGGTTGCGCGAACCGCTGGCGCCCGGCTCGTCAGTGTTGGCGGCAAGCGCAGCCGCGGTGGTGTGTCTCGGTTACGGATGTCTGCCGGCGCTCGTACGCGGTGGGCTGTGGATGCTTACTCTGGCGGTGCTACTCGGCTGTGTGGGCCCGGTTGTGGCGCGAACGGGACTGCTGCTGCTCTCGCTGCCGGTAGTGGCAACGGCGCAGTTCTATCTCGGCTATCCGTTGCGGGCGGTGACGGCGGCGTGCAGCGTGCCGGTGCTGCGTCTGCTCGGGTATGCGGTGGAGCGTCAGGGCACCGCGCTGCGGTGGGCGGGCGAGACGGTGTTGGTCGACGCGCCATGCAGTGGCATCCAGATGCTTTGGACCGGGCTGTTTGCTGCGTGTGCGCTGGCGGCAGTGCGTGGGCTGGGCTGGTCGGCGACGCTGAAGCTGCTCCGTTGGGCGATGGCGCTGGTCGCGCTGAGCAATCTGCTGCGGTGTGTGGCGTTGTTTCTCCTGGAAGTGTGTGGCGGCGCGCCGGCGGCGTGGCTGCACGAGGGGATCGGGCTGGTGTTGTTCGGCGCGGCGCTGTGCGGGGTGGCGTGGAAGTCTGGCCGGCTCTGCTCAGTGCACGGTCGTGGAGCGGAGGGCGACTTGTGCGAAGATCCGCGGCGGCGCGGTGCGCTCGCGCTCAGCTGGACGCTCGCGACGCTCTGGCTGGCGCTGCTTGGCGTGGCGGTGGGTCCACTGTACGGCGACGGCGGGGCTCCGTGCGAGGAGGCTGCGGCGTTTCCGGGGTGGCCGGTGATGTTCGAGGGGCGGGCGCTCAAACCGCTTGAGCCCTCGGAACGCGAGGCGCGGTTTGCCGCGGGATTCCCGGGAAAGGTGGCGGCGTTCACCGATGGCGACCGGACAATCTTGTTGCGGTGGGTGGCGCGGGAGACACGCAAGCTGCATCCGGCGGCACATTGCCTGCGCGGGCTGGGCTATGCGGTGCGACCGGGGCCGGTGTGGCGCGATGCAGCCGGGCGTAACTGGGGGACGACCCGGGCCGTGCGCGGCGGCGCGGTCTGGACGGTGCGGGAGCGCATCTGCGATACGGCCGGTAGCGAGTGGACGGATGTATCCGCCTGGTGGTGGGACGCGTGGCGGGGACGCAACGCGGGGCCGTGGTGGGCGGCGACGGTCTTCGAGCGGTGAGGGCGCGCCGGGCTCCGGGGCAGGACGGAATCGGGCTATGCGGCGGCCCGTTTCTGGCGGAAACACTGGCGGAGCAGAGCGAGCGCGGCGGCGCCGCCGGCGACAAGAAGGGAGATGAAGTTGAGCCGCTGGTAGATCCGGCGAAAGTCGGGCGGCTGGATCTGGAGTTGCAGCGTGCGGGTGACGCGTAGGGGAACGCTCTGGCCGACCTTGGGGTTGGCCGGATCCAAGCGAGGGACGATCATGTCGAGATCGAAGGTGGCGGGGATGGTGTGTCCGTAGAATTGCGGGTCGTCGGGGATGGTCGCGGCAAGTCCCAGTGCGATGTGTGATTCGAGGTCGCCGGGTTTGGCTGTGGGGCCGAACTGCGGGGTCTTGATGCTGGTCCCCCAGTCGGCGCTGTTGAGGCTGCGCGTCAGCAACGGGCGGGGCGTGGCCTCGCCGGGGACGTCGAGCTGGCCGCGGATGCCGACTGCGTGGTGGAGTCCTTTGATCGATCTCTCGGCAAGCCGGAGCGGGGGAAGCGAGTTCTCCTTGCCGGCGATGACGATGATGGTGCCGGGAGGCGGGGCATCGAGGCGCTTGATGACGGGCTGCGTGCTCAGGACCACTCCAACCATGGCGACTCCGAACGCGGTGAGCAGCAGGATTCCGATGGGAGTGATCAGCGGGCGAGTCGTGGCGGTGTCCGGAGCAGGCATGACGGGAAGGAGGATCGTTGGACGGGGAAAAACGATGGAAATATGTCGAAACCCGACGCCCGCGCGAATGCAGGCTCCGCAGCGGGACGGCGCATTCTGCGCCTGACGATGCTTCAGTTGGCCTGCTGCGGCGCGGAGGCGGGCTTGCGGACGAGGAGGATGGCCTCGACGACGATCCAGAGCGCCATGACAACGAGCACTGCGGCGACCCAGAACTCCATCTTGTGCGCGGCCTGCGCGGCCGGATCTGTGAAGATCGTGCTGCGCTGCAGGATCGTGAGGCCGAGGCTCCAGATGGTCATCACGAGCATAAAGATCGAGGGCCCGAGCGTGAACCACGGGGTGCGGCCGCGGCGGGAGAGCCAGACGGTGATGCCGAGCAGGGCGAGGGCGGCGAGGAGCTGGTTGGAACTGCCGAAGAGGTTCCAGAAGATCTGCCAGAGGGCCTTGGGTTTGCCGTCGATGACGGCCGGCGGCATCGCGAGCACGAGCGCGGGGATGCCCACGCTGATAAGCGTGGCGACATAGTGGGCGGCCCGAGTACGCCAGCCGGTGAACTCCATGAAGACATAGCGGGCGAGGCGGGTGCAGGCGTCGAGCGTGTCGAAGACGAAGGTGGCGAAACAGAGCAGGCCGAATTGGCGGGCGACGCCGACGGGGATCGCGCCGAAGGATGCCTTGTTCATGAAGATCGCGATGCCGTCGGCGTAGGTGAGGTTCGGATTCCCGGCGGGCTTGGCGACGATCATCACTGTGGCGAGGCTGAGGCAGGCGAGGAAGGATTCCAGCAGCATGCCGCCGTAGCCGACGGGGCAGGCGTCCTTCTCGTTCTCGAGCTGCTTGGAGGTAGTGCCGCTGGCGACGATGGAGTGGAAGCCGGAGCAGGCACCGCAGGCGATGGTGATGAAGAGCAGCGGGAGCATCGGGGGCTTGGTCCCGTTGAAGGTGAAGAAATTGGAGGCGCCCAGCGCGGGGGCCTGGATCGAAAGGGTGCCGTCGAACGCGCCGATCACGATGCCGAGCACGCCCACGACCATGATGACGTAGAGGAAATAGCCGCCGAGGGCGCCGCGGGGTTGGAGGAGCATCCAGACAGGAGCGAGCGCGGCGAAGAAGCAGTAGGCGAGCAGGACGAAATCCCAGGTCATCTGCGGGCGTGTCACGCCGGTGAGTGCGCCGAGGTCGAAGGGAAGGTAGGGACCAACCAGAATCGCGCCCAGGACGAGCGGCAGGAAGATGAGCTTCGCGCGGTTTTCTCCGAGCTTGGTGCGGCGGACGACCAGTCCCATCATGATCGCGAGAACCAAGTAGAGAATCGAGGAGGTGGCGACAGCGGGCCCGGGCGCTTCGGAGCCGTCGGCTACGGCAGCTTGGGTGAATGTGCCGGCGGTGACATCGGCGAAGGCGATGATGACGTAGATTAGCGAGATCCAGATGAACGCTAGAAACAGCAGGTAGCTGCGGTGGTTCATGTAACGACCCACGACCTCGGCGATGGATCGGCCCTGGTGGCGGACTGAGGCGACAAGAGCGGAGAAGTCGTGCACGCCGCCGATGAGGATGGCGCCGGCGATGATCCAGATCCAGGCGGGCAACCAGCCGAAGAGGGTGGCGGCGAGGATCGGGCCGACGACCGGGCCGGCAGCCGCGATGGCCGAGAAGTGTTGGGGAAGCAGGTACGAAGTCTTGGCCGGCTCAAAATCGAGGCCGTCGCGTTGGGCGTGCGAGGGAACCGCTGCCGCTCCATCGAGCTTGAAATGGCGGATGAGGAAGCCGCCCATCCAGCGGTAGGCGAGGGCCAGGATGATACCGGAGGCGACTAGGAAGAGGAGCAGGGACATGACGATTTGCGGGTGGGAATGTGATAAAGGACGGTGTCTGTCCGCTTATCGGTGGGGAAACGCGACCGACTGTGAGCGGAAGAAGGCGCCGATACAATCGGCGAGTCGCACGGAAAATGAAACGAGCCTGAGACTGCAATGCGAGGGGCTGCCATGATCGGAAACTGCCGGCAGTTTCGCTCTGTGGTGCGGCGTCAGCACCCAGCTGGTCGCTCCCTAATTTCCGCCGAGTGCGGTGCGGAGATCGCGGATCAGTGCGGAGGGATCGGGGGCGCAGAGCACCTCGGAGACGACAACCACGCGCGAGGCGCCGGCGGCGAGCACGACGGGAAGATTGGTGCGCTTGATCCCGCCGATGCAGAACCACGGTAGCGTGGGGCATGTCGCGGCGACATGGCGGACGAGCTCGAGGCCCACGGGCTGATAGTCGGGCTTGGTCGGCGTGGCGAAGACGGGCCCGACGGCGAAGTAGTCGAGCATGCCGGCAGGCAGCGCCTGTGCCGCGGCGGCCTGCGCTGGCGAGTGTGTGGAGAGGCCGAGGATGCGGGCGGGGCCGAGACGGGCGCGGGCGAGCTGCGGTGCGATGTCGTCTTGCCCGACGTGGAGCCCGAGTCCCGGATACGCGAGGGCGAGGTCGATGTCGTCGTTGACGACGAGCGGTGGCGGCGTTGTGACGACGGCACCGGGAGCGAAGAGCGGCAGGATCTCCTCGAGGAGCGAGCGGCGCCGGGCGGATGTCTCGCTTTTGGCGCGGAGCTGGACGATGTCGGCGCCGCCAAGCAGAAGTGCGCGACAGACGGCGGTCCAGCGCTCGGGCGGCACATAGCCGGTGTCGAGGATTGCGTAGAAGCGGGCGGAGCGGAGGTCGGTCACTGGCGATGGGGCGGATGGTGTGCGCGGGGCGCGTGTGCGGTGGCTATTTGCGCGCTTCGTGCAGGGCGACGATGCCGAACGTCATCGGGCGGGCGCGGACCTCGGCAAAGCCGGCGCGGAGGATCTCCGCCGACATCGCGGGGCGGGCGGGGAACTGCGCGATCGAGCCGCCGAGGTAGTCGTAGGCGCCCTTGTCGCCGGTGACGAGAGCGGCGAACCAGGGCAGGATGCGGCGCAGGTAGAAATAGTAGAGCGGCGCGAACCAGCGGTACGGTTGCGAGAATTCGAGGACAAAGAGCGTGCCGCCGGGGCGGAGCACGCGGTGCATTTCGGAGAGGGCCTTGTGGCGGTCGGCGACGTTGCGCAGGCCGAAGGAGATGGTGAGAGCATCGAAGGCGGCGTCGGGCAGCGGCAGCGCCATGGCGTCGCCCTGGAGGAACTCGATCTTCGCGTAGCGCGGGGATCGTGCCTTCTTCTGGACGGCCTCGTCGAGCATCGGCTGGCAGAAGTCCATTCCGGTGATACGAACCGCCTCCGGCAGAGCACGGGCGAGGGCGAAGGCGACATCGCCGCTGCCGGTGGCCAAGTCGAGCACGGCGTGCGGACGGGTGCGGGCGACGGTGCGGCACAGGCGCCAGCGCCACCAGACGTCGGTGCCGCCGCTGAGCAGCCGGTTGGCGAGGTCGTAGCGGCCGGCGATTCGGGCGAACATCGAGCGGACTGCGGCGGGATCGGGCATGGGATTGCGGAATGCGGATTGTGGAATGCGGACTGGCGGGGGCCGCATCAACGCGAAACGCCGGCGGTCGTGGGGTGTCGAGCTTGTACCGGAAGGTGCCGATGGGAACGAAACAGCCGCGCCCAGTACGGGCGCGGCTGCGGTGAAACTGAGGTGTTTGAAAACTGCGTTATTCGGTCTTCGGGAGGGCGGTCTCGAGTTCGACCTCGTGGGGGTGATTGCGCTTCACCTTGTGCAGGCGGGAGCGGCGGCGGAGGGTGCGGTCGAGCTTGTCGACGAGGAGATCGATGGACTTGTAGGCGTCGTCGGAGGTGACTGCTATGTTCGAATCGGGCCCTTGGATCTGGAGGTGGGCTTTGGCAGTGAAGCGGTCTTCCTTGGCTTTGCGGTCGTCAAATTCGATCTCAACGCGGATGCGCACTATCCGGTCTTCGTGCCCGAACAATCGCTGCATCTTGTCGTTGACGTAGGCCTTGAGGGCCTCGGTCAGCGGAACATGGATGCCGGAGACGATGACTTCGTGCGCATTGGTATCTGCTTTCATGGTGCGTTTTGCTCCTTGTTTTGGGTGTGGGAGGCGCGATTAGTGAATCCGTGTTTGATCACGAAAACGTCCTCGAGCCCTTCACGGTAACCGTGGTGACCGGTGGTTCTTCCGGTATGGGGAAAACGTTCATCTCGCTGCTCGCTGAGGCTAGCCCGCGCATGGCCTTTTGCAACCTGTCGCGCCGGGCGCCGATGGGGCTGCCCGAGACGGTCGAAAAGCGGGTGCTGCACGTGCCGTGCGACTTGGGGAAACCGGACTTGCGAGCCGAGGCGATGGGGGGGGCTGAGAGATTCATTCGCCAAGATCATTATCGGTCGAAAGTGCTTTTGATTAACAACTGTGGATTTGGTTCCTGCGGAAATTTTACTGATGCCGAACGAGAGACGCAGCTTGACATGCTCGAGGTGAATGTCGCGGCCGTGATCGATCTGACCTCCCGGCTGTTGCCCGTGCTGCGCGAGCGGGGCGGCGCCATCATCAACGTCGCATCCCTCGCCGGTTTCCAGCCCACACCGTACATGGCGACCTACGGGGCGACGAAGGCGTTTCTGCTGAACTGGAGCTTGGCGTTGCACGAGGAATTGCGTCCGCACGACATCCCCGTGCAGGCGCTGTGCCCGGGACCGACGACAACGAACTTTTTCCAGCGCGTGGGCTATTCCCAGCGGGTGGTGAGCGACCGGCTGTCGATGACGCCCGAGGCGGTCGTACGTGCCAGCCTGCGCGGTTTGGCGCGGAAACGCGCCGTGGTTGTGCCGGGCTGGCGCAACAAGCTCGCGGCGAGTGTCACAGGTTGTTTGCCACGCGGGCTGGTGGCTCGCGTGACCGCCAAGCTGCTGCTGCGCTACCGGGTGCGGCATCTCGACGCGGTCGCCGGCGGCGCGGAGGGCGGGCGATGAGCGAGTACGTCGACAACGGCCCGCGGCTCATCGAACCGGCGGAGTTTCCGCGTTGGATCGTCGAAGAGGACGACGATGTGATCGTGCTCAACAAGCCCGGCGACATCGTCTGCCATCCCTCGAAGAACGGCCCGTGGTCGTCGCTAGTGGGTGCGTGCCGCGAACATCTCCAGCTACCGCGCGTGCACATGATCTACCGGCTCGATCGCGAGACGAGCGGCGTGATGGTCTTCGCCAAGAATTCCGCAATGGCCGGCCGGTTGCAGACTGCCGTCGAGGGGCGGCGGGTGCGGAAACTCTATCTGGCGATCCTCAGCGGCGAGCTGCGCGAGCCGGTCTTGGTCGACGCGCCGCTCGGACGAGACCTCTCCAGCTCCATCGTGGCGCGACAGGCGGTCGTGCGCGGACCGGAGGGGCGGCCGGCGGTGACGGAGTTCATCCCCGTGGCCCACGGCGGCGGGTGTACATTGGTGCGGGTGCGGCCTCGGACCGGCAGGCAGCACCAAATCCGCGTGCACGCCGCCTCGATCGGGTGCCCGATCCTTGGCGACAAGCTCTACGGGCCCGACCAGCTGCTCTTCCTGGAGTTCATCCGCGACGGCTTCACACCGCGGTTGGCATCGCTGCTCACGCTGCCGCGCCACGCGCTGCATGCGCTGGAGATGCGCTTTGACCCTGGCGAGGGCGGACGGACGTTCCGCGCTCCGCTCACACCCGACCTACACACCTTTGCCCGCGAGCGGATGGGACTCGACGAGGCGACGCTCGCGGCGGCCGAGGCGGCGGAGTCGGAGCAATAGGCCGGTTTGCCGAGGACGGCTCGGGTTACGGCAGCGGCGGCGGTTCGGCGCGGAGCACCGGCGGTTGCGCGAAGACGGCCCGCGTCGCGGTGCGAGTGCGTAGGTAGTAGAAGGCGAGCCCGCCTTGGTAGAGGATTGCCACGAGGGCGATGATCGCAGCGGTGAGGCGTTGGATACCAGCGAGCAGCACTTCCAGCGATTCCGGATCGGGGAAGAGCTCGGCGAGCTGCTCGCGGGTGAACGAGGGAAGCATCGCGAGGAGGCGTCGGTCCAGCGGCTGGTGTGCGAGGTGCCAGGAGTAAACGAGGATGAACCCTAGGCAGCAGAGCTGGGCGGCGCACAGCCAGCCGGGGCCGCTGGCGGAACGTTGCTGAAGACGGTGTCGACCGGCCAACTCGAGTCCGCCGCAGAGGGCGATGCCAGTCGCCACGGCGACGACGAGCCACTCGCGGGCGACAAGTGCCACGAGGGCGGCCGGTACGGCCACGAGCAGCAGCGAGAGCGCATCGAACAGGGCGATGTGCTGGACGCGCTGGAGGCGGCGTTCAGGCGGCGAGGCGGGCATGGCGGGATTGTTGCTGGTTAGTAACGCATGACAATCCCTTGTGCCGAGGCGCGGGCTTGCGCCGATGCGACAGCCTCACAGCATTGTGCCCATGAAATCGCGTTTCTTGGTTATCGGCGGTGTGGCCGCCGCTCTGCTTCTGGCTGGCTGCCCCGACAACGGATTCCCCGAGCGTCGTGTTCCCAAGGGCAGTTCCACAACCAAGCCCGCACAGTCCGCACCCCAGAAGGCAGGAGAGGCGGAGAAGGCGCCGCAGGCCAAGGGCGCCGCTGCCGACTATGCGCGCAATCTTTCGAACACCGAGAAGAAGGCCGCCGAGGTCAGCGGGCTGGAAACGCTCAACAAGGCGGTGCAGCAGTATCAGGTGATCGAGGGCCGTTTCCCGCGCACGCTCGACGAACTGGTGGCCAGCCGCTACCTGCCGAAGCTGCCGCCGGCGCCGCGCGGCAAGCGTTTCGTCTACGATTCGAAAGCCGGCGAGGTGACCGTCCAGGATCTGCCGGCGGCCAAGCCCGCCGAAACGACTCCTGTGGCGACGACCGAGCCCGCGGCAGAGCCTACGAAGGAGTCTGCTTCGGCCCAGCAATCGGCGTCCTCGCCTGCGCCCGCTGCAGAGACGCTGAGCGAGTCGGCGAAATGAGAGGACAATGGCGGATGGTTGATGGTGTTTCGAGGCATGGGTGGCTCCTGCCCGTTTGCCTGCGGGTAAGGCGTGGATCCGGATGAGTGCGGCGTTGTCCGCAGCGCAGAAGACAGACGATGCGGGGCGGCTATCGGCTGGATAGCTGCGGCGTAGTCTCGTAGTCGAGGAGCGCTTGTGGGGGGGCACCCGGGAGTGACAGCCGAAATTTCACCGCGAGTTCTCGCCATTCCGCCGGACAAGAGCGGAAACGGGCCGTAACTACCGGCCGTAAGCTATCTTGCGGCGAGCTCCGAGAACCGGGGCCACCATTCCGCAGCAGTGATATAGGAGCGACATGCGAGATATTTTTCGCAATTGGGGCAAACGCTTCTTCCTTCTGCTCGACCTCGATGATGCCGTTGTTGCGAGCGAGAACAGGAACGGCGTCTGCTTTCACAAACCCTTCCTCGAAACATGCCATACCCCATGCTTCCTCTTGCCGCTGCGCTTACGGACAAACCGGCGCTGCTCGACTCCATCAGATATCAGTTCGTCGGATTGATCGTCGTCTTCGCAGCCCTCGGGTCGATCTGGGGGCTGATGGAACTGATGGGCTGGGTGTTTCGCACCGTGGATCGGCGGACGGTGGCGTGCGCGCCGGCGGAGCGCCCGTTCTCGGTGGGGGAACCGGCAGTGGGTGGACTTGCTTCGAGCGGCGTTACTCCGGAATTGCTCGCGGTGATCACTGCGGCAGCGCACGAGTGCCTGCAGGCCGGCGAGCACATCGTGTGCATCATCCCGGTGGATCACCTGACGCCGGGGGACGTCAACCTCCTCGCCTGGTCGAGCGAGGGGCGACGGCAGATTTTCGCCAGCCACAAGCTCCGCTAACCTCCAAATACCACATCCCATGCTTCAAGGACTGGTCGATTTTCTCCGTCTCACCGGTTTCACCGGCATCACCTGGCAGATGGCGACGATGTGGGGCGTCGTTGTTGTGCTACTGTACCTCGCGATCGTGAAGGGGTTCGAGCCGCTGCTGCTCGTGCCGATCGCCTTCGGCGCGTTGATCGCAAACCTGCCCACACGAGGTGTGATCACCTCCGAGGTCCTTCCGAACGGCGTGTACCAGACTTCCACTTTCAAGGTAGAAGGCGAGGTGATGGGAACGCATGAGGGCGCTGTCGTCGGTCAAGCGGAGCGGGACCGGCGGATCGCCGTGAAGGTGGACCGTGTCGAAGGCGGGCTCTATGACTTCATTGCCCAAGGCGTGAAGCTGGAGATATTCCCGCCGCTGATCTTCCTGGGGGTTGGCGCGTTGACGGACTTTGGGCCGCTGATCGCGGCGCCGCGGACGTTCCTGCTCGGGGCCGCAGCCCAATTGGGCTTGTTCGTGACGTTTTTCGGGGCGCTGCTCATGAACTTCACTTCGAGGGAGGCCGCGTCGATCGGTATCATCGGCGGCGCCGACGGTCCGACCTCGATCTTCGTGTGCAACAAGCTCGCGCCGCATCTGCTCGGTGCTGTGGCGGTGGCGGCGTACAGCTACATGTCGCTTGTGCCGTTGATCCAGCCGCCAGTCATGCGGCTGCTTACGACGAAAGCGGAACGGTTGATCCGGATGAAGTCGCTGCGCAAAGTCTCGCGGCTGGAGAAGTTGATCTTCGCTGTGGTGGTCATGGTCGTGTGCATCCTGATTGTGCCCGACGCTGCGGCGCTGATTGCGATGCTCATGCTGGGCAATTTCCTGCGCGAGTGTGGGGTGGTCGAGCGGTTGCTGCTTTCGGCTCAGAACGAAATCATCAACATCCTCACGATCTTCCTAGGCACGAGCGTGGGGTTGACGATGGCCGGGACGAGCTTCTTGGCGTGGGGCACGATCAAAATCATCATCCTAGGCGTGGTGGCCTTCGAGTTCTCGACCGCCGCCGGCGTGCTCTTCGCGAAGCTCATGAACAAGCTCAGCCCGAGCAATCCGATCAACCCGTTGATCGGCTCGGCGGGCGTTTCGGCGGTGCCGATGGCGGCGCGTGTTTCCCATCTCGAAGGGCAGCGTGCGGATCCGAGCAACTACCTGCTGATGCACGCGATGGGCCCGAACGTCGCCGGCGTGATCGGCACGGCCGTGGCGGCCGGCTACTTCATCTCGACGCTGAAGTAGGCGGCGGGGGTTCGTCCTGCGTGCCGCTGACGAGACGGGTGCACCAAGCCGGCGTTTGTGCATTTGGCACGCGCGCCATGGTGTGGCCTACATCAGCCTGAAAGGCGCAGTTGAGACCGACAGAAGGCAACAAAGGGAACTAAGTGTGAACGAGTTGGATGCAAAAATCCGTGGCCACGGTCTTTACCTGGCAGGTGAAGGGAGCGTGCGCGGGCGTGCGGGCACTGAACTCCCTTGATCTGCAGTGCCTTTGTTTCCTTCGTTACCTTCTGTCGTCTGCGGAATTTAGGATCGGTAGAAGGTCTGCATCTCGGGTGCGGGGCACTGCTCTTGACCTTGCAAAAAGGGCGGCCCCGAAAGGGGGCCGCCCGGGAAGGGACGAACCGGAAACCAAGGGATTTTCAGAAGAGCGTGAACGCGACGTTCACGCCGGCGGTGACGATCGAGACCATGCTCATGAGCTTGATGAGGATGTTCAGGCTGGGCCCGGAGGTATCCTTGAACGGATCGCCGACGGTATCGCCGATGACCGCTGCCTTGTGGGCGATGGAGCCTTTGCCGCCCAAATGGCCTTCCTCGATGTACTTCTTGGCGTTGTCCCAGGCGCCGCCGGAGTTGGCCATGAAGACGGCGAGCACGAAACCGGTGGAGAGTCCGCCGCCGAGCAGGCCGAACACCCCCGGAACGCCGAAGATCAGTCCGACGATGATCGGCACGACCACGGCGAGCAGAGAGGGGATGACCATCTCGCGCTGGGCTCCGGCGGTGGAGATGGCGACGCAGCGGGCGTAGTCCGGCAAGTCGGTGCCGCCCAAGATGCCGGGTTTCTCCTTAAACTGGCGACGTACTTCCTCGACCATCTTGGCGGCAGCGCGGCCGACGGCGTTCATGGTGAGTCCGCAGAAGAGGAAAGCCATCATCGAGCCGAGGAAAAGGCCGACGATGACCTTCGGGTTCATGAGGTTCACTTGGTAGAAGTTCATGAACTGCGTGAGCGTGGCGGTGAGGATCGGGATGGTCTGGCCTGCGACTTCGATGGTCGTCTGCTTGGCGTGGATCATCGCGATCTTGAGCTCCTCGACGTAGGAGGCGAGCAGGGCTAGCGCGGTGAGGGCGGCCGAACCGATGGCGAAGCCCTTGCCGGTGGCGGCGGTGGTGTTGCCGAGGGCGTCGAGGGCGTCGGTGCGTTTGCGGACCTCGGGCCCGAGGCCGGCCATCTCGGCGTTGCCGCCGGCGTTGTCGGCGATGGGGCCGTAGGCATCGGTGGCCAGTGTGATGCCGAGGGTGGAGAGCATGCCGACGGCGGCGATGCCGATGCCGTACAGGCCCATGGCCATGCTGGCGGGGCTGAAGCTCATGTCGCCGGCGGCGAAGATGTAGGCGAGCGTGGTGCCGACGACGACGGCTATGACCGGGATGACCGTCGACGACATGCCGACGCCGAGGCCGGAAATGATGACGGTGGCCGGTCCGGTCGCTGCGTTGTTGGCGATGTGCTGGGTGGGCTTGAACTCGTGCGAGGTGTAGTACTCGGTGGCCTTGCCGATCACGATGCCGGTGATCAGGCCGGTGACGATCGAGCCCCAGATCCCGAGATAGTTCGGGATCTCGAGGTACCGAAGGACGACGTACGAGAGGACGAAGATCAGGATCGAGCTGAGGTTGATGCCGCGGCCCAGCGCGTTGAGCAGGTCGCGTTGGGTGGAGCCGCTCTTCACACGCACGGCGAACATGCCGATGATGGAGAGCACGGTGCCGACGCCGGCGATGATCATCGGGGCGATGACGGATTTGTAACCGGCCTCCGGATTTCCGGACTGGGCGAAGGCGGCGGCGCCGAGGGCGGCGGTGGCGAGCACGGAGCCGACGTAGGACTCGTAGAGGTCGGCGCCCATGCCGGCCACGTCGCCCACGTTGTCGCCCACGTTGTCGGCGATGGTGGCGGGGTTGCGGGGGTCATCCTCGGGGATGCCCGCCTCGACCTTGCCGACGAGGTCGGCGCCGACATCGGCGGCCTTGGTGAAGATGCCGCCGCCGACACGGGCGAAGAGCGCCTGGAGCGAGGCGCCCATGCCGAAGGTCAGCATGGTGGTTGTGATCATGAGCAGCTTGTGGGCAGGATCGGGATCCTTCACGAAGTACGACAGCGCGACGAACCAGCCGGAGATGTCGAGCAGGGCGAGACCGACGACGACCAGACCCATGACGGCGCCGGAGCGGAAGGCCAAGCGCAGGCCGGCGTCGAGGGACTGGGATGCGGCGTTGGCGACACGCGAGGAGGCGTAGGTGGCCGTCTTCATGCCGAAGAAGCCGGCCAATCCGGAGAAGAAGCCGCCCGTGAGGAAGGCGAAGGGGACCCATTCGTTCTGGAGCTTGAGCCCGTAGGCGAGCCAGGCGAACAGGACGGTCAGACCGAGGAAGAAGATGCCGACGATCTTGTATTGCTGCTTCAGGTAGGCCATCGCGCCCGAGCGGACATGGGCGGCGATCTCGGCCATCTTCGGCGTGCCTTCGGGGGCCGTCTTCATTCGGCGGTAGAAACCCCAGGCGAAGCCCAGGGCCAATAGGGAGGATATGGGGGTGATCCAGAATAACGGATGATGCATGGCGATTCGTGTGTGGGAGGGAAGATGTGCCGGCGCGGGGGACGGTGCGGTTCAGGCTACCCAGGTGGTGAGCGCGGAGCGCCACCAGACATGGTACTCGTTGTCCAGCTGCTCTCGGGTGGGCATGGGATAGTAGGCTAGGCCGGTGCGGTCGGCCACATAGAAGCCGCCGTGGACAGTGCGGTAGAGGATAGAAGCGGAGGTGTCGCGGACGACGACCTTGGTGGACTTGGCGTAGCGGTGGCGCAGCTCCTTGAGGCAGTCGCGGAGGTGGTCGATGTTGGGATACGGAAGATTGGAGACGTCGCCCTTCTCGGGGTCGGCGGCGAGGGCGTCGAGCCGGAGCTCGGCGAAGACGAGCTTGTCGACGGAGACGGGGTTGGCGCGGTCGGTCATGTAGGCGGCGAACTCGTGTGGGGCGAGCTTGCTGGCGACGCGCGGGGTGACGGGGCAGATCTCCTGGTAGAAGTGGAGGCCGCCGGCGGCGGGCTGGGGGCAGGCGCTGCGTTCGACGGCGAGATCGCGGCCATCGTCGGTGACGAGGTGGAGTTTGCCGAGAGCCGAGAGCGGGACGTGCTCGAGGGCGCGGTAGATGGCGAGGTAGCTGGAGCGGCGGGGGCTGCCGTCCTCGTGCGGCACGCAGCGTGTCTCCGCTTCGGCGGTGCGGAGGTAGTCGCTTTCGAGGGCGGGATCGACCTCGAAGAAGATGGCCTGGCCACGCGAGCGCTTCTGGGAGCCGACGGCATAATAGTTGCCGAACTCTTCGGGCGCGAGGTGCGAGGCGATGAGCGCCTCGGGGATGACGGACAGGTACAGGTTAACTTTCATAGGGTAACGGGGTTGATGAAGGAAACCGTGGGACTGTGCGTGTGGCTGTGGGGCTGCCGCAGCGGGGAGAAACTAGGGCATGGAACGTAGGCGGAAAGCTGAGCGGGGGAAGATGTGGGCGTAAAAAAAGCGCGGCGATCGCTCGCCGCGCCTTTGGTAAGGTTGCTCAAGACTGCCAGACAACGCCGCGCATGTCACCTGTTTTCAGGAACTGCTGGTGCATGAGGAAGGCGTTCCCGAGGGTCTGCGGGGTGTGGCCCTTGGCGGTGGCCTTGACGTAGCGCATGAGCTGGTCGCGGAAAACCGGATCGGCGCACTTCTCGACGATGAGGGTGGCGCGCTCGACGGGGTCCTTGCCTCGGAGGTCGGCCACGCCGTGCTCGGTGATGACGACCTGCACGGAGTGCTCGGTGTGGTCCATGTGCGAGACGAGCGGGACGATCGTGGAGATCTTGCCGTCCTTGGCGGAGGAGGGACAGGTGAAGATCGAGATGTAGGCGTTGCGGGTGAAGTCGCCGGAGCCGCCGATGCCGTTCATGAGGTTCGAGCCCATGATGTGGGTCGAGTTGACGTTGCCGAAGACGTCGACCTCGATGGCGGTGTTGATGGTGATGATGCCGAGGCGGCGGACGAGCTCGGGGTTGTTCGTGATTTCCTGCGGGCGCAGGAGCAGGCGCGGGCGGAAGAACTCGATGTCCTGGTAGATGGTGTCGAGGAGTTCCTTGGCGATGGTGAGCGAGGTGCCGGTGGCGAACTTGATCTTGCCGGAGCGGATCAGGCCGATGACGGAGTCCTGGATCACCTCGGAGAACATCTGGAACTGCGGGATGTCGGGGTTGGCACCGAGGGCGCCGAGCACGGCGTTGGCGATGTTGCCCACGCCGGACTGGAGGGGGAGGAACTCGCGCGGGATGCGGCCGACGGCGATCTCGTTGGCGAGGAAGGCGGCGACGTTTTGTCCGATCTTGTCGGTGACGGCGTCGGCCGGCTCGAAGCCCTTGACCTCGTCGGGGGCGTTGGTCTCGACGATGCCGGCGATCTTGGACGGGTCGATCTTGACGGTGGTGGTGCCGATGCGGTCGGTCGGGCGGATGATCGGAATGGGCTGGCGGTGCGGGGGATCGAGGGGCTCGTAGATGTCGTGGAGACCGTTGAGCTTGGTGGAGTGGTAGCGGTTGAGCTCGATGATGACGCGCTTGGCGCAGCGCAGGAAGGTGGGGGCGGCGCCGACGGAGGTGGTCAGGACGATCTGGCCGTCGGGGGAGACATCGCAGGCTTCGACGATGGCCCAGTCGAACTGGCCGAGGAAGCCGCAACGCACCTGCTGCGCGAGGTGCGACAGGTGCATGTCGAAGAACTTGGTCTTCCCGGCATTGATGCTGTCGCGGAGGGACTTGTTGCTCTGGTACGGCGTGCGCCAGGAGATGGCCTCGGCGCGGGCGAGCTCGCCGTCGAGCGAGTCACCGGTGGAGGCGCCGGTGACGACGGCGACCTTGAAGGGGCGGCCGGCGGCGTGCTCGGCCTTGGCGCGGGCGGCGAGGGCCTTCGGCACCACCTTGGCGGCGCCTGCGGGCGTGAAGCCGGAGAAACCGATGGTTTCCCCGTTCTTAATCAGGGACGCCGCTTCGTCGGGCGTCAGAGTCGGGAACGATTTGTTCATGTGATAAGTCGGTATCGGTCGGAGAGTGTTCGCGGAGTAGCTCAACTTCGTGCGGAGCCAGTGCGCGTAAACCAACTGCCGATTGGAGCAGAAGTCGCCCAGTGGGGTCAACGCCGGCGAAGGTGCCAGTAATGTTTTTCCCATCGGGACGGAGCGTGACGACGACGGCGAGGTGGCGCCAGTAGGGGGAAAGCCCTGCGGCGAGGGCGGCGGTGTCGCCGGTGGCGAGGAGCGCGTGGGCGCGGCGGAGCGCGACGAGGATGGCATCGCGCACGGTGTCGCGTGGTGGCGGAGCGGGGAGGAGGTCGGGGAGACGGGCGACGGTGCCGGCGAGCGCGGGATCGGCGGACTCGGGGCGGGTGTCGAGGTTGACGCCCATGCCGACGACGGCGGTGTCGGGGCGGAAGCGTTCGACGAGGATGCCGGCGAGCTTGGCGGGGCCGACCATGATGTCGTTGGGCCAGCGGAGGCGGTGGCCGGCGAGGCCGAAGGAGGCGAAGGCGTCGCAGAGGGCGAGGCCGGCGACGAGGGGCAGGAGCGTCCAGCGTTCGGGAGCGCCTTCGGCGGGGACGACGGCGGAGAGCCAGAGGCCGCCGGCATCGGAGACCCAGCGGCGGTCATGACGACCACGGCCCGCAGTCTGGGTGCGGGCCGTGACGGCGGACCACGCCGGCAACTGCGCGGCGTGGCGGTTGGTGGAGTCGACCTGGTCGAGCTCGTGGAGTGTCCAGAACTCGGCGACGGTGCGGGGCGGATTGGACGGGTTGGATTCTGCGGGGGCGGTCACGGCGTGAGGAGTCCCATGCCGCCGAGGACGGCGAGCATGATGGCGGCGGCCATGACGGAGCCGACCTGGCCGCCGGTGTTGGCGCCCATGGCGTGCATGAGCAGGAAGTTGTGCTTGTTCCAGCGCTGGCCCTCGTTCTGGACGAGGCGTGCGGCCATCGGGTAGGCGGAGATGCCGGCGGCGCCGACGAGCGGGTTCACTTTGCCACCGGAGAGCCAGTACCAGATCTTGCCCAGGAGCAGGCCGCCGACGGTGTCGATGGTGATGGCGAAGAGGCCGAGGCCGAAGACGAGGAGCGTCTGGAGCTTGAGGAACTGGGTGCCCTCCATGGTGCCGCCGATGGCCAAGCCGAGGAAGAGGGTGGAGATGTTGGCGATCTCATTCTCGCTGGCTTTGGTGAGGCGGGAGACGCAGCCGGTGACCTTCATGAAGTTGCCGAGCATGATCATGCCCATGAGCGGGAGGCCCTTGGGGGCGATGAGGCCGGTGATGAGGGTGACGACGATGGGGAAGGCGATGAGGGCGGTCTGCGAGACTTTGCCTTCGACCTTGGGCATGACGACGGCGCGCTCCTTGGCGGTGGTCATCATCCGCATGATCGGGGGCTGGATGATCGGCACGAGGGCCATGTACGAGTAGGCGGCCACGGCGAGGGCGCCTACCATGGCGGTGTCGATCTTGCCGAGCCCGGCGAAGAGGTTCGAGACGTAGATGACGGTGGGGCCGTCGCAGGCGCCGATGGCGGCGATGGAGACGGCGGTTTGCCGGATGTTCGCGGGATCGACGCCGGGGACAAACGGCAGGACGAGGAGGGCGAACAGGAGGGTGGCGAAGATGCCGAGCTGGCCCGCGGCGCCGAAGAGCAGAAGCTTGGGCTCGGCGAGGAGGGGTTTGAAATCGGTCATCGAGCCGATGCCTACGAAGATGAGCAGGGGGAAGAGCTCGTTGCCAATGCCCATCTCGTACATCGTGCGCAGCACGCCTTCGTGCTGCATGACCTCGCTGAGGGGGAGGTTGACCAGGAAGCAGCCGAAGGCGATGGGGAGGAGCAGGAGGGGCTCCACGTCCTTGGCGATGGCGAGGTAGAACATGACCCCGGCGATCGCGAGCATCACCAGGTTGGGGCCGCCGTTTGAAGCCAGATAGTGGATGCCGACGGTCAGGGCACCGAGTCCGGAGAGGATGGCGTCGATCATGGCGGGGCGCTAGTCCTGGGTTTCGTTGTCGTCGGCGGGAGGGAATGCGGAGGTGAGCGCGCGGATTAGCGCAGCGACGAGGAACAGGGTGAGCAGGGTGCCGCCCATTCCGACGAGGAGCATGGTCAAACCGAAAGCGAGGTTTCCCATGTTGGTTGGGGTTAGGGGTGGTTTATTTCTTCTCGGGAAAATCCGGGTGCGCGTCCTTTTCGTACCAGACCGACATGACAATGGACATGAGCAGAACGAGGCCGATGACCAGCAGGGAGGCGGAGGTGTGGACCTTGAACCAGTGCTCGGTGCCCTCGAGCTTCTCGCCGACGGTGTGCGCGCCGAGCAAGATCAGGCCCTTGCCGATGCCGGGGACGATCATCTTACCGCCGATGAAGAATAGGATGATGCTCACGCCGTGCTTGAGGAAGCGGAACAGCCCCATGATGCCGCGGATGGCGAAGAAGAGGGAGTTGAGACCGAGGACGGCGAAGATGTTGGAGGTGAGGACGACGAACGGGTCCTGGCTGATGCCCATGATCGCGGGGATAGAGTCGACGGCGAAGAGGACGTCGGTGGAGCCGATGACGACGAAGACGAGGAAGAACGGGGTGATGAAGAGCTTGCCCTCGTAGCGGGCGAAGAGGCGCTTGTTCTCCTGCGGGTCGTTGTGGACGGGGAGGAGCTTCGAGGCGGCGCGGTAGAAAATGTTCTTCTCGGGCTGGACCTGATCGTCCTCCTCGGTGGCGATCATCTTGTAGGCGGTCCAGATCAGGAGGCCGCCGAAGAGGTAGAGCAGCCAAGAGAACTTGGTGACGAGGGCGATGCCGAAGACGATGAAGACGATGCGCAGGGCGATGGAGAGGTAGATGCCGAGCTTGATGAGCTTGGGCTGGGCGACGTCCTTCACGCCCATCAGCGAGAAGATCAGGATGAAAACGAAGAGATTGTCGACCGACAGCGAGTACTCGGTGAGATAGCCGGAGATGTACTCCATGAAGACCGCCTTGCCGTTCGGGTGCAGCTTGTAGATCGCGATGGAGAAGGCGAGAGCGACGAGGACCCACAGCCCGGTCCAGCGCAGGGCGGACTGCACGCCGATGGGTTTCTTGCGATGGGTGACGACGGAATAGTCGATAGCGGAGACGATCAAAAAAGAGGACCAGAAGATGATCCACAGGAGTGTGGTGGGAGCCATGATGCGAAAAGATACTCCGGCCGACGTGGCGGCCTAGCGGGTTTTGCGGGAGCTGAAAATCTGGCGACGGCCTTCGAGCGACCAAGCGTTGTTCTGGGGCTCGATGTTGATGGCCACGATGTGGCTGTCCTCGCCGAGGGACTCGTGGACGGCGGCCGAGATCACGGCCACGATCTCGGCCGGGATGTCGCCGCCGGGTTCGGCGACCGGTGCGGGCTGGCGGCGCGGAGCGCGTGCGGCGTGCAGAGCGTCAACTTTGCGATGCAGGCGGGCCAGCGACGAGAAGGCGAACACCAGCGCGATGCCGAGGATGAGGAGCAACGCCGTCTGGACCGAGATCGGCTGCGCGGCGGGTTCTGCGGTGGCGACGAACGGAGAACAGAAGAAGACGTGCATGGAAGACGGGGGGATCCCGCGACAATGCGCGTCGACGCGTGTATGGAAAGTGAAACTGGCGGTCCGATACGAAGAGGACCGCCAAAAAAACGGGCGAGGCGGAGCAAGCTCCGGCCTCGCCCGAGGGAATTGATCGATCAGCCGAGGCGGACCATAACGGCGCCCTCTTCGACGGCGTCGCCGGCCTTGACGAGCACCTCGGTAACTTTGCCCGCCTGCGGGGCGTAGACGTAGGTGTTCATCTTCATGGCCTCGATGGTTACGAGGGCCTGTTCGGCGGTGACGGTGTCACCGACCTTGACTTGGACGGCAACGACCTTGCCGGCGAGCGGGCAGGTGACGACGCCGGGACCGGCGGCGACGACGGCCTTCGGAGCCGGGGCGGCGGGGGCGACGACCGGAGCCGAGACCGGAGCGCTGGCGACGGAGGCCGGAGCCGGGGCGACGGGAGCGGTGGAGTCGAGAGTTTCGACGAGGACTTCGTAGGCTTTGCCTTCGACAGTGATGCGGAGCTTTTTCATTCGAGAAATGTGGGTTGCTGGAAGTTAGCGGACTTTACGGGTGGCGTAGATGGCGCGCCGACCTTCGGCGGCCCAGGTGAGCGCTTCGGTCTCGTCCTCGTCTGTGGAGACGGAGACGATCTGCGCGGAACGACCGAGCGTGGTGTGCACGGCGGCGGCGATGACGGCGAGGATCTCGGGCGAGGGCTGGCCGGCGGGAGCCGGGGCCGAGGCGGGAGTCCGGACCGGGCTGGCCGGCCCGGCGATTTGGGGCGCCGGGGCGACCGCACCGCCGTAGGTGGCGATGAGGTTGCGACGGGCGTCGATGAGCAGCCAGACGATGGCGACGGCAAGGAAGACGATCAGGAGGATGTCCTTGAACGTCTCCATCGAGCCGGCATCGGAGGCGGCGGCAACGACTGCGCCGGAAGCGAGGAAGAGTTTGCTGATCATAGCGGCATGTTACCGTGCTTCTTCGGCGGACGAGTCTCGCGCTTGGTCAGTGCGTTGCGCAGGGCCATGGCGAGGACGCCGCGGGTCTGGGCCGGAGTGATGACGTCGGTCACGAGACCGGCGCCGGCGGCCTGGTACGGGGATGCGAACTTCTCGCGGTACTCGGCGACGAGCTCGGCTTCCTTGGTCTTCGGGTCGGCGGCGGAGGTGATCTCCTTCTTGAAGAGAATCTTCGCGGCGCCTTCGGCACCCATGACGGCGATCTCGGCGGTGGGCCAGGCGAAGACGGCGTCGGCGCCGAGGTCGCGGCAGCACATGGCGATGTACGCGCCGCCGTAGGCCTTGCGCATGACGACGGTGATCTTCGGCACGGTGGAGGCCGAGTAGGCGAAGAGCATCTTCGCGCCGTGGCGGATGATGCCGCCGCGCTCCTGTTGCAGACCGGGCAGGAAGCCGCCGGTGTCGACGAGGGTGACCAGCGGGATGTTGAAGCAGTTGCAGGTGCGGATGAAGCGGGCGCCCTTGTCGGAAGCGTCGATATCGAGGGTGCCGGCCTTCTGCGCGGACTGGTTGGCGATGATGCCGACGACAATGCCCTGGATACGGGCGAAGCCGACGATGATGTTCTTGGCGAAGTCGCGCTGGACCTCGCAGAAGTCGCCGCCGTCGACGAGGCGCTCGATGACCTTGGCGCTGTCGAGGGGCTGCTTCGGGTCCTCGGGAACGAGGTTGTTGATCTCGGGATCCTCGGCCATGTCGATGGTCGCCGGCAGCTTGTGCGGCGGGTCCATCATGTTGTTGGAGGGGAGGAAGCTGAGAACCTTCTTGGCGATGGCGATGGCATGCTTGTCGTCCTCGGCCACGAAGTGGATGTTGCCGGAGACGGTGGCGTGGGCCTCGGCCGTGGCGAACTGGCTGGGGGAGGCCTGCTGGCCGGTGGCCGCCTTGATGACCTCGGGGCCGCAGATGAACATCTGGGCGTTCTTCTTGGTCATGATCAAGAAGTCGGTCAGGGCGGGGGAGTAGGCTGCACCGCCGGCGCAGGGGCCGGCGATGATCGAGAACTGCGGCACGAGGCCGGAGAGGATCACATTGCGGAAGAAGACCTGGGCATAGCCGGAGAGGGCTAGCACGCCCGCCTGAATACGGGCGCCGCCGGAGTCGTTGATGCCGATGAGCGGGATGCCGGCCTTGGCGGCGTAGTCCTGCAGGTCGGCGATCTTCTTGGCGTGCTTGCTGCCGAGCGAGCCGCCGGCGACGAGAAAGTCCTGGCTGAACGCGGCGACCGGGCGGCCGTCGACATAGCCGACGCCGGCGATGACGCCGTCGGCGGGAAGGACCTTGCCCTTCATGCCGAAGTGTTCGCCAGCGTGCTCGATGTGCATGCCGACTTCTTGGAAGGTGCCGGGCTGGAACAGCTCGAGCAGGCGCTGGCGGGCCGTGAGGAGACCCTTCTCGTTGCGCTCCTTGATCTTCTCCTCACCGCCGCTGGCCAGAATCGTCTTCCGACGGCGGTCGAGGGTTTCGAGCATTTTTGCTGAGATTGGCATAATGGAATCTGCTGACGGTTGGGGTGGGGCCGGCTCAGTGCTTGGCGTCGGCCGCCGGAGTGCAGAACTCGGTGAGCACGCCGAAGGTGGACTTCGGGTGGAGGAATGCGACCTGCTTGCCGTGGGCGCCGGGGACCGGAGCCTCGTTGATCAGGCGCGCGCCGGAATTCTTGGCCTGCGCGAGCTGGCCGAGGATGTCGGAAGTGCCGAAGGCGACGTGGTGGACGCCCTCGCCCTTGGTTTCGAGAAACTTCGCAACCGGGCTGTCGGGAGTGGTGGGCTCGAGCAGCTCGATGCAGGTCTCTCCGACCATGAAGAAGGCGGTTTTCACCTTCTGCGACGGCACCTCTTCGCGGCCGAGGCACTTCAGACCCAGCGTGGTCTCATAATACTTCGCCGTCTCATCGATGGACTTCACGGCGATACCCAGGTGATCGATCTTGTTAATCATGGAAACTTATCTTGCCAAAAGATTTGATTAGGGGGTGTTATTTTGGGCGTGAACGTCAACTCCCATATCGTCCCGTCGAGTCCAGCGTATGGCTCGCTTCAGCGGTGGGATGTCGGCGTTTTCTTTCCGACCAAAGTCGCCCGCAGTGTGGCGACTGCTTGCCGTTGAGCAATCCCGCATCATAACTGCCACCCCTTTTTTCTCATGAGCGCAAAGTTGGACTCACCTACCGCGTCGCCCTCAGGCGGCAACGCGATCCCCGATGCCGAGACGCTTCGCCGCGTCTGGCGCGAAACCGTCGACAAGGAGTTGCTCGGCGTGCCGTTCGAGAAGAAACTCGTCACGCGCACGATCGAGGGCATCGACCTCCAGCCGCTGTATCATCGCGGCATGGTCGAGGCCGTGCCGCACCGCGACACGCTGCCCGGCCAGGCACCCTTCCTCCGCGGCGCCCATGCCCGCGGCGCCAAGGGCGAGGTTGCCTGGCGCATCGCCCAGGCCATCCCCGCGGCCACCGCCGCCGACTTCAACAAGGCCCTTCTCGCCGCCCTTGAGCGCGGCCAGAACGCCGTCCTTCTGCCCGCCGCCTTCGCGGCCGACGCCGACACCCTCGTCGCCGCGCTGAAGGACATCCACTTCGCCGGCGCGCCGCTGTACCTCTCGGTCGGCGCCTCCGCCGCCGGTATCGAGAAGATCCTTTCCGCGGCCCTCAAGGCCCGCGGCGAAAAGTGGTCCGCGCTCCAGGGCGCCGTCACGGCCGACCCGCTCGCCGTCCTCGCCACCGAGGGTAAGCTCGCTCTCAGCCTCGACGCCGCCGGCGCCGAGCTCGCCGCCTGGACCGCCTACGCGGCCAAGCACGCCAAGCACCTCAAGACCGTCGGCGTCGATGCCGGCTGGGTCGTCGAGGGCGGCGGCAACTCCTCGCAGGAGCTCGCCGTGGCGCTCGCGATGGCCGTCGAATACCTCCGTCGCCTCGCGGCCGCGCAGGTCGAGGCCAAGGTCGCCATCCCGCACTTCGCCTTCACTTTCGCCGTCGGCTCCCAGTTCTTCCCCGAGCTGTCGAAGTTCCGCGCCTTCCGCCTCCTCTGGTCGCGCGTCGCCTCCGCCTACGGCGAGGTCAACCACGCCGCCGAGGCCCACGTCCACGCCCGCACGGCCCTCTTCAACAAGACCGTGTTCGATCCGTACGTGAACATGCTCCGCACCACCACCGAGTCGCTCTCCGCGGTCCTCGGCGGTGTCGATAGCATCCAGGTCGGCGCGTTCGACGAAGTCGTCCGCACGCCCGACGAGTTCTCCCAGCGCATCGCGCGCAACATCGCGCTCATGCTCTCCGAGGAGTTCAACTTCGCCGAAGTGGCCGACGCCGCCGGCGGTTCCTGGCTGGTGGAGAAATTCACCGACGAGCTCGCCCGCAAGGCCTGGGCGATCTTCCAGTCCATCGAGGCCAAGGGCGGTTTCGCCGCTGCGCTCGCCGCCGGCGAGATCCAGAAGCTCGTCGGCGCCACCGCCGCCGAGAAGCGCAAGCAGTTGGATACCCGCCGCCTCTCCGTCCTCGGCACCAACCTCTTCCCGAACCTCAAGGAGAAGCCGCTGGGCGCCTCCACGCAGGCCGCGACTCCCGCGGTTCCGGCCCCGGCCACCGCCGCGGTGACCGTCACCCCGGTCAAGGCCTGGCGCGCCGCCGAGGGCTACGAAGCCCTCCGCGCGATCTCCGACCGCTACGCCGCCGCCAACGGTGGCAAGCGCCCGCAGGTCTTCCTCGCGAAGATGGGCCCGGTCAAGCAGCACAAGCCCCGCGCCGACTTCTCCGCCGGTTTCTTCGGCGTCGCCGGCTTCGAGGCCGTCGCCAAGCAAGCCTTCGAGACTCCGGAGGAGGCCGCCAAGGCCGCCGCCGCCTCGGGCGCCCCGGTCGCCGTCCTCTGCTCCACGGACGACACCTATCCCACGCTCGTCCCGGCCTTCGCCTCCGCGCTGAAGGCCGCCAAGCCCGGCATCGTCGCCGTCCTCGCCGGCCTCCCGGCCGACCAGGCCACGGTCGACACCTTCAAGAAGGCCGGTATCGACGAGTTCATCCATGTTCGCGCCAACGTTCGCGAACTGCTCGCCCAACTCCTCGCCAAGATCGGAGCCAAGTAAGCCATGAGCACACCTGATTTCACCAAACTCGGTTACGACGATTTCCAGTTCCCGGCCTCCGACTCCAAGAAGTGGGCCGCCGCCTTCGCCAAGGAGGCCGGCGTCAAGCCCGCCGACGCCGTCTGGCAGACCTACGAACAGATCCCGGTCAAGCCGCTCTACACCAGCGCCGACGTGCCCGTGGACGGCTGGCTCGACTCCATGCCCGGCCTCGCGCCGTTCGTGCGCGGCCCGTACGCCACCATGTATGTCCAGAAGCCCTGGACGGTGCGCCAGTACGCCGGCTTCTCCACCGCCGAGGAGTCCAACGCCTTCTACAAGCGCAACCTCGCCGCCGGCCAGGCGGGTCTCTCGGTCGCCTTCGACCTCGCGACCCACCGCGGCTACGACAGCGATCACCCGCGCGTCGTCGGCGATGTCGGCAAGGCCGGCGTGGCCATCGACTCGATCCTCGACATGCAGATCCTCTTCGGCGGCATCCCGCTGAACAAGGTCTCCGTCTCGATGACGATGAACGGCGCCGTCCTCCCGGTGCTCGCCTTCTACATCGTCTCCGCCCTCGAACAGGGTGCGAAGCTCGAGGAGCTCTCCGGCACGATCCAGAACGACATCCTCAAGGAGTTCATGGTGCGGAACACCTACATCTATCCGCCCACGCCCTCCATGAAGATCATCGCGGACATCTTCGAGTTCACCTCGAAGAACATGCCGAAGTTCAACTCGATCTCCATCTCGGGCTACCACATGCAGGAGGCCGGCGCCACCGCCGACCTCGAGCTGGCGTACACCCTCGCCGACGGTCTCGAGTATCTGCGTACAGGCGTGAAGGCCGGCCTCGACATCGACGCCTTCGCCCCGCGCCTCTCGTTCTTCTGGGCCATCGGCAAGAACTTCTACATGGAGGTCGCCAAGATGCGCGCCGCCCGCGCGCTCTGGTCCGAGATCGTCGGCCAGTTCAACCCGAAGAACCCGAAGTCGCGCGCCCTCCGCACGCACTCGCAGACCTCCGGCTGGTCCCTCACCGAGCAGGATCCGTTCAACAACGTCGCCCGCACCTGCCTGGAGGCCCTCGCCTCCGCCACGGGCCACACCCAGTCCCTCCACACCAACGCCCTCGACGAGGCCATCGCGCTGCCCACCGACTTCTCGGCCCGCATCGCCCGCAACACCCAGCTCTACCTCCAGCAGGAGACCGGGATTTGCGCCACCGTCGATCCGTGGGGTGGCAGCTACTACGTCGAGGCCCTCACCCGCGACCTCATCGCCAAGGTCCGCGAGCACCTCGCCGAGGTCGAGTCCTTCGGCGGCATGGCCAAGGCCATCGAGGCCGGCATCCCGAAGATGCGCATCGAGGAGGCCGCCGCCCGCCGCCAGGCCAAGATCGACTCCGGCAAGGAGACCATCGTCGGCCTCAACAAGTACCGCCTCGAGAAGGAAGCTCCGCTGGACATTCTCACGGTCGACAACACCGCTGTCCGCGAGGCCCAGATCAAGCGCCTGAAGGAGCTCCGCGCCACCCGCGACGAGGCCAAGTGCCAGGCCGCGCTGGCCGCCATCACCGAGTCCGCCCAGACCGGCAACGGCAACCTCCTGGCCCTCGCCATCGAGGCCACCAAGGCCCGCGCCTCCCTCGGCGAGATCTCCTTCGCCCTCGAGAAGGTTTACGGTCGCTATCAGGCCCAGATCCGCTCGATTAGCGGCGTGTACAAGAAGGAATTCGGAGAGGACAAGGAAGTCGCCGCCGTCCGCGACCTCGTCACGAAGTTCGAGGGCAAGGAAGGTCGTCGTCCGCGTATCCTCATCGCCAAGCTCGGTCAGGATGGACACGACCGCGGCGCCAAGGTGGTCGCCACCGCCATGGCCGACCTCGGCTTCGACGTCGACATCGGGCCCCTCTTCCAGACTCCGGAAGAGGCCGCCAAGATGGCCGTCGAGAACGATGTGCACGTCGTCGCCATGAGCTCGTTGGCCGCCGGTCACATGACCCTCCTGCCCGCGCTCGTCGGCGAGCTGAAGAAGCTCGGTCGCGAGGACATCGTGGTCGTCTGCGGCGGTGTCATCCCCGCCCAGGACTACGACTTCCTCTTCAAGAACGGCGCCGCCGCGGTCTTCGGCCCCGGCACCGTCATCACGAAGAGCACCAAGCGCACCCTCGAGATCCTCTTGGAGCGCTTGTGAGGTAGGGACGGCTCTCCGAGCCGTCCGCTCCCCCCGTAGGGGCGCTGACTTGCAGCGCCCTTCCACTTCAAAGGCCCGGCTTCACCGCCGGGCCTTTTTTCATGGGGTAGGGCGAACCGTCCCCGGTGAGCCGCTGCGGAGGATGGGAATGTGGAAATCAGGGAATCAGGAACGACCTGTAGGCCACGGCGGCGACGTGGCGGATCGATCCCCGGAATGTGGAACCGCTGATGCACGCTGATGAACGCTGATGTTCGACCTCCGGATTAGTGAAAATCAGTGTGGATTAGTGGTTCCCAATGGATCGTCCTCCGCGTCTCTGCGTCTTGAGCGCAGCGGGCGGGAGCATTCCGAATATCCGATCCATTCTCGCGCAGAGACGCCAAGGCGCAGAGTTTCGGAGGGCAGGCAAAGGAAGATACGGGCTGCAGAAGCTTCTATCTCCTAACTTCTAGCTTCTCCATTCCTCTGTTCTCCTCGCTACCCGCTACCCACTACTCGCTCCTCTCTGCGAGAATGTGGAAATCAGGGAATCAGGAACGACCTGTAGGCCACGGCGGCGACGTGGCGGATCGATCCCCGGAATGTGGAACCGCTGATGCACGCTGATGAACGCTGATGTTCGACCTCCGGATTAGTGAAAATCAGTGTGGATTAGTGGTTCCCAATGGATCGTCCTCCGCGTCTCTGCGTCTTGAGCGCAGCGGGCGGGAGCATTCCGAATATCCGATCCATTCTCGCGCAGAGACGCAAAGGCGCAGAGTTTCAGAGGGCAGGCAGAAAGGAGCCGTCACAGAGGGGACGGAGACGGAGGAGGGCTCGGAGACTCGGAACATGAAACCGCTGATGCGCGCCGATGAACGCTGATCCGATCCCGGAAACTCCGGAACCGCTCACCTCCGGCACCTTGTCACCTGCCACCTTGTCACCTGTTACCGGCGCGCAGCGCCGCTAATCCTCCACATCCCGGCAGAGGGGATCGAGCTGGCGGGCGATGAGATCGATCTGCTCGGCGCCGAGTGTCCGCACCTTGTCGCCGCGGACGGCTTCGGGCACTTGCTTGTGGTTCACGACCGTCACGGGGCCGCGGGCCTTCTGCTCCACCCACCAGCCGGGGAGGGCGAGGATGGCTTTCACGGGCGTGTCGATGCCGGTGCGTTCGCGAATCCACGTGCGCAGCCATTCGGCTTCCCACAACGCTTGATCCAGACCGTTGCGATCTTCGCCCCAGGGCCAGATGAGCTGGCGTCCATCGTAGGCGACTTCGTGGTCTTTGAAGCCCGGACGCGTGCGGCCTTTGCGACGGGTCTTCGTTTCGATCACCGCCACCCCGGTGGGGCCGACGGTGACATGATCGAGATTGAACGGCTTCTTCTCCCCCTTGCCGGGCACATCGTGGAAGACCGCATAGCCCTGTGCGATCAACGGCGTGAGCTGTTCGCCCACCGCCCGTTCGCCCAGATAGCCCAGCTTCGTGTCCTTGTAGCGGCGGAAGTGACGGGACGCCCAACGAAGACACAGGCCGAATGCGGCGCCGAAGAAGAGAGTCACAGTCGGCCAAAACAGAACGAGGGGGAACGCCACCAGCCGAACCAATTGGATCAATCCAAACCCGACCGCGCAGGCAACAATCAGGGGTACTATGGCCGCGGCGCTGTAGCGCAGCAGCATGGTTTCGTCCTGCCATGCCAGCTTGCGGCGGAGCGTCTCGCCCGGGCCACGGAGCAGCTTGAACTCCATCGGCAGGCGGACCTTCTTCCGCCGCATCTGCCAGAGGGCGACAGTGGGTGCCGCCATGATGAAAAGGGCGACATAGCCGAGCACACAATAGAAGCTGGTTTGGTTCATGAATCTGTGGGGGAAGATGGCTAATTGGCTTCGAGAGATTCTCGCTACCCGCTACTCACTTCTCGCTCCTACTTCCGTATTGCGACGCTTGATCCGCCAGACGGAGAGTCCGAGCGAACCGAAGGCGAAGAGCGCCAAGTAGCCGAGGCCGATATAGAAGCCGGTGTCAGTCATGGTGCGGTGGAAACTGTGAGCGTTGACTGGGACCTTACCTCTCTATTTCCCATTCTTTGTTGGTAGATCTCGTATTTTTAGGCACTCGTCCGCAGAACCGATAAACGTCACCTCTTTGTTGTGCATCCACTTTGCCAGGCGCGACAGGAAACGTAATTTACGGTCAATCTCGTTGCTGTATTCGTAAACGTCGGTTTGGGTTTTTACGATGGCTGCCCCGAAGAGAGCTATAGCCTCGTCTTTATCTATAACAAAACTATGGTCTTTGTAGTAGTTTACCATATGTGTGGCAAGACTGGTCGCGGTCTGGCTTTCTGGAAGCTGTTTGCCCTGCAGGAGACGGGATGCATATTGAACCGCTGAGTCATTGATTCTTTCGAAATAACCAAGGATGCTTAGGTCGAGTTTGCTTGAGAGGTAGGCGGCAAACATGTTGGAGCTTCCCGGGCTTGTCTCCACAAGACGCGCAAGTGTTTGAAGCGCATTACTGAGAGAGAGCCGGAAGTCCATTGAACTGGGGATCAATAGGGCCGAGCTCGCTCATTCCGCCCATGTGAATCTCATCCGCCCCAAGGGCGAGAAGCGTGGCGGCGGATTTAGCGCGCCGTGGTATGGCAACGACAAAGCGAGCCTTTGATGCTGCTTTGCAGTTCTTGCTGATCAGGTAAGCAGGTTCGATCTGCCCGCCTCTACTGCCAAGTATTAGGAGGATGTCCTTCTGTGTTTTGAAAGAGTTTACCGCGGTATAAAGGCGATCGGCATGGTCCTCATTGATGGCGTTCGATTGGTCGAGAAAGAATAGTATATTATACCTCTCGGAAATCGATACTGGGGTCGATTTTGCAATCACGAGGCTTGTGTTCTTGCAGAGTACTTCCTCGGCGGCCTTCCACGCTCCGCCAAATATTGCTTCTACTATTTGCTGCTCGGGGTCTTGCGGGATGTCCTGCTGAGCTGGCTGTTCGGTGGTATCTGTTGTCATATAGGTAAATCGTTTCAGAGAACGGAGGGAAGAGGACAGAACGGAGGGACGGGATAGGTCTCAACTCTTGACTGGCTGGTTGGTGCTTAGGGAGCCTGAAGCCCGCTCCATCCATCACGGAAACCGGCTTTGAAGGCGGACCAGTGACCTAAGAGCGCCAGCGCCACGCTCAGGCTGAGCGCGAAGAGGACGAGGTGGAGAAACGAGAAACGGGGCTTGGTGAGAGCCGTTTGCATCCAGCGAGCCATGTGGTGCCTTGGGTTTTCGGCATCCGGACGCAGGTCGGATCGGAAGGGGCGGCCTGTGGGGGTGTCGGGGAAATCGCAGCACTCGGGGAGCGGAAACGCAAGAGACTTTCTGCTACGGCTCACCGGGGACGCGCGCCAAAGGCGCGCAAGCTTCGCCTTACCATGATAGGGCGATCCATCGTGGCCGACGATTGCGGACGTTTCGGAGAAACGTCCCTACCGCCTTACTACCCGCTACTCGCTCCTTCTTCTCCCGTCCGCCATTAGTGCCCATCAGTGTGCATTAGTGGTTCACCCTTCTGGGACGGCATTCTTGCCGCAAGGAACGCATGGCGCGCAAAAGATCGATCCTCTGCGTTCCATGCGTTCTCTGCGGTTAGGTCGGATCGAAGGCGGCGCGCCCGGCGGTCACGCCCTGCCTTTCTCAGTGGCCTCCTCCGCCTCTCGGTGCTCTCTGTGGCGGATCGAAGCGTGCAGGAATTGCCCCGGCCGGGCGCTTTGGCCCGTTGCCTGCTGACAGGGAGCCAGCCTTGCTCGCAACCGACTGACCGCACTTCCGGTCCGTCGGTTGATCATTTGCGAGCGCTCTCCGCCATGCATCTCGTTCATACCGCCATCACCGCCGACTCTTCGCTTCGGGAAATCGCCGTCACAGTCGAGCGCCGCCAGCTCGCCAAGCGGCTGTGGCGCGCCACCGCGGCCGACGGCACCGAGTTCGGCTTCGAGCTCGAAAGCCCTTTGGCGCACGGGGATGTCATCTGGGCCTCCGCGGCGGTGCGCTACACGATCCGGCAGATCCCCGAGCCGGTGCTCGAAATCCCGCTGCCGGTCGCGCCCGACTCCGCGGCGGTCACCGGCTGGGCGGTGGGCAACCTCCATTTCCCGATCGAGGCGCAACCCGCGCGCCTGCTCGCGCCCGACGATATCGCGCTGCGCCAGTCGCTCGAACGCCTGGGCATCGCGTACCGCCCGACCCGGGAGGTGTTCCGTCCGCACCGGCTTGCCGCCGGCGCCGAGCCCCATAACCACGCCGCCGGCGCGGCGGCACATCCGTACATCTTCAAGCCGGTTGCGGTACGCGCATGAGCGAACTCGCCGCCAGCGTTTCCGCTGCATGGATCGCGCGTCTGCTGCAGACGACCGACTCGTTTTATCCGACGGGCACCTACGCGCATTCCTTCGGACTCGAGGGGCTCGTGCAGGCTGGCGCCGTGCGTGACCGCGGCACCTTGCGGGAGTTCCTTCTCGGGCAGGCCGTGTCGCAGCTCGGGCGAACCGAACTCCCTATCGCTGCTCGCGCGTGGGACGCCGCCGGCGCGTCGCCCGACTGGGACACGCTGCGCACGCTCTGCGCGCTCGGTGCCGCTCTGCGCGGCACGCGCGAACTGCGCTCGGCCTCGGCGGCGATCGGCGCGCAGCGGCTGGATTTCGCGGTGACCGTGCACGGCGATGCGGGGCTCGCCGCGGAGTTCAACCGCCGCGCTGCTTCGGGCGGTTGGCCGTGTCCGTCGTGCGTGGCCGCCGCGATCGAAGGCCGCGCGCTCGGTGCGCCGCGCGAGGCCGTGCTTGCCGCCGTGCTCTACGGCGCGCTTTCCGCGCTCGTGGCCGCCGCGGTGAAGCTTCTGCGCCTCGGCCAGAACGCCAGCCACACGCTGCTCGCCGAAGCGCTCGCCGCCGGCGAGGTCGAGATCGCGGCCGCGCCCGGCCGCGCGTTGGAGGAGCTCGGCACGTTCAATCCGTGGTGGGACATCGCCTCTGCCCGCCACGAAACCGCCGATTTCCGGCTCTTCATTTCCTGAGCTGGGCGGAAGCGGACCACAGAAGGTAACGAAGGAAACAAAGACCGGAAACTTACGAGAACAGTTCTTGGCTTCCTTGCCCACTGATCACCCAGCCACATTCCGCCTTCGTTCTCTTCGTTACCTTCTGTCGCTCCGAATCCGAACCGTTCCCCATTCCGCAATCCGCAATCGAAAATCCGAAATCACCAATGTCCCGTCCTCCTCGAATCGGCGTCGGCGGCCCCGTGGGCTCCGGCAAAACCATGCTCTGCCTGCGACTCTGCCAGAAGCTGCGCGAGCGCTACTCGATGGGCGTCGTCACGAACGACATCTACACCCTCGAGGACGCGCAGTTCCTCAAGCGCAACAGCGCGCTCGCGCCGGAGCGCATCGTCGGCGTGGAGACGGGCGGCTGCCCGCACACCGCCATCCGCGACGACACGACCATGAACGAGCAGGCCGTGCGCGGCCTCGAGGCGGCGTTCCCTGACCTGCAGCTCGTGCTCGTCGAGAGCGGCGGCGACAACCTCTCGGCCACGTTCTCGCCCGAGCTGGTCGACTCGTTCATCTACGTGATCGACGTCGCCGAGGGCGACAAGATCCCCCGCAAGGGCGGCCCGGCGATCCGTTTCAGCGATCTGCTTATCATCAACAAAATCGCCCTCGCCCCGCATGTCGGCGCCGATCTCGCGGTGATGGAGCGCGACGCCAAGGCGCAGCGTGGCGCGCGGCCGTTCGTCTTCTGCGACCTCAAGAGCGAGCAGGGTCTCGATGCCGTGATCGCTTGGATCGAGCGCGAGGTGCTCTTCGCCTCCAAGCCGAAGATCGCGTGAGCGCGCAAAACCCGGAAACCGGAGACGACAGAAGGCAACGAAGGGAACGAAGACCATATCCTGCGATGA
>CAZXHR010000010.1:0-41411 GCA_964640465.1 uncultured Opitutaceae bacterium
TCTGCCGCCCCTCCGTCTCCCCCCCACCGGGCCCCCCACGCCCTCCAGCCCCAAGCCTCGCCGCACCAAGCACGAGATGCCCTACGACCGGCGTCTGCTCTGGCTTGTGCTCGGCTCCGGCGCACCCGCCATCGCCACGGCGATGACACTCCTCCTCGTCGACGATTTCACCACGCGAACCCGCTGGACGCTCGGTGTGTTCGTCGTCGGCTGCTGGTTCTTCGGCGCGTTGCTTGTACGCGAAAAAGTCGTCCGCCCGCTCCAGACCATCTCCAACCTCCTCGCTGCCCTGCGCGAAGGCGACTTCTCCATCCGCGCCCGTAGCGACACGCCCGACGACCCCTTGGGCGGCGTCCACGCCGAGATCAACTCCCTCGGCACCATCCTCCGCGAGCAGCGCCTCGTCGCCATGGAGGCCACCGCCCTCCTGCGCACCGTCATGGCCGAGATCGATGTCGCCATCTTCGCCTTCGACGAGGCCAACTGCCTCCGCCTCATCAACCGCTCCGGCCAGGAACTCCTCGCCCAGCCGGCCGAGCGCGTCATCGGCCGCACCGCCAGCGAGCTCGGCCTCGACATCTGTCTTGGAGGTGAGGCGACACGCCTGCTTCCCCTCACCTTCCCCGGCGGGCAGGGACGCTGGGGCCTGCGCCGCACCTCCTTCCGTGAGCAAGGTCGCCCGCACCAGCTCGTCGTCATCGCCGACCTCACCCGCGCCCTGCGCGACGAGGAGCTCAAGGCTTGGCAGAAACTCGTCCGCGTCCTCGGCCACGAGCTCAACAACTCTCTCGCCCCGATCAAATCGCTCGCCGGCAGCCTCACCACCATGCTCCAGCGCAAACCGGCCGACTGGGAGTCCGACATGCAGCACGGGCTGGAGATCATCGCCACCCGGGCTGACGGCCTCGCACGCTTCATGGAATCCTATGCGCGCCTCGCCCGCCTCCCGCAGCCCACCCACGCCCCGGCCGACCTCTGCGCCCTCGTCCGCCGTGCCGCCTCGTTGGAGACACGCGCGCCCGTCCACCTCGCCGATTGCCCGCAGCTCACGCTCGACATCGACGCCGCGCAGATCGAACAGCTCCTCATCAACGTTCTCAAGAACGCCGCCGAAGCCGCCCACGAGACCGGCGGCGCCGTGCACGTGAGCTGGTCGACAACCGCCCACGAGGCCGAGGTCCGCATCGAGGACGACGGCCCCGGCATCGCCAACCCGTCGAATCTCTTCGTCCCCTTCTTCACCACGAAGCCCGGCGGCTCCGGCATCGGTCTCGTCCTCTGTCGCCAGATTGCGGAGAACCACGGCGGCAGCTTCACGCTGGCCAACCGCACCGACCGCACCGGCTCCGTCGCCACCATCCGTCTCCCCCTACGCCACGGCGTTGGCACCAGTTGACGGATGCGCGCGGATTCGCCGCCTCACGCCGTACCCGATTATCTTTGCCGCATCCGTCGGATAACATCCACACTGCGGCATGCTTTTCCGGTCCCCATTCGCCCTACTGCTGGCTCTGCCCGTCGCCGCGTTCTGCGCCGAGCACACCGACACCGTCAACCGCACCCCGCCCGCCGTCTACTCCGAGCAGATCGCCCCGCAATTCACTCGCCCCGACACCGTCGCCACCGCGCGTGCCGCACTGCCCGGCGACGAACAGGACGGGCTCGTTCTTCTCTCGGAAACCATCCACTTCCGCGATGCCGACGGCATCCTGTACCGTGCCTATCATCACGTTTACCACGCCATCGGTCAGTCGGCCGTGGAAAGCCTCGCCAACTCGATCTACTCCTTCGACCGCGAGCGCGAATCGATCTTCCTGATCGAGGCCGCCACCATCCTGGCCGACGGCACACGACTGCCCGTCGAATCCAAGGGCGCCTTCATCCAGACACCTCAGCATGAGGCCGAGAACTCTCTCTACACGAGCCAGGCCGAGCTCAACCTGATCTTCCCGCAGGTCGCTCCGGGCGCCACCACCGAGGCCATTGTCCTCATCCGCGAGAACACACCACTCATGCCCGGCGAGTTCTGCACCCACCACGTCTTCGCTTCCGGCTGGCCCGTGCACCGCCGCAACATCGTCGTCGAGCTCCCCGACTCCGACTGGGCCCGCATGCAGACCCTGGCCACGGCCGACTCCATTGCCGAACCGCGCGTCGAGACTCCGGCACCAGGTCGTACCCGGCGCACATGGACACATTCCCTCGCCCCCCGCAGCCGTTGGGAAGAATCCGCGCCGTCCGGCAGCTACTGCCAGCCCACGCTCTGGCTTACCACAATCCCGGACTGGGATCATGTCGCCAGCTGGTTCTACGGTCTCGCCTCCTCTCGCTCCGAGCTCGGCGCCGAGCTGACCGCCGAAGTTGACCGGCTCACCGCAGGGATCGCCGATCCGGCCAGAATCGTCGACGCGCTGCAGACCGCCGTCTCCGGCGAAGTGCGCTATACAGGCCTCGAATTCGGCCTCGCCGGATACCAGCCCTACCCCTGTTCCAAGGTCTGGCACCGCCGTTACGGCGACTGCAAAGACAAGGCCAACCTTCTGCGAGCCATGCTCGCACACAAAGGCATCCGCTCCCATCTTGTCCTGCTCAACACCTGGCCCCTCGGCCGCGTCGAGAAAGCCAGTCCAACGTGGATGCAGTTCAACCACGTCATCCTCGCCATCGAGAACGGCGCAGCCGGCTACCGTTTCTGCGACCCCACCGTCAAACACCTCCCCGCCGGCGCACTTCCCTTCGGCGATCTGGCGCGCGAGGTCCTCATCGTCCGCGACGGCCGTGCCGACTGGGTCCGCACGCCGGAAGATCGCCGTGCCGCCATCCGCATCTCCACCGATCTCGCCCTCGCCGGCGACGGCGAGCTGAGCGGCTGGTTCACCCTCTCCGCCGAAGGCAGCGACGCCGCCTACTACGCCGAGCGCTACAACGCCCTGGAACGCCAGGAACGCCTTCGTTCCATGCAGCGCACCGTCGAAACCTTCGTCCCCGGAGCCGACATCGCCGACATCGACTACACGCCGCTCACCGGAGCCGTCGCCGACTTCCGTATCCGCGCCTTCCTCCGCCGCGCCCCACGCTCCGAGGCCGGCGAGTCGATCACCTTCCCCTTCCCGTCCGACTGGCTACCCGAGCTCAAGACAGTCGGCGAGCGCCGCCTGCCCTACGCCGCCCTCCCGCGCGAGGAATCCGTCGAGGCAAAGATCGCCCTGCCGCCCGGCTGGGGCCCGGCCCAGCTCCCAGCCGATTTCGATGCGCCCTCCGAGACCGCCGACTTCTCGGCCGGCTGGAAGTTCGCCAACGGTACGCTTGTCGCGCGCCTGCGTTGGCACCCCGCCCGACAGGAGCTGCGTCCCGGCGAATACGCCGTGTTCCAGCGCTCCATCCGGGCGCTCTCCGCCTGGCTCGCACGTCCCGTCCAGCTGCAGGCCGGCACCCCGGCAGGCGGCACCGCGATCGCCACCACCACCGCCCTCGACCATTTCCCGATCCTCCCCACGGGGGAAGGCCAGCTGCGCCTGCTCGAGGAGAAGTTTCCCGAGGACGGCGACAACGCCGCGGCGCGCCGCGCCGCCCTCGAGCGCGTCCTCCAGTGGTTTCCCCATGACCCCGAGACCGTATTCAACGCCCAAGTCCTGCTCGCGCGTCTCGACCGTAAGGCCGATGGCCCGAAAGCCCAGGCCGACAAACTCGCAGCACTCGTCGCGCGCTACGGCGCCAAGGTCTCCGCGTCCCTCCGTTCCTGGGCCGAATACCTCGAGATCCAGGAGCGCTGGGCCTTCAACAAGGACAAGTCCTGCATCGAGCGCATGCGCCGTATGGCGGCCGACGAGAACATCTCCCCGTTCCGCCGCGGCTGGGCCGCCTACGAGGCGGGGCTCTTCCTCGGCGAATCCAACCCCGCCGCGGCCGCAAAATACCTCGCACCCTTCTGCACCATGGAATGCGAGGCCCAGGTCAAGACCGTCGCCCTCGTCGCCAATCTGCGTTTCCTCGCCGCCGATGCCGAAGGGCTCGGAAAACTCTGGCGCGAGCAGGCCGCAAAGAACGGCGAGCGCAGCGACGAGCAACTCAACACCATCGTCGCCTTCATAGAGGAGGACTGGGCCAAGGCCGCCCCAGCCATGCAGGAGAAAACCCTCGCGCTGTTCTCGACGACCTTCGCCAAGGAGGCCAGAAAACCCATCACGGCCAAGCGCGTCGCTGCGCTCAAGGCACGCGTCGCCACCGAACTCGCCCAGCAGAACCTCACGCGCGGCCTCGCCGCATGGCTCAAGGCCAACCACCCGACCTGGTGGACGACGAAGAAGGATACGAGCTTCGCCGACGCCGACGCGCTCGTCGCCCACATCAAGGCCCGCAATGACGCCAAGGACGCGACGGGCGTGATCGACGCCACCTTTCAGCTCGCGCTCCACCACAACCCCAAGTTCGCCGACCTCGCCCAGTACCTCCGCTGGTCGCTCTGGTGGATGAACAACAAGGATCGTGACCAACCTCTATTCGACGAGATCGTCCGCCTCTCGTTCTCGCTTCCTGTCGAATCCTCGTTCGAAGTCGCCAACATGTGGAGTCTCGCCGCCGGACGCCGTGCCGCCAAGGGCGATCCGGCCGGAGCCCGCGCCCTCTACGAGCGCATTCTCACCACTCCAGGCATCGAGGACTACCAGAAGGTCGAGGCCGCCGGCGAACTCGGCCACCTCGAGCGCAAGCTCGGCAATATCGACGCAGCCCTCGCCGCCTACCGGCGCGTGGAGCCGATTCACACCACCCATCGCACCAGCGCCGACTACCTCTATGCCGCCCTCTTCCTCGAGGTGGAACGCGGCAACTTCGACCGCGCCCTCGAGCTCGTCGCGCTCATGGCCAAACAGGAGCAGAAATACCTCGACGAGACCGTCGACAACGCCGTCATCAACCCGATCGTCCGCACCGGCAAGAATCCCGCCGCGCTGAAGGCCTACTGGCAACGCACCGCGCAATGGCGCAAATCATGGGAGGCGCTCCTCGCCGCCGCCGGCATCCAGCCTCCGGCAGCCAAGGACCTGCCGCTCGGCATCGACTGGGGCAAGAACACCGCCACATGCACGAAAGCCATCGCCGACCGCGACAAAAACGCATTCCTGCAACTGCTCGCCGGCGAAGCGCGCATCGCCTGTATCGCCCCGCTCGTGGGCGGCAATTTCATCGCCCACCTGACCGAGGACAACCTCCTGCCGCCGGCACTGCACAAGCAGCTCTACGAATGCGCGCTGGCGCTCGTCGCCGATGTGCCACCAGCTGATCCAGTCTTCGACGACTCGGCAAAGCTCTGGGATGCCGGCCTCCGCGCCGACCTCGGCCGCCACGCCGAAGCCTCGCCCAAGGCACGCGCACTCTTCGAGCGCGTTGGGCCGACAAAACTCGGCCAAGCCGCGCTCCGCGTCTGGATCATGAGCGCCCAGGAACCTGCCGACCGAGAGAAGGCAGCCGACGAGGCCTTCACCCTCCTCTCCTCCGACACCCAATGCCCGGAGCGTCTGAATATCGTCGCAAACCTCTCCGACCTCCTGGTCGCGATGCGCGATGTGCCCAGGAACCGTGCATTGCTCGAACGCGAGACCGCACGCCCCGATTTCGACCGCGGCAACAACGTCGGCCGCGCCCTTCTCGGCCGCCTCGCCCAGCTCGAGTCCGCCGGAGCCGCCGCCTCCGCGCTCACCGAATACATCCGGCGCTGGAGCGCCGCCCCGACCCGGACCTGGCTGCAGAACCTGCGGCCGGCTTCCCTCGAAGATCCGCGTTTCGTCGGCCGCAAGAAGCCGATGGAAAGCTCCGAGAAAGGCTACACCGCCGCCGAGCGGCTGAAGTTCAACCTGCTGCTCGCCCTGGACGAGTCGGTTTACGGCGACCAGCGCGAGGAGGCGTTTCTCGACGTCGTCCAGGAAGTCGTGACAGCTACCAACAACTTCGAGGACTTCGCGGCACAGGTGAACGAGTTCATCACCAACGAGCTGCTCTCGCCGAACGTCCGCCTCCGCCAGCTCGGCTACGCGCTGTGGGTATCCGCCAACGCCCACCGCACCGATCTCGTCGAGCGCTTCGCGGCGCATCCGCTCTACGCCAAGCTCAACGACCAGTTCCGAACCTCCTTCGACAATGCCCGCAAGTGTCTCGCAACGATGGATTCGCCGGCGCCGGACAATCTCGGGCAGGCCTACGCGGTCCTCGCCGCCGCACCCATCGGGCATCTCCAGATGCTCCTCGGCCGCGAGATTCTCACGACCCTCGTCCTGGAGGGAAAGGCGGACCGGGCCGAGGCTCTCGTCGCCGGTTCCGACAAGATCTCGGCCGACGCCTCGCTGGAAATGTCACCGTCCACCATCCGGCTGGAGTGGATGCGCACGATACGCCAAGCGAAGGAAGTAGCCCCGTTTGTCGACCTGCTGCGCCGCCAGCTACCCCGCATCCCGGGTACCGAGGCAGAGCCCTCCCCGGCGCCGTTCAACACCATCTACCCCTTCAGCCGCGCCCACCTGACAGCGGCCGATACTGCGGCGCTCCTCGGTTACCGGCTGCGTCGCTCGCGCGTGCTCGTCAACGACATCGACACACTCCTGAGCATGCTCGCCGACACCCAGCACCGCCCCTCCCGCAACCCGCGCATCGGCGTCGAGCTCTTCGAGGCACTCGTCGCCCTGCCGCTCAACGACAATCTCAAGAGCGAGCTGCTCGGATCGGCGGTGGGGCTTGTCGACTCCGACGACCCAGCGCTCGCCCCAATCATCATCAGGGGGCTCGATTCGCTTTCGTCGCCGGCCTCCGCCAAGGAACGGCCGCAGACCGCGACGGTAGCGATGCGCATCCGCGCGCGCATCGCGCTCCGCACCGATTCCAGCGAGCGCCCTGCCGCCCTCTTCGACACCGCACAGACCAAGCTCATCCCCGAGAAGACGCTGGCGGCGCTGCGCCTGCAATTTCACGCCAGCCGCGGTCAGAACGCACAGCTGGAGTCCGCGTTGGACACACTCGACCCGGCTCTCATCGCCGAGGAGGCGTTGTTCCCCTACATCGAGCCGGCCCTTCATCGCCAGCACCGCGATGTCGAGCTCGGCCTGTGCAAACAGGCGACCGTCGATGCGCTCCGCCAGGCCGTCGACATGCTGTGGGCCAACCCCACCTGGGTCGGCCCGCGCTTCTCGATTTTCGAGACGGTCGAAGGGGACGGCTTCAACGATCTCGTCTCCGACGCCTGGTTCGACCATCTCGCCGCCATCACGCGCAACGAGATGGCAAAGGCCAGGCTCGAATACACACGCGCCGCCAAGCATCGCGACTGGGCCATGCTCAAGTCGGCAGCGGACGTCTTGCTCCAGCTCGAACCATCGCTCTACGATGCCTACTACGGCCGCGCCCAAGCCGAGCAACAGCTCGGCCAGACAGACTCCGCCCGCGCCGACTACGACATCTTCCTGAAATACTGCCTCAACAGCGCCCACTATCAGGAAGCACTCGAAGCCCGCCGCGCGCTCGCCCCCGTCGCCTCCACCAGTAACTGAGCAGCGGTCGTCATCCATCCGCACTGCAACGGCTCCGCCCGCGACGCGAGCCGAGCCATTGGCATCTTCTCCAGTCACCGCCACAGCAGAGCTCGCTCGCGAGGCACAGTGCCCACCCGCTCACTCGATCAGCCGAAAGTTGATCGTGCATCGTCCGGTGTGCCCCTTCGGGGCGGGCCCCACCGGGCGCACGCTCCGAAAGGCGGCCAGCACAGCGTGGTCGTAATCCGCATTTCCCGAAGAGCGCACCAGTTGCACATTCGTCAGCAAGCCTTCGCCGGTGAGCACGAACGACACTTTCGCGGCATAGAGTGCATCCAGCGTGCCCGGCACATCGAAGGCCGCGCGTAATGCCTCCACAAGTCGCCCGAAATATGCCGCCGCCTCGTCGCCGACGGCGGACTCGCCGTCGCGTGGCACCGCCGCTGGGCCACCGTGCCCGAGCAGTTCATCCACCATCGCCTTCGGATCAATCTGCGGCACAAAAGAGGTAGGCACCGGGCGCGGCGTGCTACCACGAACCTGCGTCGTGCCATATTGGCGGAGAAACTCCTCGTAACTGCCGCGAACCGGGCGCGGAGCGACCTGCATCCGACCATCCGTGACGGGCTGTGAGCTGGTGCGTCTCTCCGGCTCCGCTGCCGGGAGCGTCGAGGGGATCGGAAGCGCCGTTACCCACAAGGGATTGAGTTGCAGCGTCACTGGAGCTGGAGCCGTCACGGCCGTCTCTCCGGCGCCGCCGGGAAACACCAGCCGCTCTCTCGGCACAAGAGTGATCGGCCTCACCGTCTACGTTCGCTCGGAGACAAGCCATGCCATGCCGCACAGCGCAGCGAGGACAGCCGCATGAAGCGCCGCCGAAACCGCAATCGACCCAACCGAGCTTGCCCGCATCATGCCGGCAAGCTCACCGCATTCTGCCTCTGCAGGCAACCGCGTTCGCGGGGCTGTTTCCGACGCGGCGGTTCAATACCGCGCCAGCGCGCGTGCCACTTCAGCAGCGAAGAACGGCCCGCGGTAGATCCAGCCCGAGTAGACCTGCACCAGGGTGGCGCCGGCATCGAGCTTCTCGCCAGCGGTGGCGGCGTCGGTGATGCCGCCCACGCCGATGATCGGCAGACGGCCCGCGGTGGCCCGGGAGATGTAGTTGATGATCTCAGTCGAGCGACGGCACAAGGGATTGCCGCTCAGTCCGCCGGCCTCGGTCACCTCGGCGAACGGGCCCGGGCGGGCCAGCGTGGTGTTCGTGGCGATGATGCCGTCGAGCCGCAGGTCGTGCAGGATCTGGAGAATGTCGTCGATCTGCGGCCAGGTGAGATCGGGGGCGATCTTCAGGAAGATCGGGCGACGCCCGCCCATCGCGGCGGCCTCGCGCTCTGCGTTGGCGTTCTGGAGAGCGCCGAGCAACTCGACGAGGCGGTCGTGCTCCTGGAGCTTGCGCAGGTCCGGCGTATTCGGGCTGCTGACATTGATCGCGATGTAATCGGCGTGATCGGCGAGCAGCGCAAAGCTGCCTAGGTAGTCCTCGACCGCCTGATCGAGCGGGACGATCTTGGTCTTGCCCAAATTAATCCCTAGCGGGATGCGGCGGTGGCCGCGCTTGGGCTGCCCGTTTAGACGGCGGGCCATGGCCTCGGCACCCTCGTTGTTGAAGCCCATCCGGTTGAGGATCGCCTCCTCGGCCGGGAAACGGAACAGGCGCGGCTTGGGGTTGCCCGGCTGGGCGTGGCGCGTGACCGTGCCGACCTCCACATGGCCGAACCCCAGCGCCGCGGCGGCGGGCCAACAGGTGGCGTTCTTGTCGAAACCGGCGGCGATGCCCACACGATTCGGGAACTGCAATCCGGCGCATTCCACAGGCTTGCGCGCGCTGGCCGGCAACGAGTTCCACCACTCAAGCAGCCGGCATAGCGGCGACACGCGGCCCAGCACGCTCAGCGCGGCGACAACGCGCTCGTGAACCGATTCCGGATCGTGGTGGAATGCGAGGGGACGGACAACTTTTTCGTAAATCAAGCCCATGGTGCGCCGCCGAGATTGGGCGGCGCCGGCCGATTATCAAGCGCCGGAGGCACGACTTTGCGCCGCTGGCCAGCCCCGTTTTCTCCCCTCGGCGCCCCCCCGCGAAAAAAGCCGAGTTAAAGGTGTTGACGCCCTGCCCGATTTTGGCGGTCACATTCCAGCGTAATTTTTACGCGGGACATTTTCACTGGTAAACCGACTTCTCGAAAACATGGCGAAATCAACCCCAACGCTGGTCTGGGCTGTCATCCGTCTAGGCGACGATCACAACTGGTGGGTAGAGGAGCTCAGCGACACCGTCCACTGGGACGTCGACGGCCTGAGCATCATCGACCCGCGCCAGATCGACCACATCGTCGAGCTCTGCGAACCGCTCCGCGAATACGGATTCGACCTCGACGAGATCGACAACGCCTTCATTCCCTTCCGCATCGACAAGGACCTCGGCAACGGCCGGGTGCGCATCGTGCGCGTGCGCGATTCCTTCCTCGAGTCCGAGGAGAAACTCTTCGCCCTGCCCGACGTCGTCGACGAGGAGAACGGGCCCTATGCCGACTTCCTCGACCAGATCACCCGAGCCCGGGTGAAGATGCTCAACGACCTCTTCGACTTTGAGCAGAAGCTCACCATCGACGAGGTCGAGGACCAGCTCCGTGAGGAGCAGAACAACCGCTTCATGGAGAGCAAGTCCGTCCATCTCTTCGAAGAGGTCATCGCCATTCTCGACTTCGTTCCCGAAGGCTGGGAAGCCGACGACGACACCCCCGCCAAAGCCACCGCCGAAGCGGAGGACGACGAGTTCCCCGACATCGAGGACGACGAAGAGGAAGAGAAGCTCAAGGGCGACGCCTCCCTCAAGTGGGATGAAGACGAGGAAGAATCCGAGGAAGAGGACGAAGAAGGCGACAAGCCGAAGGACAAGCACGGCGCCCGCGGCGAAGAAGGTGAAGACGAGGATGACGACGACCAGGAGGATGACGACGACGACCAGGAGGAAGACGAGGAGGAGAAAGCTCCCCGCGGTCGCCGAAGCCGTCGCTAAGTCGCCATATACAGTATTTTCCCACGCCCGCTGGCTCTGTCCAGCGGGCGTTTTTTTGCGGCACTCTGCCCGGTCTGCGCCAACGCGACCGAGGGCATAGGGGGCAGCCCCCGGCGGCGGAAGATTGCCTCAGCTGTGTAGTTCTATACACAGGATGCACCCCAGTGTCTTCCAGACCGAAACTTATTGCCCCGCTGCCGCTAGCTGTGTTCGCCGCCATTCTCGGAATGGCAGCTCCAGCGTCCGTGTCCGCGCAATCTGCCACCCAGCAACAGGAGCACGAAGCGACCATTGTCGGTTTCGCCGATCTCTGGAACACCCAGGGCGATGCGCGCAAGCGCCCGCAACGCTTCCAGATCGACGCGATCATCCACTACTACGATCCGGTTTGGCACCAGCTCTGGGCGCAGGATGGCCCCCTCACGTTCTTCCTCATACCGCCGGAAGCAGGGTTGCCAGTACGATCTGGCCAGCGCGTCCGGTTCACTGGAGTAACGGTGCCGGAGCGATTCAACACCCCCGAAACACTCTCGGCCGAGGTACTCGACGAATCCCCGACGGTCATCCCGATCCCCGCCACCGGCCGCCTCGCCGAGCCGCAGGCGCTCAACGAGAAGTGGGTCGAGATCGAGGGTCTCATCAGCGGCCAGTCGTTGAGCGACGCCAACCACCTGCGGTTCGACTTTGAGTCGGAAGGGATTCCGCTCACGGGCGTCCTCTGGCTCGGGAGCGGCAGTCCCGTCCCACAACTCGCGGGCTCCAGCGTCCGGATACGCGGCGTGCTCACTCACCAGTCGGAGCCCAAGACGGGACAGCCGATTTCCTATCTTCTGTGCCCCTCACCGGAGCATGTCGCGATCTTGGCCACGGGGTTAGCTTCAGCCGCCACTCTGTCGCAGGCGCCGGCACCCGACACAGCGACTCCGATTGTCGGCTATAAAAACCTCTGGAATCTGAGGAGCGACGAACGCACCAGACCGCAGCGCTTCCAGATCGACGCACTCGTCCACTACTACGACCCCGCCTGGCACATGCTCTGGGCGCAGGAGGGCGATGCCACCTTCTTTCTGGTCCCGCCAGCCGACGAGCTTCCCATCCGCGCCGGCCAGCGGGTGCGGCTTACAGGCGTCACCACCCCCGCCAGCTTCGCCCAAGTCACCAGCCTCTCCGCGCTCGTCCTCGACGATGCCCCGTCCTCCGCCCCGATCCCCACCGCCGGCCGAATCGAGGACTTCGCCCACCTTAACGAGCAATTCGTCGAAGTCGTCGGCTTTGTCGAAAGCCAGAGACGCGAGGACATCAACCACCTGCGGTGCACCATCATCTCCGAGGGCATCCTCATCGATGCGGTCGTCTGTCTCGGGTCCGATAGTGCCGTGCCCTCCCTGGCCGGTGCGCTGGTCGCCGCCCGCGGCGTCTACGACGGGCAACTGACCCCCGACGGCCGACTGCAATCCGTCTCGCTCTTCGTGCCGAGCCCGGCGCAGATCGCGATTACCGGCCAACTCCTCAGCGACCCGCGTTTCGAATCACCCGTCTCTGCCATCGAACGGGTGCCGGAGCTCGCTGCAGACAGACTCATCCATGTCGCCGGGAGAATCACCTCGATGGTCCCGGGCCGCTCGATCACCATCCGGGATCGGACCGGCCAGCTCGAACTTCTGACGGCGCAATCCTCCGACCTGCAGCCGGGAGTCGACGTCGAAGTTCTCGGATACCCCTCGATCGCACAGGGCAACTGGCAACTGCGCCACCCCCTCGTCCGCAAGGGATTGCCTCGCAACAGCCGGGGGAGCGACTCGTCGGATCTCAGCATCCTACGCCTAGCCAGCCAGGTTCTCGGTCTTTCGCGGGAGAAAGCCGGTGCGCAACACCCCGTTTTGCTGCAGGGCGTCGTCATCTGGGCCGAGCCCGGCTCGAAATCCATCTACATCCAAGACGCCAGCGGCGGAATCAGGGTCGACTGGACCGATCCGACCATCGCCCCCCCCGAAGTCGGCAAAGGCGTGACCGTCGAAGGTGCCAGCGCCATGGGGACATTTGCACCAATCGTCACGGCAACACGGTTGAGCGCCCGCTACGGATTAAGCGCCCCGGAACCGCTGCTGCTCTCTCTGCACGAGGCCGAGACCGGCATACACGAGGCCGAATGGGTCGAGATACGCGGACTGCTTCGCGACATCCGCCCGGGGCCCCGCACGACCCAGCTGATCGTCAGCACCCCCACCGGCGACTTTGAGGCTCAAGTACCGGTCGATCCGCGTTTCGCCGCGATGCGCGACGCATTTGTCCGCATCCGTGGCGTCTGCACCGCCCTCACCAACGAACAGCACCAGCTCACCGCCATCCGGCTCCTGGTCCCGAACCCAGATCAAGTCACCGTCGAGGTATCGCCGCCAGCCGACTTTTTCGCGCTTCCGGAAAGCACCATCGCCAGCCTGCGGCTGTTCGACCCCTACCTCAAACCCAGCCAATGGCTGCGCACGGTCGGCGTCGTCACCTACCACGCCTCCGGCCACTTCCTCGTCATACAGGACAACAACGAGCCTCTCACCGTCCTCCTCTCCAAGGCGGCGGAGCTGCACACCGGCAACCGTATCGAGGTAGTCGGCACTCTCGGCCGGGATGGCGTGCGCCGCGTCCTGCGCAATGCCGAGTTCCGCGACCTCGGCCCCGCCCCCATCGCCGTCGAGCCAGTCCGCTTAACGCTTCCTACCCAGCCCGAGGCTGAACTCGACGACCGGCTCGTCCGCTTCACCGGCCAGCTCGACGAGGTCACTGAACTCGGCGACGAGCAGTATCTCGAAATCCGCCACAGCGCCGGCGCCATCGTCGCCCGCTGGCACGCCGCCGGCAGCCCCATCCCCACATCCTGGCGGCGCGGAAGCGAAGTCGAGCTCACCGGCGTCTGCCGCCTGCTCTTCGACGAGAACCGGCGCCGCACCGGCTTTGAACTTCTGCTGCGCACCCCCTCCGATCTGCGTATCCTCCGCGCCGCCCCATGGTGGACCTCCGCACGTGCCCGCGCCGCCGCCGCCCTGCTCGCCCTATTTCTGGCCTGCGGCGCCCTCTGGGCCGTGCTCCTCCGCCGCAAGGTGGCCCAGCAGACAGTCCTGATCCGCGCCCAGCTCGACAAGGAGGCCCACCTCGAGGCCGAGCTCGAGCGCGCCCAGCGACTCCAATCCTTGGGAACGCTCGCAGGCGGCATCGCCCACGACTTCAACAATCTACTCACCGTCATCATGGGCAACATCACCCTCGCCATGCTCGACGAGACGGTCATGGCCCGCTCCGGCGATTGCCTGAAAGAGGCGGAGGCCGGCACGCAGCGCGCCCGCGAGCTCACCCAGCAGATGATCACATTTGCCCGCGGCGGAGCCCCGGTCCGGGAGAGTTTTCCCCTCACCGCGCTCCTGCACGAAACCATCTCGCTGGCCCTCTCCGATGCCAGAATCCGAGCCGAGATCCACGCCCCGCCCGACCTCCCCACCGTGAATGCCGACCGCGGACAAGTCCGCCGCGCCCTTCTCAACCTTCTCGCCCACGCCAACGTCGCCATGCCGCACGGCGGCATCGTCTCCATCGATCTAGCCGACGAGTTCGTCGTCACCGGCGACGAGGCCCCGCTCCTCCCAGGCGGATACATCCGTATCCGTATTTCAGACTGCGGCGACGCTATCCCTGCCGAGCGCCTGCCCACGGTCTTCGACCCCTACGCCGCCGTCGCGGAGGGCGGCGACCGTTTCGGCCTGGCGACCGCCTATTCGATCGCGCGCAAGCACGGCGGTCACCTGGCCGTCCGCTCCGTCCAGGGTAGTGGCACCACCTTCACCCTCTGGCTTCCGACGTCCGGTAGCTCCGCCAATCCCCGCCCTCCAGACGGCCCTGCAGAGCCGTCCCGCCGCGAAGTACCAGCCAGTTTTGCCGGCGTCCGCGTGCTCTTCATGGACGACGAGGAGGGCATCCGCCGGCTTGCGGGCACATTCCTGAAACAGCTGCAGTGTATCCCCGTGCTGGTCGCCGACGGTGCCGCGTGCATCGCCACCTACCGCGAGGCGTTCGCCGAAGGCCACGCCTTCGACCTCGTCGTCATGGATCTCACCGTCCCCGGCGGCATGGGCGGGTTGGACACCATCACCGAGCTGCGCAAGATCGATCCCGCAGTACGAGCCATCGTCTCCAGCGGCTATTCCGACGACCCCATCCTCTCCCGCTATCGCGAGCATGGCTTCGCCGCCGTCGTGCCCAAACCGTACGAAGTGAAACGACTCGCGGCCGCCATCGCCGCCGCGCTGGACGGGCGCCACGGCTAGAACCGCCGGTTCCGGGCACCGCAACCTATTCGACCCGCAGGATGTAGCCGCGCAGATATTCGCTTTCCGGCATCGTCACCAGCACGGGGTGGTCCGCCGGCTGGTGGCAGAACTCCAGCACCTGCACCTTGCGTTTCGCGTCGTGAGCCGCCTCGGCAATCATGTCGCGGAAAACCTCGGCGGTCACGTGGTGCGAGCAACTGTAGGTGGCGAGCACGCCGCCGGGCGTGAGCTTCTTCATCGCGCGCAGATTGATCTCCTTGTAGCCGCGCATCGCATTCTGCAGCGCGCTCTTCGAGCGGGCGAACGGAGGCGGGTCGAGCACGATCAAGTCCCACTGCGTCGCATCGTCGGCGGCAAGATAGTCGAAGACGTTCACCACAGTGAACTCGACCCCACCCGCGCCGTTGCGCCCGGCGTTCTTGCGCGCCAAGTCGATCGCCTCCTCGGAACTGTCGAGCCCGAGCACCTTGACTGCGCCGGTTTTGGCGGCATGCAGCGCGAAGCTGCCCTGGTTGCAGAAACAGTCCAACACGCGCCGGCCCGCGGCGTAGCGCGCGACCTTCGCGTGCTCGCGCGTCTGGTCGAGATAGAACCCGGTCTTCTGTCCGCCCTGCAGATCGAGCCAGTAGTCCAGCCCGCCGATCTGCACCCAGCGCGGCTCGTACGGCTTCCCGGAAAGCGTGCGCACCTCCTGCGGCAGGCCCTCGAGCCGGCGGATCGGCGCATCGTTGCGCACGATGATCTCGGCCGGGTGCAGCAGCTCCCGGAGCGCGGCGAGGATGGCGTCGAGCCGGCGCTCGGTGGCGAGAGTCTGTGTCTGAACAACCAGCACGTCACCAAACTGGTCGACCACCAGGCCCGGCAAGTCGTCGGACTCGCTCCAGACCAGCCGGCGCGCAGCGGGCCGCCCCGGCTCAACCGGCGCCACCGCCTCGCGACGGGCGATGGCCCGCTCGAGCGCGCCGCGCACAAAGGCCTCGTCGAAGGCGGCATGATCGCGGCTGAAGCGACGCCAGACGATCTGCGAACGGCTGTTGTAGATGCCACTGCCCAGGAAGCGCCCGCGGTTGTCGCGGCATTCAACCGCCTCGCCATCGTGCTCCGGCGGCAGGAGCGTCTCCACCTCGTTGCCGAACACCCAGGGGTGCCCGCGCAGGGCTCGGGCGGCGGCGTTATGTTTCAGGCGGAGCGAGAGAGTGGTCATCGGGCGACTGTCGCCGCGCTTCGCCGCATGGGTAAACAAAAAAGCTCCCGGCCTCGCGAGCCGGGAGCCATACCCTAAACACAGTCCCCTGCAAAAGTGGTCAGGCCGTGCGCACGTGGGCGTGCGTCGCAACCGTCTCGGGTGCCTGATCCGTCTCGGCGATCGTCCTGAAGCCCCGATTGGCCGTCGCTTCGACCGGCGCATTGCGCAAGGCGAGCAGCATCGCGAAGAGGCCGAAGAGGTGAAGCACAGCGACGATGGTGAAGAAGAGAGTCATGATGGGGGCAAAGTGGAGTTCTCGAAGTTACCACTAGTATCGGACCAGCGTAGCGTTGCTTGACGTTTTTTGCATAAGGTCGATCCCTCACCCAGGAACCGGGATTGCCACAGCATGCGCCCAAACGAGTCCCCTAGCCATTGAGGCCGCCTGAGAAGGGCTCCGTCGTCAGCTCGCAGAGGACAGTCGCTGCCGGCTGGCCGAGCCGTAGTTGTCAGTCATCAGCACGCCGGGCGCAAACCGGGCCGATCCACGCCCGGCGGTGCCGCTGGCAGTAGACGCCTGCGCCCGCCATTCCAGCGCGAGTCCCCGCATGGATCGGACTCAGGTCTCGGCAAGACCAGCATTCTGCGCCTCGCCGAGCGCCTTCTCGCGGGCGGCGGCGCGGCTGCGCTCGGCATAGGGCAGCCATTTCCACTTCCGCCAACGCCAGTACATGAGCAGGCCGCGCGTCCACTCGTCACAGGCCATCGCGCACCAGATGCCCGCCATCCCCCAGCCTAGCCTCAGACCGAGGAACCACGAGAGCGGCACCCACACGCCCCACATCACGCACAGGCCCACGAAAACCGGGAACCGCGCATCGCCGGTGGCGCGCAGCGAGTTGATCACGATCACGTTGAAAACTCGACCGGGTTCGATCACCAGCCCGATGCGAAGAAGCAAGACGCCGGTGGCGATGATCGCCGGGTCATGGGTGAAAACCTGCAGGAGCCAAGGGGCGCCAGCGGCGAGCACCACCGCGCCGCACCCCGCGCAGCACATGCCCAGCCGTACGCTCCGCAGCAGCCCGCGGTACGCCTCCTCGAACCGCCCCGCACCGATCATCAGCCCGGTGATGATCTCGGTTCCCAGCCCGATCGACACGTTCAGCAGCACCACCCAGCGGACGATGTTCATCACATACTGCTGGGTCGCCAGCGCCGTGCCGCCCATCTCGGCGCAGAAACGCGTGATCACCATAAACGCCAGCCACCAGCTCGTGTGCTCGCCCGCCGCCGGCAGCCCGATGTGCAGGATGCTGCCCAGCTTGTCCCACTGGATGACAAAGAAATCCCTCGCGCGCATCCGCAACCGTGTCCGCCACTCCAGCACGAACCACAACGCGACGGACGCCGCCACGCGGCTCACGATGCCCGAGATCGCCACGCCCACAACGCCGAGCTTCGGGAAGCCGCACAGGCCGAACAGGAGCAGGCAGTTGCCGATCACGTTGAGGACGTTCTGTCCGGCCGTGACCCACATCGCGTCGCGGGTGTGCGAATGCGCCCGCAGGCTGGCCGAGATCGCGCCGTTCATCGCCTCGAGGAACAGCGAGCCGCCCATCAGCGCCAGGAACGGTTTCCCGTAGGCCAACGCCGCTTCGTCGAGTTCCATGAACCGGAGCATCGACTCCGCGCACAGCAACACCAGCAGGCTGGCCGCCACGCCGATCCAGGTGTTCGCCGCGATCGCCGTCGACGTGATCCGATCCGCGCCCTCGCGATCCTTTGCCCCGAGATGGTGGGTGATCACCACACTGCTGCCGATGCCGATGAAGGCGAAAACGATGATGAACAACGTGAACACCTGCGTCGCCACGCCCACTCCGGCCACCGCATCGTCGCCGAGGTGGCTCACCATGAAGGTGTCGACCGTGCCGATGAGCACGCGCAGTCCTTGCTCGACAAAAATCGGCCAGGCCAGCGCCAGTAGCTTCGGTTTCGTGAACGTGTCCGCCGTCTGCATAAGGGGATCGCGAGGCTTGGTCCCCGTGCCACGCGGAACCAGCCTATTCTCGTGGCAAGTCTGGCGACAGAACCCGCTCGACCGCCGGTTAAATGCATCGCAAGATTTCGTTGTGCGTTTCCACAGTCAAACCCGCCCGACCGCCCAAGCCGAAACGCATCCCAACAGCTTCAGGCTGCACGGGCACAGACCCGCTCTGCATCCGCAGGAGAGACGCACTCTGGCCTGGGTGACAATTCACCTCTGTTTTCTGCCTTGGGCGCTCGGCACGATGCATCTCTGGAGCCAGTGCGCCAGCCTCACGCTCGCCGTGATCGGGTTCGTCGTCGCCGCCTGGCCGCGCCGCTACACCGAGGCCGGCGCCACCGGAGAACCCGTGGAAATCCAGGTGCGCCCGCTGCGACGGCTCTGGCGTTTTCCGGTTTTCTGGATCGGCTTGGCCCTACTGGTCTACATCGCAACGCAGGGGCTCAACCCTGCTTGGCGCTACAAAGCCAACAGCACCTACTGGTGGATTGAGCCCACCACGCACCTTTCCTGGCTGCCGAGCGGCATGGACGTTCCCTTTCCCAACGCCGGTCCTTGGCGCGCCCTGATCATCCACGCCTCCCTGTGGCTCACCCTCTGCACCGTCTGGATCGGTTTCATGCGCCGGCTCACGTTCCGTCTGCTATTCACCTTTGTTGCAGCCAACGGCGTGCTCCTCGCCATCCTCGGTCTGGCTCAACTTCTCACCCACGCCACGGGGATATTCTGGGTGGTCAAGAGCAGCAACGCCGCATTCGTCGCCAGCTTCATCTACCGCAACCACGCCGGTGCCTACCTCAACCTCGCCCTCGCCCTCGCTGTAGGTCTGGCATGGTGGCACTTCGTCCGCGCCCGGCGCTACTTCGAGAAATCCAGCCCGGCAAGCGTCTACACTTTCTGCGCCGTCATCCTCGGGGTGACCGTCCTTTTCTCGCTCTCCCGCGGAGCGGCGATCACGATGGCCGCATTCATCCTGCTGGCCGGCACGACCTTCGTCTGGTCGCTGTGGAGCCAGCCCACCGACCGTCGCTCGTACGTCGCTAGCATCGGCCTTGTCGTGCTGCTCATGGGATTCATCGGCGTGGGGCTGTACTCGCTGAACCTGAAGAAGGTTCGGACCCGTTTCGACAACGTGTTCTCCGACAGCGACGCCTCGTTCAGCTCGCGCGTCGAGGCCCACTCCGCCGCCGCCGAGATGCTGGCCGCACGCCCCCTCTACGGCTACGGCGTCGGTTGCTTCCGCTATGGATTTCCGGAGTACGTCTCCAAGCACCCGAACATCTACTACTCCGGGATCGCCAATCGGTGGTTCTGGGAGCACGCCCACAACGACCTGCTCGAATACCCGATCGAGTTCGGCCTCTTTGGCTTCGGCATCATCTTGGCCGGCATCGGTTGGCTATGCTGGCGTCTCGTGCGCTGGCGTTTCTGGAGCAATCCGCTCGCGCTGCCGCTGGTCTTGGGAGTCGCGCTGACCATCTTCCACGCTTGGGGCGACTTCGTTTTCCAGAACCCGGCGATCCTGATCACCTGGGCCATGCTCCTGCTCGCCGCAGGCCGCTGGGCGGAACTCGATCAGCAGCCCACCGCTCGCCCGTAAGGACGCCGGCCGCTCGGAGATTCCTACCGGACGGAGAACGGGCGCGCCCCCTCCCTGCCTCGCCGTTCCTGCGCGCCCGAATGCAGGGCCTGTGGCTCAGCGTGTCTGGAGGCGGATCGTGTTGAGTCCGTTCTTCCGGCACAGATCCATCACCTTTGTGATGCTCTTGAGCGGAGCGTCCTCGTCGGAGCGGATCAGCACGGTGATGGTCTTGTCCACCTTGGCCAGCTCGCCGGCAAGGTCCTCGATCTCGGCGACGGTCGCCTCGCGCTTGTCGAGGACGAGCTCGCCGTTGTTGCCGGTGATCGTCACACGCACCCGGTCGTTCTTGTCGACGGCGATGACAACCTGACTGTGGAAGACGTTCTTCCCCGCCGTCTCCACTTTCGGGAGCGTCAGATTGAGGGTACCGCCATGCGCCTCGCGAAACTGCATCGTCGCGAAGGTGAAGAAGACGAGCATCACCAGCACGTCGATCAACGGCACCAGCGGAAGCTCGGGCCGGTGGTAGCGGTTGCTGCGCAGACTCATGACGCCGTGGTTTCCTCGACCTTTAGGGCCTCGGTCTTCGGGCGGACACGGGCGATCACACGCTCGAGCAGCACATCGAGCTGCGCGGCATGTTTGTCGATCCGGCGCTGGATCAAACCGTTGCCGGCAAGCGCCACGAGCGCGACGATCAGGCCGAGCAAGGTCGCGGAAAGCGCATAGCCGACGCTCTGGGAAAACTTCGCGGGATCAGGCAGTCCGGTGATCTGGTCGCGTGTGCTGGCAAAGGCGCCGAGCAGGCCGGACACCGTACCGATCAACCCGAGCAACGGCGCACCGGTGTAGATCGTGTCGAGGTAGCGCACACCGCGCTCCATCTTCATGACCTCAAGACGGGCGTAGGCCTTCGTGGCGTCGGGATCGGTGGCATGGCGCTCGGCGAATTCGATCACGCGACCGAGGACGGAGAACCGACCGCCGACGGTCTGCTTGTTGAGCAAGACCGCCTCGGCCAGCTCCGGCGGCAGCACCGCGGTGGTTCGCAGCGCAAACGCACGCTCGCAAATGATGAAAATGGCGGCGACCGAGCAGGCCAGCAACGGGTACGCCAGCAAGCCAGCTTCTTTGAAGACTCGGGCGAGATCGACGACGGCGAGGAACATAAAAGAGAGGGTTAGACGTGTTCCTCCGCGAAAAGTTTCGCAACGCGGAAAAATGAGGGCCGAGCGCAGGGCCGGCCCCTCTCGCGATGCAGTCGACGCCTCGCGGCCGGCCGCATCCCCCTCCTGCTTGAGCTCAGGACTTGAACAAATCCACCGGCTTGAAGACGGGCACCGCCGCCGCCTGCAAAGCGGCGAGCGCCTTGTCGGTGTTGTCGAAACGGAAGACCATCACGGCCTCGGAGCCGGGACGCTCGGCGAAGGCGTACATGTACTCCACCGACACGCCGGCCTTCTCCAGCAGCACTAGCACACCGGCCAGGCCGCCCGGACGATCGGGCACCTGGAGGGCGACGACCTCGCTGGTCGTCACGGCGTAGCCAGCGGCGGCGATCGTCGCCTTCGCCTTGTCGACATCGGGCGTGAGCAGCCGCAGCAGGCCGAACTCGCCGTTGTCGGAGAGCATGAGCGTGCTGAGGTTCACGCCGGCGTCGGCGAGTGTGCGGCACAGCGCCGAGAGCCGACCGGGGCGATTCTCGAGAAAGACGGAGAGCTGGGTGATTTTCATAAGGGGTACGGATTCGGTATGGTAGCGTTCAAGGTAGGGACGTTTCTCCAAAATGTCCGCAGCGGTTTCGGAGAAACCGCCCTACCGTCGTCAACCTTCGTTTCTCCTGTCGAAGAGGCGCTTGGCCTTGCCTTCGCTGCGCGGGATCGATCCGGGCTGCACCAGCGTGACCTCGGCGGTGAGACCGGTGATCTGCGCGATGCTGTGGCTGAAACGTTTCTGGAGTCCGTCCATCGCGCCGACGGTGTCCTTGAGCATCTCGCCGGTCACCTCCACGCGCACTTCCATCCGGTCGAGGCCCGACTTGCGGGTGAGCACGATCTGGTAGTGCGGGAGTGTGGACTCCGTCTTGAGCAGCGCGGTCTCGATCTGCGAGGGGAAGACGTTCACGCCGCGGATAATGAACATGTCATCGCTGCGGTGGCTGATGCGCCGGATGCGGCGGAGGCTGCGCCCACAGGCGCAGGTACTCGTGTCGATGGAGGTCAGGTCGCGCGTGCGGTAGCGGATCGCCGGCATCGCCTGCTTGCTGAGCGTGGTGAACACCAGCTCGCCCTCCTGCCCGTCGGGCAGCGGCTCCAGAGTCTGGGGATCGACGATCTCCACGAGGAAGTGGTCCTCGAAGATGTGCAGGCCGTTCTGGCAATGGCACTCTGCGCCCACTCCAGGGCCGATGATCTCGGAGAGCCCGTAGATGTCGTACGCCTTGATGCCGGTGGCGCTCTCGATGTACTGGCGCATCTGATCGGTCCACGGCTCGGCGCCGAACACGCCGCGTTTCACCTTCAGGTCCTTGCGGAAATCCAGGCCCATCTTCTGCACCATCTCGATGAGATGGATGAAATAGCTCGGCGTGCAGCAGACGGCGGTGACGCCAAAATCCTTCATCACCATGATCTGCCGCTCGGTGTTGCCGCCGGAGATCGGGATGACCGTGGCGCCCATCGCCTCGAGACCGCCGTGCAGGCCGAGGCCGCCGGTGAACAGGCCGTAGCCGAACATGTTCTGCACAACATCGCCGCGGGAGAAACCGGCGGCGTAGAGCGTGCGCATGATCACCTGCTTCCAGACCTCCATGTCCTGCGCCGTGTAGCCGACAACGATCGGCTTGCCCGTCGTGCCGCTGGAGGCATGGAGCCGGACGACATCGCTCATCGGCACGGCAAACAGCCCGTACGGATACGTGTCGCGCAGGTCGCCCTTGACCGAAAACGGCAGGAGGCGCACATCGGCCAGCGTGCGGATGTCGGCGGGCTTCACGCCCTTGGCGTCCATGCGTTCGCGGAAGAGCGGGACTTTCTCATACGCCAGGGCGACGACGGCCTTCAGGCGCTGCAACTGCACTTCGCGCAGGCGCGCTTCGGGGATGTAATCTAGGGCGCTCTCCGGAAAGAAGGTGCCCTCCAGGTCGTTCCAGAGGTTGCGGATCATGTTCGGGGCTTGGAAAAGGGGCGCCGATGCTCGGCGCACAACGGGAGCCAGCACAAAGCAACCCACCGGCGCTGGCAAGCGCGCGGGCGGCGAAACGCCTCACTTTCCCCGGCTCTTCTCCTCGCGCGGCAGGGCGACAAACCACAGCGGCTCGGACTCCTTGATCTCCTTCTTCGACACGAGCGCGTCAAAGGTCGCCGCATCGGCCTCGCGCAGGATCGGCCCGCAAACGTAAGCGCGCTCAACCACCGTGAAATAGAGACGCGCCCCCGGCGCGAGCTCCACGTCCTGCTGGAGAAAGGCGAATACGTTGTTGCCCTGCGGGAGCGTCGTCTTGCCCGCGCGCCGCACCAGCCGGTAGTTCCGCCCGGCGGGCCGCGCCGGCTGCTCGGCGAGGAAGTTCCGCTCCACGACGACCACGTTGTCCTTCTCCTCGCGACCGTAGCGGAAAAGCTGGACGTCGCCGCCGACCACCAGATCGGGCTCGTGCGAGCCGACCCACTTCGCCAGCGCCTCGCGTTCGTCGAACCCGCCCACGCGACCCTTCACGAGGATTTTCTCGGCCTCCTTCAGATCCTGGCCGCCTTTGAGTTTCTCCCACGCCTCGTCGCTTACCGTGCCGAGCCGCACGAGTCCGCTGAGCGTGGTAAGCGTATGCCGCCCCGGCTTCACGCGGTAGACGCTATAGGTGCCGTTCTTGGCGATGAGGAGGCACGAGTCGTCCACCTGCAGGTTGGCCGACACGATCTTGCCGAGCATGGCGCGGGGGTTGGCCACGACGATCTCGGCCCAGCCCTGCTCCGCCCGGAGTGTCGGCGCGGGATCGGACTCGATCTTGTTGAAGGCGACAAAACCCGCCGAGTGATTCACGGCCGATGCCGTGGAGGCGAAAGCGACGCTCAAACCGAGGACAAGCAGCAGGCCGGGACAACGCATGGCGAAACTCCTGGAGTGGTTGGGGGAGGTTTGGGTATCCGCGACAACAACCGCGGACGCGCCACCCTACCCGCCCGTTCGCCGTAGGGGAAGGACGGATTTAGCCAACCTTGCTAAAGGCCGCCCAAGGTAGCCATAGACCCTTCTATCCAGCCCAAACAAGGGGCATAACACGGCCCACCAGTCGACTTTGCGTAAGCATCAATAACAAACGCCGGAGCCCGACGGCCCCGGCGGTGCAATCATGGCCTCCCGGACCGCGCCTCAGTTTGCGCCCGCCTCGGCATCCGCCGGGACGTTGGCGACCGGCAGAACCGGCAACGCAGGCTCTCGGCTGGCCGCGTGCGTGGCGCGCACCGACTCAGCGATCGGCGTGAGCAGGCCGGTGTCGGAGTGCGCCTCCTTGTTGAAGCGCATCGAGACCGTCTTGGACACACCGCGTTCTTGCATCGTCACGCCGTAGATCGCGTTGGCGGCGGCCACCGTGCGCTTGTTGTGCGTGATGATGATGAACTGCGAGCTCGTGACGAACTGCTTCAGCAGCGTGGTGAAGCGCTCGATGTTCGACTCGTCGAGCGGCGCGTCCAACTCGTCGAGCAAGCAGAACGGGCTGGGCTTCACCAGGTAGAGCGCAAAGAGCAGCGCCACGGCGGTGAGCGTCTTCTGGCCGCCAGAGAGCAGCGTGAGGCTGTTGAGCTTCGTGCCGGGCGGCTGGGCGACGATCTCGATGCCGCTCTCGAGCGGATCGTCCTGCGTGATGAGCTGGAGGTCGCAGTTGCCGCCGTTGAAGAGCGTCTGGAAGGTGAACGCGAAGTTCTTGCGGATCTGCTCGAAGGTCACGGCAAACTGCTTGAGCGAGGTCGCGTTGATGTCGTCGATGGCCTTCATCAGCTCGTCCTTCGAGGTGATGAGGTCGTCGCTCTGCGTCTTGAGGAAGTCGTAACGCTGCTTGAGCGAGGCGTACTCCTCGATGGCGACGAGGTTGACTGCGCCCATGCCGTTCACGCGCTGGCGCAGGGCCTGCACCTCGCTGCGGATCTGGTCCCAGTTGGTCTGGTCCATCGCGGCAAGCTGCTCCTCGGTCGGGTCGCCGCGAGGCTCCTTGGGCTTGCGGCTGCGGCGTGGCTTGGCGGCGGCCTCCGCGGGAGCGGAACCGTCGGGCAGAGCGGCTACATCGGCGGACACTGCCGGCGCGGCCTCGGGCTTGGCGCCATCCTCGTCCTCATCCTCGTCGAGATCGAGCGGTTTGAGGCCCTCGGGCTCGTCGTCGGCCTTCCAGAACTGCATGCGCCAGTTCACCTCGCCCAGATCGATCGAGAATTCGCGCATCGCCTCCTCGGCAAGGAAACGCGAGCGGGCCTTGTGCTCGGTGTAGCGGATTTCGCACTGGCTGAGCTCCCCGGCGGAGGCCTCGGCCTCGTCGCGCAATGAGCTCTGCTCGCCCTCGACGGAGTTCACCTGCTGCTCCAGCTCGGCGAGCTCGCGGCGGATCGACTCGACCTGCTCCTGTGCCACGGCCTGAGTGCGCGCCAGTTCCTCGACGCGCGCCTCCTGCGCCTGCTCGGTCTGCTCGATCTCGGCGACCTGCGCCGTCCACATCTCCAGTTCGTTGCGACGCTGCTCGAGGAGTTCGGAAAGCTGCTGGCGGCGCTTGACCATCTCGCCCAGGCCGCGGTCGATGATCTCGACGCGCTGGCGGCGCTCGGCGAGTTCGAGGCGGGCCTGGCCCAGCGTCTCGCGCTGCACGTCGCGCTGGTTGCGGATCTCGACGATCTTCGCCTCGTTGGCGGCGATGGACTCGCGGCCGAGTTGGATGGCCTTGTCGACCTCGACGAGCGCCGACTGCGCCTTGGCGAAACGCGCCTCGGCCTCCTGCCGCTGCGACTCGATGCTCTGCACATCGTGTTCGAGACGCGCGACGCGCTGCTCGGCCTCCTCGAGGGCGCGCTGGCCGGCCTTCTCCTCGGCCTGCGCGGTGGCGACGGCCTCGTTGGCCGTCTGCACCTCGGCGCGCTTGTCGGTGAGGCGCTGCTCGAAGGCGGCGAGCTCGGCGTTGATCTGGTCGATCGCCGCCTTCTGCTGGTCGTGCTGCTCCTGCTCCTTGGCGACCTCGCGCGAGGTCTCGCGGATGTCGATCTCGCGCTGGACGATGCTGGAGGCCGGCCGCTTCTGGTAGCCGCCGAACACCATGCCGCGCCGGTCGACCCACTCGCCCTTCGGCGTGGCAACCATGAGGAAGCTGAAATCCTGCCGCTGTGCCCAGAAACTCAGGAACTGCTCCAGCGAGTCCGCCACGTAGCACGAGGCGAGCACGCTGTGGAGAGGGTGGCCGGTGCAATCGTCGGTGAAAACCGAAGTCGCCGGCTTGAGGAACGCCGGCAGCTCGACGGGCGCGGCGGCGGGCTGCTCCGGCACCGGCACGTTCAGGTATGCGCCGCCGATCTTGTCGTTCTCGAGGCGGGTGAGGATCGCCTGCGCGGTGGCGAGGTCGGCCACCTGCACGGCCTCGACGGCCGCGCCGAGAAGCGCCTCGGCGGCCTTCGAGAGTTCGGGACGGAAATCGACGCCGTGCGTGAGCGCGCTGAACGACGCGCCGCCGCCAAGGTCGGTGAGCCGGCCCTGGAGCAGCGCCTTCGCGCCCTCGCCGAAGCCCTCCCACTTCTCCTGCAACTGCTGGAGCAGCTTCAGTCGGGCGTGTTTCTGCGCGAGCGAACGGTCGATCTCCTGCAGGCGACGCTGCGCGTCGCGGAATTTTGCGGTCGTCTCCTGCACACCCTTCTGCGCGTCGGCGACTTCCTGCTGCACGGTCTGGACGGCCGAGCGCGCGGTGGCGGCGGTCACGCGGAGCTGCTCAAGGTTGGCCGTGGCCTCCTCGCGCTGCGCCATCGCGCTGGCCATGTCGCCCTGCAACTGTTCGTGGCGGGCCACGGCGGTCTTCTGGTCGACCTCGAGCGCGGAGCAGTCGGTGCGCAGGCGCGCGACCTTGCTCTCAAGTTCGAGCAGTTGGAACTTCTCCTTCTGCACGAGCTGCTCAAGCCGGGTGAGCTCGCCCTCGACCAACGCCAGCTCGCGGTTCTTGGCCTGGAATGCGGCATCGGACTCGCCGAGGAGATTGAGCTGCATCTGGCGGTCCTGCTGGCCGCTGGTAGCCTGGTCGGAGACCTCCTTCAACTGCATCTCGAGCTCGCCGAGGTCGTCGTTGGCGGAAGCGATGCGGTCGCGCAGGCCCTGGGCCTTGACCTGGTTGAGATGGATCTGGTTGGCCGCCTGCTCGCGTTCGGAACGCAGGTCGAACACCGCCTGCTGCGCCGCCTGCACGCGCTGGTTGAGCTCCGTGCGCCGCGCCTTCTGCGCCTCCAACGAAGCCTGATGCTCCTGTAGCCGGGCGCGCCGAGCGTCGGCCTCGCCGCGCAGCACCTGCAGGCGCGAGGAGAGCTCGTCGAGCACTTTGCGCAGTTGTTGGTACTGGAAGCCGTCGTGCGCGAGCGCGAGATGGCGCAGGCGATGGCTGAGGCGGCGGAACCGCATCGCTTTCGAGGCCTGGCGTTTGAGGCTGCCGATCTGCCGGCTAACCTCGGTAACAACGTCGGCCACACGAGCGAGATTCTGTTCGGTGAGGGCGAGCTTGCCCAGCGCCTCGCGGCGCTGCGCCTTGTAGCGCGTGATGCCGGCGGCCTCCTCGAAGACGGCGCGCCGCTCGTCGGGCTTGGAGGAAAGGATCTGGTCGATCTGGCCCTGCGCCATGAGCGAGTAGGACGTCCGGCCGAGGCCGGGATCCCTGAAAAGTTTCTGGATGTCCTTCCGGCGGCGCGGCGGGCCGTTGAGGTGGTACTCGCTGGAACCGTCGCGCGACACCGTGCGGGTGATCTCGACCTCGTGGAAATCCATGCCCAGCGCCTGCTCGCAATCGGTGAGCAGCAACGACACCTCGCACATCGAGTGCGGCTTGCGGGTGTCGGTGCCTTCGAAGATGACGTCGTGCATCTTGCCGCCGCGCAGCGCCTTCGCGCTCTGCTCGCCCAGCACCCAGCGGATGGAGTCGGCGATGTTGCTTTTGCCGCAACCGTTGGGCCCGACGATGACGGTCACGCCCGGCTCGAAGCGCAGTTCGGTCGGGTCGGCGAAGCTCTTAAAACCGTGCAGTTTGAGGGCCTTGAGGTACATGCGGGAAAATGAGGGGGCCGATTCAAGGTCCGTGCCTCCGCCCCGCAATGGGGAACTCGGAAAACTTATTCACACGGACCGACAAGTTGCTCCCAAATTCCTGTGAAGAACTGGAGCTTGCCTTCGGCGGCGTCCTGCGGTGCTGCGCCGCGCCAAGCGGCGCACTGCGCGGTGGAGATGGCTGAGGTCGCCAGCCCCGTCAGACGCCGTCCGGCCGCGTCTCGCGCTCCAGTCGCAGCAGGTACTCCAGCGCAGCCTCGCGGTCCGCGCCGCACATCTCCGGTTCCGGGCACAGCGACGCGCACACCGCCGGACGCCGCGCGTCGCCGAAGAGCCGGCAGCGCAACGCGTCGTCGAGATGCGGGCACGGCATGCCGGCCGGCTTGCCGTGAGGCAGTCCGGGCAACGGCGACGAGATCGAGGGGGCGATGCAGCAAGCTCCGCAGCCAGCGCGGCAGTCCATTCCGGCAATGCTCATGCCCCACCCCGCCGCCGCAAGCATGCGTTTCCCGCCCCGCAAATCCGCACCGGCCCCGTTCCGCCGCTTCGTCGGCTCAAAAAGAAACCGCCGGCGATGACGCCGGCGGTTTCTTGCCCCGAACTGGAGATCGTCCGTGGGCCGTTTAGCCGAAGATCTCCTCGGGCTTGAAGAAGCGGGCCAGTTCGGCCTTCGCGTTCTCCTCGCTGTCGGAAGCATGCACGACGTTGATCGTCGTGTCGGTGCCATAGTCGCCACGGATCGTGCCCTTGGCGGCTTTCTTCGAATCGGTCGGGCCGAGCAGTTCGCGCACACGCGGAATGACCTGCTCGCCGGCGATCGCCAAAACGATCACCGGAGCCGACGCCATGAACGTCTCGAGCCGCGGATAGAACGGCTTGTCGGCGACATGAGCATAATGTTGGCGGAGGAGATCCGAGCCCAGGCGCATCATTTTGCAGCCGAGGATCGTGAAACCAGCCGCCTCAAAACGCCCGATGACCGCGCCGACGTGTTTCTGCGTCATGCAGTCGGGTTTCAGGATGATGAGGGTCTTTTGCATAAGACCCGGAGGACCCTGAGCGATTCCGCCGGCAAAAAAAAGCCTGGATTTTGGACTCTTCTGAGTAAACCCAGCCATGAGAACCCCAGCAGAAGCCCAAAATCCAGGAAAGTGTGCGCCGGTACTCCAGCAGGAATGCGAACGAACAGACACGTTCCTAGCCGCCCGCCCGGAAAGTGACGAAGCCATACTTCTGTAAAAACGGGCGCACCTACCCCAGCAACCGTCGGAGCGCCCCCTCCAGACCTCCCGGCATGAACTCGAATCCGAGCCGCCGCAGGCAGGCGGGCTCCACGCGCGAACTCCCCAGCAGGGTCTCCCGCGCCAGCTCCCCCATCGCCAACTCCACAACCCAAGTAGGCACGGGTACGACCGCCGGCCGCCGCAACACCCGGCCCAGCACCGCGACAAACTCGGCATTGCGGACCGGCTCCGGTTCGACGGCATTTACGGGCCCGACGATCCGCTCGTCGGCCAACGCCGCATCGATCACCCGGCACAGCTCGTCGAGCGCGATCCAGCTCATCCACTGCCGGCCTGTCCCGATCCGGCCGCCCAGTCCGGCCCTGAACAGCGGCAACATCCTGGCCAGCGCGCCGCCCGCCGGATCGAGCACCACCCCCAGCCGCAGCCGAACCACACGCACGCCCGCGGAGACCGCCGGCAGCGTGGCCGCCTCCCAGTCATCGCAGACGGAGGCCAGGAACCCATTTCCCCGCGGCGCGGCCTCGTCGGCAACCCGCTCCCCGGTGTCCCCGTAGTAGCCGGTTGCTGAGGCGTTGATCCAGACCCGGGGCCGCCACGCACCGCTTTCCATCGCCGAGGCAAGCAGTCCCGTCGCACGAACCCGGCTCTCGCGGATACGGCGCTTACGTTCCGGCGTCCAGCGCCCCGCGGCGATCCCCTCGCCGGCAAGATTCACGACAGCCTCGCACCCGGCCAACGCAGCCAGATCGATCCGCCGCGGCTCGGGATTCCACTCCGCAGCGGTCTCGCCCTGCCGCGGCTTGCGGCGCACGAGTTGCACGACCTCGTGCCCGGCAGCAGCCCAGCGGCGCCGCAATGCGCCGCCGACCAGGCCCGAACCTCCAGCCAGAGCGATGCGCATCACACACGCTCCTTTCTCCGAGCGGCCGGCACCGGGCTCTCGCTCCGGCTGCGTCGCCAGGATTCGAGGGCACGCAGCGCCCGTTCGCGTCCGGCGGCAGGCTCGATGACGGGGCGCGGATACTCGTCGCCGAGGCGCACCCCCGCCGCGGCCAACGCCCCGGGCTCCGCCTCCCACGGCCGGTGGATAAACTCCGCCGGCACTCGCGCCAGCTCCGGAACCCAGCGCCGCACATAGGCGCCGTCGGGGTCGAACCGCTCGCCCTGGAGCACGGGGTTGAAGATGCGGAAGTACGGTGCCGCGTCCGCCCCGCAGCCGGCGCTCCACTGCCAGCCCAGCGTGTTGTTCGCCAAGTCGGCGTCGACCAGCGTATCCCAGAACCACGCCGCGCCGTCGGTCCACGGCTGCAGGAGCTGTTTCACGAAGAACGACGCCGCGATCATCCGCACGCGGTTGTGCATCCAGCCCGTGCGCCAGAGCTGCCGCATCCCGGCGTCGACGATCGGATACCCGGTGCGCCCCCGCCGCCAGGCCTCCTGGAGCGCCGCATCGCGTTCCCAGGGGAACGTCGCGTACTCCTCGCGCAGCGGACGCTCCGGCGTCGCCGGGAAATGGTGCAGCAGGTGGTGCGCAAACTCCCGCCAGCCCACCTCGTCGAGGAACACCTGCGCCCCGCGGCTGCGCGGCATCACCCCAGACTCCCGCGACGCCGCCTCGACCTCCGCCCATACCTGCCGCGGGCTCAGCTCGCCGAAATGCAGCGCCGCAGAGAGCCGCGAGGTGCCATCGCACGCGGGCAGGTCCCGCTGCGCGCGGTAGCCGTCCATTGCCTTCTCGACAAACGCCGCCAGCCGCCGCCGCGCCCCGGCCTCACCCGGCTCGCCGCTCTCGCGGAACTCCGCGGCCCAGTCCGGGCGGCACGGCCGCAACATCCAGCTCTCCAGCACATCGCTCCGCGGCCAGCGCACCGGGGCCGGCAGCGAGCGCGGCACCGCCGCGTCCACCGGCTGCGGCCGCTCGAGATTCGCACAGTGCCGCCAGAACGGCGTGAACACCTTGAACGGCCCGCCGCCACGGCTACGCACAGTCTCCGGATCAAACAGCAACTGTCCCGCGCCGATCCGCACCGCCACACCCGATTCGGCGAGCGCCGCGGCAACCTTCTCGTCCAGCGCGCGCGACGCCGGTTCGTGGACGCGATTCCAGCAGACCGCGCTGGCACCGGTCACGTCGACCAAGTCGCGCAACTGCTCCACGCTCTCGCCCCGCCGCAACACCAGCCGCGAGCCACGCGCCTCCAGATCCCGAGCCAAGGCCGCGAGCGAGCCGTGCAGCCACCACCGAGCCGCCCCGCCGGGCAACCACCGACCCTCAGCCGCGGGATCCAAGATGAAGACCGGGATCACGGCCCCGCCCAGGGAAAGCGCGGCCTGCAACGCCTCATTGTCGCGCAACCGCAGATCGCGCCGGAACCAGACGATGGACGGAGCCGAAGCCATGCGCGCAGCGAAGATGGCTCACGACCGCTGTCAACCCCGCCATCCGTCGCCTGCGTTTCTTGCAACGAGTATCTTGCGCCGCTGGCACGGAGCGTGCAGCTTGGCGCGGTTTTATCCACACTCGCACGCCGCCCTCGCAGCGCCCGCTCGCCCCCACACACGACATGCAACACAGCTTCTCCCAGAACCTCAGCCAACGCCAGAGCCAGCAGATGGTGCTGGCGCCACAGCTGCGTCAGTCGTTGAAAATCCTCCAAGTGGCCGCCCTCGACCTGCGCGCCACCATCGCCGAGGAGCTGCAGAGCAATCCCGTGCTCGAGGAGCTGCCGATGGAAAACGTGTCCATGGAGAAAGCTCAGGCCGACTCCGACACCAGCGACTCCAACGACCAGCGGGAGGAGATGAAGTTCGACCGCGAGTTCGAGGTCCTCGCGAAGATGGGTGAGGACTTCGGCGACGAGTCCTTCGTCCAACACGGCGACAGCGAATCCTACACCTCGGAGGACGCCGAGCGCCGCCAACACTTCTTCGACTCGCTCGTCGGCGAGCCCTCGTTGCAGGAGCACCTCATGGAGCAGGCCGAACTGGCCGACTGTCCCGACCAGGTGCGCGAGGCGATCCGCTACCTCGTCGGCAGCCTCGACGACCGAGGATTCCTCACCTCATCCGTATCCGACATCGCCCTCCTGGCCAAACTCCCGCTCGAGACCGTGCAGGAGGCCAAGAAGATTCTCAACAGCTTCGACCCGATCGGTATCGGAGCCGTGGACCTGCCGGAGTGTCTCCTGCTCCAGCTCCAGGCCAAAGGCCGCGGCGGCTCCATCGCCGCGCGCATCGTCCGTGACCATTTCGCCCTGCTCACCCGCCGGCGCATGCCCGACATCGCCCGCAAGATGGGCTACCCCATCGAGGAGATCCAGAACGCCATCGGCGAGATCGGCCTGCTCGACCCCGCCCCGGGCCGCCGTTTCGCCGAGGACCACAACCGCGTCGTCGTCCCCGACGTCACCGTCGAGAAGGTCGGCGACGAATGGATCATCACCCTCAACGACGACTACATCCCGCGCGTGCGCCTGAGCCGCGCCTACAAGGAGATCATCGCCAAGGGGAAACTCTCGGACCAGGACCGCACCTACCTGCGCGAGAAGATGCGGGAGGGAAAGTTCCTGATCAATTCCATCGAGCAGCGCCAGCGCACGATCGAGCGAATCACCCGCGAGATCCTGAAGCTCCAGCTCCCATTCTTCGAGGAGGGGCTGCACAAGCTGCGCCCCCTCACCATGATCCAAGTCGCCGAGATCGTGGGCGTGCACGAGACGACCGTCAGCCGAGCCATCGCCAACAAGTACATACGCACCCCACACGGCGTCTTCCCGCTCAAGTTCTTCTTCACCTCCGGCTACGAGGCGCAGGACGGCGCCTCGATCTCCAACACCAGCGTGAAGGACATGATCAAGGCACTCATCGAGGACGAGGATGTCGCCAAGCCCCGCAGCGACCAGGAGCTGGTCGGCATGCTCACCGAGCGCGGCATCCCCATCGCCCGCCGCACCGTCGCCAAATACCGCGATGAGCTCGGCATCCTCCCCAGCAACCTCCGCCGCCGCTACGAATAGCGGCGGAGCGCGCGGCGAGGCGCTTTGCGCACGGAGCGTTGTGCGCTTACCTTTGCGCCATGAGCACCAACGTCCAAGCCGTCATCAATGCCGCGGCCGACGAGGCCGATACCCTGCTGCAAGGCGCAGCCAACCCCGCCGAGGCCAAACCGCTCATCCTGGACTGGCTCGCCGCCAACCATCCCGCACTGCCCAAGGCGGAGCGCCTGCAAGTCGTCGCCGGAGTGCTCACGCTGCTCGAACGCGAGGGGTTCTTCACGTGTCAGGCTGGAGGCGACGACTGGGACGGCCCCGGCGAAGCCGCGGAAGCCGACGAGTAGTGAGGCCGCACCACTTGCGGCCGCAGACGCCAGCAGCTGCACATCACACCGCGCAGCAGCGGCAATCGGCCGGCTTATACCGCCCAACCCGGCCAACATCCGGATTGCCCCGCCACGCGTTTCCCGAAACGTCGGCCGTCGATGGTCACGCGTAAACCCGACTGGCTCCGCGCCAAGCTCCCCTCCGGTCCCGAATACGGCGCCGTGCGCAGCCTGATGGAAGGCAGCCACCTCCACACCGTCTGCCAGAGCGCCCAGTGCCCCAACACCGGCGAGTGCTGGTCCCGCGGCACCGCCACCGTGATGATCCTGGGCAACATCTGCACGCGCTCCTGCAACTTCTGCGCGATCCAGACCGGCCGCCCCGCCGCGCCCGACATCGGCGAGCCCGCCCGCGTGGCCGAAGCCGTCGCCACGATGCGGTTGCGCCACTGCGTGCTCACCTCCGTCGCCCGCGACGACCTACCCGACGGCGGCGCCGCCGCCTGGGCCGCAACCATCCGCGCCGTGAAGCGCCGCAATCCGTCCTGCGCCGTCGAGGCGCTCATCTCCGATCTGAAAGGCAACACCGGAGACCTCGAAACGATCCTGGCCGCAAAGCCCGACATTCTGAACCACAACGTGGAGACGGTGGAGCGGCTCCAGAAACCCGTACGCGTGCAGGCGCGCTACGACCGCAGTCTCTCGATCCTCCGCCACGCCAAAAGCCGCGGGTTCACGACGAAGAGCGGCATCATGCTCGGTGTCGGAGAACGCCGCGAGGAGATCGAGCAGACGCTGCGCGACATGCGCGCCGCCGGCATCGACATCCTCACCATCGGCCAATACCTCCAGCCCACGCCCCAACACCTGCCGGTCGACCGTTGGGTCACGCCCGAGGAGTTCGCGGAGTGGAAACGATTCGGGCTCTCGATCGGTTTCGGCGTCGTCGAGTCCGGTCCGCTCGTCCGCTCCTCCTACCATGCCGACGAGCAGTCGTCGCGCTACACCGGGGAAGAAGCCCCCCAATCGCCCACAGCCGACATCAGCTAGAGCGGCTTTGTTTTCGCCGTAGGCGAAATTGCCAAAATCGGGCGCTAGCTATGGCGAGTCGGCAAACACTGGATCAAGATCGTCGATCTCGGCTCCACGTTTCTGGGAAGCAAACTGACGCCCAGCGTAGCAACAGAGATCTACTACCGCAGAAGCCGCGTGAGCGGTTGCCAGGGAACAACAATATCGAGACTCATGCTGCGCCGCAGCGGCTCAGTCGGGCAAAGCCACCGGTAATGAAATAACCGGTCCAGATCGGTCCAGCTGGGAGGCATGCGTGGAGCGTCAATGCGCCCCACCTAATCCCGTGTACAGGAACCACCCGTAGGCGACGATCATCACCGCACCCATGAAGCGAGGCAGCCGGCCCAGCGCCGCCACACACACGAAGTGCACCAGCGCCGCCGCGCCGATCACGATCGCCGAGTCCTCGAAAAACTTGGGCACCGGCAGCGGCTTGAGCATCGCCGCCAACCCCAGGCAGAGCGGGATGCAGATGTGGCCGTCGCCCACCTGCGAGCTGAAGACGATGTCGGGCCGGCGCTTCCAGCCGTAGTAGAGCGCGAGCAACGCGTTGGGCAGCACCATCAGCCAACCGCTCAGCCACCCCAGGCTCGAAGCTCCGAGCCACGCCACCGGGTGCTTCTCTGTCCAGCCCACCAGCCAGTCGATGCTCACGTACAGCAGCCACGCTCCGGCGCCGAGCAGCAAGAGGTCGAAGCACAGGCGCACAGGATTCGGCGACTGCTTCTGCCGCACGTTGTTTTTCAGCACCTCGAAGACATGGACCGCCTGCCAGAAGACGAACAATCCCACCAGCACCAGCCCGTCGTCAAAATCCAACTTCCCATCCTGCGAAAGCGCCCAGACGGCGCCCGTGAAGAAGAATACCGCCAAGATCGTCAGCAGCAGCGAAAGCCGGTTGAGCTCGTGCTCCTGCGCCTTGCCGGCGGACTTGGCCGCGGCCTTCTTCCCCTCGCCTTTCTTCGCCCCGGCCTCGGGCATCACGTGCAGGCCAAAGAGCACCGCCGGCAACCCGATGAGCAGCGTGAGATTGGTGGTGTTGTTGACCAACGCATTGGTAAACACCTCCTGCGCCGGCCCACCGCGCTCGGCCACGATGTACACGAAGAGCAGGTTGCCCAGCCCCGAGCAGAACGGCATCACCAGCGTCCCCAGCGCCGTGCCCTGGAAACCGTACTCCGTCATCGCGTTCAGCCGCCAGATCGTCAGCGCCGAGGCCAGCGCGAACAACCCGAGGAAACCCAGCGGCGCGTAGGAACCCCACTGTTCGATGTACTGGACGAGATCGCTCACAGCCCGCGACTCTCGCGTTTCCCGCCGCCGCTTGGCAACGCCGCAGTGCGGTGCCCCGCAGCAGGCTCTTCGGACGAGTCTCGTCCAGCCCCTGCCGCCACCGTCGCTTCGTTCCCTTTGTCATCCTCTGACGTCCGCGGAATTCCGGCCCCACAGCCCCCAACACATCGCCGCCACCGTCTCCATCTTTCGACTTCCCCTGCATCCATTTCCCCGCCAAGATCGCAAGCCTTATGGCGCGTACACCCCAATGGATGGTTGCGGCGACGCTCGCCCTCGCGGCGCTCGCCGGTTGTCAGAAAAACGCGGATTCCTCCGCCGCGGCCGCTTCGGTCTCCACCGCAGGAAAGCCCCAGCCTGCCGACTCCGTCGCGCAGGTTACCGCCGCCGAGCGCAGCCGGCACTTCGCCGCCGTCTCGAAGCACCTCGAACTCGGCGGCACCCTCTACGGCTACGTCGACATCGATGGCGACGTCGAGCGCCTCGCCGCCCTCGCCCGCGGCATGGTCGACAATATCGCCACCGAGGTCCCCCAGGCCACCGCCTTCAAGCAGGACTTCGTCCAGATCGCAGCCGACCTCGGTCTCTCCGACGTGAAGGCCGTCGGCCTCAGCTCCGTTGCCGATCCCGCCGGCGGCTTTCGCAACCGCTGTTTCTTCTACACCCCGGCCGGGCGCCGCGGTCTGCTCGCCGGTCTCGGCGGCCCCGCGACGCCGTTCGACAACCTCCGTCTCGCCCCCGCCAACGCCGACGTCTTCTGCGAGAACGACCTCGACCTGCCCTCCGTCTACGCCGCCCTGCGCGCCATCGTCGCCCGCATCGGCGACGAAGCCGCGGCCAACATCCTCGAGACCCAGCTCAAGTCCGCCGGCAAGCAGGCCGGCATCTCCGCCTACGACATCATCCAGAGCTGGAAAGGCCGCACCACCTGCGTGCTCCGCTTCGAGGGCAACGGCTCCATCACCATCCCGGCCAAGCAGCCGGTAAACATCCCCGCCTTCTCGCTCCTGCTGCGCTTCGACGGCATCGCCCCCTCGCTCAAGCCGCTCCTCGACAGCGTCCCCGTCTTCGAGAAAACCGATGTCAACGGCGTATCCATCTACTCGCTCAAACCCCAGGTTCCGGTCGAAGGCTGGGCCCCGCTCCTCGCTATCGACGGCAACGCCCTCTGCATCGCCACCTCGCGCACCTTCTTCGACGACTGCTACGGCTCCGCCACCCCGCGTCTCGCCGCCGTCCCCGACTTCGCCGCCTCACTTGCCGCCCTCGGTCGCGAGGGCAACGGCCTCACCTACATCTCGCCCAACTTCTTCGCCCGGCTCCGCCAGCTCCCCGAGCTCAACCGCAACGGGGATCCCGAGATGCTCCGCGCGCTCAACTTCGCCCTCGTGAGCTTCCCGCAGCCCACCAAGCCCCTGCTCTCCGTCCGCACCAACCTCCCCGACGGCATCCTCTTCCGCTCGGCCTGGTGCTCCTCCCTCAAGGCGAACCTCGCCGCCCTCGCCGTCTACAACCCCGTCACCATCGGCGTGATGTCCGCCATGGCCATCCCGGCCTTCCAGAAAGTCCGCGGGGCATCCCAGGAGAAGACGATCCAGAACAACCTCCGCCAGCTCTCCGCCGCCGCCCAGCAATACTATCTGGAGACAGGCAACACCAACGCCACCTACGACGACCTCGTCGGGCCCGACCGCGCCATCCGCGCGCTCAAGCCCGTCGCCGGCGAGAACTACCGCAGCATCATCTTCAAACAGGGCGCGCCCCTCCGCCTCACGCTCCCCGACGGCCGCACCTTCCAGCAGAACGACTAAACGGCATCCGCCTGCCGGATTCGCGTTCCGGCTCAGGACCACTCTTCCAAGGCCCGGGCTCTCGCGCCCGGGCCTTTTCGTTTCCGCCACCTCGGGCACTCGGTGCTCCACCCCCGTGCCCCACATGCGGGCCTGCCCCTCCGGCCAGCCCGCCCACCGGTCCCGAGCCGGACACTCCGGCCACCAGCATTCGTCATTCTTCCCATCCGCCCCATACGACCTATTCGCCCCATTCATCGCTCCACCGTCTGCCTTCCGCATTGCCTCCGGGCGGCACGCCCCGCCATCCTCGCCACTTCATCATGTCCGAGCCGACCAACGCCGCCACGCCCGCTCCCGCCCCCTCCGATTTCATCCGCGACATCGTCGCCCAGCACGTCGCCGAGAAACGCTACCCGCAGATCGTCACGCGTTTCCCGCCGGAGCCCAACGGCTACCTCCACATCGGCCACGCCAAGTCCATCTGCCTCAACTTCGGCATCGCCCGCGAAAACGGCGGCCGCTGCAACCTTCGCATGGACGACACCAACCCGACAAAGGAAGATGTCGAGTACGTCGAGTCCATCATCGAGGACGTCCAGTGGCTCATCTCCGGCTGGGCCGACCACTGCCTCGGCTTCAAGGCCAAGGGCACCACGCCCGCCGCCCAGCAGGTCAACGGCAAGACCGACTTCTACATGCCGGCCGTCATCGGCCACCACGCCACCGCCGGCGAGCTCGCCCAGTCCACCGCGCCCAAGGCCGCCGTGGAGCTCGAACCGTTTTTCGCGTCCGACTATTTCGACCAGATCTACGAATACGCGCTCCAGTTGATCCGCGCCGGCAAGGCCTACGTCTGCGACCTCAGCCCGAAGGACACCGACGAGTACCGCGGCGCCCCCGACAAACCCGGCCGCGAGTCCCCCTTCCGCAACCGCTCCATCGAGGAGAACCTCGACCTCTTCCAGCGCATGCGCGCCGGCGAGTTCCCCGACGGCGCCCGCACCCTCCGCGCCAAGATCGACATGGCCTCGCCCAACGTCTGGCTGCGCGACCCATTGCTCTACCGCATCCGCCACGCCGAACACCACCACACCGGCGCCAAGTGGTGCATCTACCCGCTCTACGATTTCGCACACTGCCTGAGCGACTACATCGAGGGCATCACCCACTCCGTCTGCACCCTCGAGTTCGAGGTGCACCGCCCGCTCTACGACTGGATCCTCGAGGCGCTCGCCCTCCCGCGCCCGCTCCCGCACCAGTACGAGTTCGCGAAACTGATTCCTGGCTACACCCTCGTTTCCAAGCGCCGCCTCATCCAGCTCGTCAACGAGAACGTCGTCTCCGGCTGGGACGCCCCGCGCATGCCCCCCATCAGCGGCATCCGCCGCCGCGGCATCCCCGCCAGCGCGCTCCGCGCCTTCGTGATCGGCGTCGGCGTCACCAAGTTCAACAGCGTCACCGACTACGCCGTCTTCGAGCACGCCGTGCGCGACGACCTCAACGCCAAGGCGCTCCGCCGCCTCGCCGTGCTCGACCCGATCAAGCTCGTCCTCACCAACATCCCCGCCAGCGAGACCATCTACGTCGACGCGACCGACAACCCGCAGAGCGAGACGCCCACCACCCGCAAGGTGCCGTTCACCCGCGAGGTCTTCATCGAGCGCGAGGATTTCGCCGAGGTTCCGCCGCCGAAGTATTTCCGCCTCAAGCCCGGCGGCGAAGTCCGCCTGAAGTACGCCTGCATCATCAAGTGCGACGAGGTCGTGAAGGATGCCACCGGCGCCATCACCGAGCTCCGCTGCACCGCCCAGCTCGACACCCGAGCCGGCGAGCCCAACGCGTCCAAGAAAGTCAAGGGTACGATCCACTGGGTCAGCGCCAGCCATGCCGTCGACGCCGAGGTTCGCCTATACGATCGCCTCTTCGCCGTCGCCGAGCCCGCCGCCGAGGACGACTACAAGAAGACGATCAACCCGAACTCGCTGAAGACCGTCACCGCCAAGCTCGAGCCCTCGCTCGCCTCCGCGACGAAGGAGCAGCGTTTCCAGTTCGAGCGCCTCGGCTACTTCGCCCTCGACAGCAAGGACGCCATCGAAGGGACCAAGCTCGTCTTCAACCGCACGATCACGCTCAAGGACACCTGGGCGAAGTGACATGCGCACGTGGTGGCGCATTCTCCTCGGGCTCTGCTTCGCATCGACAATGGTTCGAGCGGCAGAGCCCAGTCTGCGCTCAGACACGAACGAACTGCGCTTCGTCACCTACAACGTCCTCGCAGACGAAGATCCCTCCGGCCAGCGCGTCCCGAAGCTGCTCAAGATTCTCCGCGACACCGACGCCGACATCATCGTCCTGCAGGAGGTGGCGCCGTGGTTCGCCAGTCTTCTGCTCAAGGAGCCGTGGGTGCAGTCTTACCATCGCCCGTTGAAAGACGGAAAGCCGTTCATCGCCCACGAGTATCTCGTCCTGTCACGGTTCCCGGTTCTCGACACAGAATCCGCCCCGCTGCCGGGCAACCAGCACCGCGTGTATTTCGCGGCAACGCTCCAGCTTCCAACCGGGCCGGCGAAAGTCGCCACCTGCCATCTGGAGAGCCTGCTCGAGGACGGCCCGATCCGCGCGCAGCAACTCGACCTCTACTTCCAACGCCTGGGCGGCACCGACGACGCCTTCTTCGCCGGCGACTTCAACTTCGGCGACGGCGAACAGCCCGACACCAAGCACCTCGCCCCCGATTTCCGCGACGCATGGCACGAAGTCCATCCCAAGCTCCCCGGCTACACCTGGGACACCGAGAAAAGCCGCATGGCCCGCGAAGAGTCGTTTCCCGGCGAACCCAGCCGGCGCTTGGACCGGGTGCTGTTTCGCTCATCACACTGGACGCCCATCCGTTCCGAACTGCTCGGCACCGAACCCGTCTCGCCGAAGAGCAAACGCCTCTTCCCCTCCGACCATTTCGGACTCCTCGTCGTCTTCTCTCGCTCGACTGTCTCCGCCATCAGCGTCGATCAGCGTTCATCAGCGGTGCCCCTTCTATCCGCCCGCCCCGCTCCGGTGTCCCGGTGACACTTGACGCCGCGGCACTCGGTGACACAGTTACACCATGCCGCCGAGCATCACCATCAAAGAGCTCCACGCCACCACCGGCGAACACGTCCGCCGCGCCGGCAGCGCCCGCACTCCCATCCTCGTCACCGACCGCGGCGAACCGGTCGCGGTGCTCTCGAATCCAGCGCTCCTGAAGCCCAAGCGCCGCACGCGCACCCTGCTCCCGGAGTTCGCCGCGCTCATGGCCCGCGGCACCACCGGCTCCGTGCAGGAAGATTTGGACGCAGTCCGCGGCGACCGATGATCTTCTGCGACACCTCCACCGGCGCCAAACTCTACGTGCCCGAGCCCGAGTCGGAGGCCGTGCGCCAGCGTCTTGAGGCTGAGGACGAGGTCTGCGTCTCGGAACTCGCCCGCACGTAGCTGATGGCCGTCTTCCACCGCCAGCTCCGCGAGGGCCGCTGGAGCCAGGCCGACTTCTCCGTCGCCGTCCGCCAGTTTTCGGCCGACGACCTCGGCGGGTTCTGGACCTGGCTGCCGCTCGACGGCACGATCACGACCGCCGCCGCCAACACCTACGCCACGTTGCCCGCCTCGGTCTTTCTCCGCTCTGCCGACTGCCTGCATCTCGTCACCGCGC
>CAZXHR010000011.1:0-40791 GCA_964640465.1 uncultured Opitutaceae bacterium
GCTGGTGGCGGCCGCCGACGTGCCGCGGCTGGTCGCGATCTTCAATGGTGGGTTCGGAGCCGATGGAGGACGGATGACCGATGGCGGAGGACGGAGGGCGAAGATGGGGTGCCGGCGGATGGAATGGTCTTGCTGGTACGAGAGGTGTCACGGAAACTGCCGGACGTCCGGCAACTCCTTTGCACGAGTGCCGCACGAGGCGGATGCACGGCGGGGGCTGCGCATCCGAGAACGATCAACCCCAGAGCCTATCCCAGATGAAACTGACGCCTTATCTTGTTTCCGTTTGCCTGCTGTCCCGTGCTGCCGTCGCTTTCGCCCAGAGCAGCGATGACGGCGAGATTGTCTGCCTGAGCCCGTTTGAGGTCTCGACCCAGGAGGATCGAGGATACCACTCGTCCGACTCTATGGCGGCCCGCGCTCCCAGTCTGCCGGTGACACTGATCAAGCCGGCCGATGCGGTGATCATCGAGTTCGCGCTCTCCAATAGTGCCGACAAGCAGGAGACCCGGAACAAGGAACTGACGGACTCCATCGAGGCGTTGGCGAAGGAAGTGCGGAAGGTGCCTGGGTTGAAGCTGGAGAACCGGGAAGTGCGGCTGACCACCGGTGACCGGCGGAAGTCGATCGTCGGCAAGGGCGGGGCAGTGACCTCCTTCGCCAACATCGTGGTGCTGGCCGATCTCTCGGCGGAGGTGCGGCTCTACGACCGGGTGAAGCAGGTGCGCGACCTGATCGACGACACGAAATTGCGCGGAGATACCAAGGTGATCGACGGCCCGGTTGGCCTGTTCATCCGGCGGCCGAACCAGTACCGGCAGGAGCTGCTGTCGAAGATCTTCGAGGATCTCGAGGCGGTGCGGAAGGGAGTCGGGCCGGAGTTCGAGGTGCTTGTGAGCGGCCTGGCGGTCGGAGTGAAGTTGCGGGCGTGCTCCGAGCGCGAGCTCGAGCTGTGGATCGACTACGGCTTCGAGATCCGGTCGATTCGCGAACTGGAGGCCAAGAAGAACTAGGCTCGTTAACGGCCTTACCTGCGCGACTGCGCGCAAACGAAACGGCCCGCGCCGCGAGGGCGCCCGCCCTTTTGGTGAAGCGGGGGGTCGCGCGGGCGGGGGGAACCGCCCGGTGACCGTCTTCAACGGCTTCGGCGGCGGCGGGCAGCCGGACGATTCTGCCGTTTTGGTGCAGCGGGTGGTCGCGAGCGCGGTGTTCAGCGAGCGGTGACGTTGAGCGGGATCGCAATCTCACCGGAGCCGACGCCGGCGACGAAGAGGCTGCCGCTGCCGGGCTGGCCGCCCTGGACGGTGATGGTGGCGGTGGTGGCACCGGCGGGGATGATGACCTCGGGCATGATGACCGACTTCGGGATGCTGGTGCTGACATCGATGAGCAGGCCGCCCTCGGGGGCGGGGGTTCCGAGGGTGAAGGTGAGGGTGGCCTTGCCGCCGGTGGTGAGGTCGAGCATGCGGGGCGAGACCTCGAGCGAGAGACCGTCGACGCGGAAGGAGCCGACCTGCTGGCTGGTGGTGCCGCTGTTGAGCGAGACGGTGTAGGAGCGGCCGGCCGGGACGGCGGGCACGGAGAAGGAAACGGCGTTGGGCGACTCGAAGACGGTGTGGGCGGGAACGTTGTCGAGATAGACGACGTCCTGCGGAGTGAAGCCGCGGCCGACGATGGCGATGCGGGCGCCGATGGGACCGCGGACAGCCTCGAGCGTGTAGACGTAGCGGTTGGTGAGTTTGATGGTGCGCAGCTCGGTGTACTCCTCAACGGGGAAGACCATGTTGCCGCGCTGGCCGGCGTAGTTGACGAGGAGGTAGTAGGTCGCCTCAGTGCGGCCGGCGGGCATGTGGTAGTCGAACTCGTAGAGGCCGTCGCCGAGCGAGCTGGCCTGCATCGGGAAGATCTGGCCGTCGATGACGATCTGGACCTTGAGGGAACCCTTCACCAGCTCGGTCTCGTTGGGCTTCACGCGGGCGGTGATCGTGTAGATGGATGACGGATTCTCGGCGACGGTGTCCGAGGTCATGTTGACGATGGTGGAAGTGCAGCCGCCCAAGAGCAGCGCGAGCGTGGTGGCCGAGAGGGCGAGGACGCGTTTCCAGGAAGAAGCCTGCGAGTGGTGCATAAATGTTTGCGGTGCCGGTGTTTCGTTGCGTGTTGGACCGGCGCAGATGACGAATTCTCTAGTGGCCGGTGCGCTGTCAGAGCAAGAAAAAGCCGAGTCGGGCGCACTCGGTGTGTACGTGCACATCCCGTTCTGTTCCACGACGTGCGAGTACTGCGCGTTCTATCAGGTGCGGCCGCAGGGCGACGATCTCGCGCGCTATCTCAAGGACGTGGCGACGGAATTTGCGCTGGTCGAGACGCCGCTGCGCGCCGGCACGGTGTTCTGGGGCGGCGGCACGCCGGGTCTGCTCCCCGCGAAACTCCTCGGCGAGCTCTGTGCCCTCGTGAGGGGCAATCTCGCCGCGGCGCCTACGGAGTGGACGGTGGAGATGGCGCCCGGCACGGTCACGCGCGACCGGCTGGCCGCGCTGCGCGAGGGCGGGGTGACGCGGATCTCGCTCGGCGTGCAGAGCCTGCGGCCCGAGTTGCTGGCGGCTTTGGGGCGACGGCACACGCGGGAACAAGCGCTGCGCGCATACGACCTGGTGCGCGAGGCCGGGTTTGCGTCGGTGAATCTTGATATGATTTTCGCGGTTCCCGGGCAGGATGCGGCGGACTGGCGGAGCGACCTGGAGGCGGCGATCGCGCTCGGCCCCGACCACCTCTCGACGTACTGCCTGACGTTCGAGGAGGACACGGCGCTGTACGCGAAGCTGGCGCAGGGGAAGCTCGCGCGTGACGCGGAACAGGAGGCGGCGCTCTACGAGACGACGTGGGACACGCTCGGCGCGGCGGGCTTCTCTCAATACGAGATCTCCAACTACGCCCGGCCCGGCCATGCCTGCCGTCACAACCTCAACACCTGGGCGATGCAGGAGTGGCTCGGCTTCGGCCCTTCGGGCGCGTCGCAACACGCAGGCTGGCGCTACCAGAATCCGTGCGACCTTGTCTCATGGCGTGCGGATCTGGTGGCAGGCCGGCGCGGCACAGCGGAGCGCACCGAGCTCACGCCGGAGCTGCTCGCCGCCGACACGCTGATCTTCGGGCTACGCTGCAACGCCGGCGTGGATCTGGCGGCGGCGCAGCGGCGTTTCCCCTCGACGAAGTGGCCGGCGTATCGCGCGCTGGCGGAGCGGCTGGTTGCCGAGGGGCTGGCGGAGTGGGGCGTGCCGGAGGTGCTGCGGCTCACGCGGCGCGGGCGGCTGCTCGCCGACTCGGTGGGCTCCGCAGTGCTGGAGGCGTGAGCGGGCGGTCGGGCCTTGGTTCGGAGAGGTGCGGGACTGCTGCGACTAGCCGGCCGGCCCCCGACAGGAGCCGGCCGCCCAGGTTGTTGCTGTTGCGAGTGCGGTTCTTTGCGACGTGTCGCACTCAGCTGGCTGCAGCCTTCCGCGTGAGGAGTCCGTCGATGGACGCCTTGCCGGCGCCCTGGACGAGGACGACGAGTGCGAGGCCGATGGCGAGCAGGTGATACTCGAAGCCCTCGCCCTTCTGCGCGCCAGTCCAGTTCATGAAGAAGCCGTTGCCGGCGTGTGCCATGAAGATGGCGACGGCCATCGTCACGCCGACGCCGAAGGCGGAGACGCGCGAGAGGAAGCCGGTGATCAGCCCGAGCGAGCCCCCGAACTCGGCGAGGATCGCCAGGAACGCGAAGACGGCGGGTATGTGCAGCGTGCCGGTGAAGAAGCCCATGGTGGCGTCGAAGCCGTGGCCGCCGAACCAGCCGAGAACTTTCTGCGCCCCGTGCGGGAACATGACGATGCCGAGGGCGAGACGGGCGAGGAGCGGAGCCACGCTGTCGTTGGTTTTGAGGAGAAGCTGGAGTGTTTTCATGGTCGTTGGATTGTTGGTTGAAAATCGGTGCGGTGGCCGGCGGGACAGTCAGGCGAGGTCGAAGAGGAGGATCTGCGCGGGCCCGACGGCGTTGACGGTGAGGACAGCGGGGCCGGGGAGCGCGGCGGCATCGCCGGCGCGAAGGGGCTGGCCTCCGAGGGTGATCGCTCCCTCGGCAACGTGGAGCCAGGCGTGACGCCCTGTGGCGAGGGGGTGTTCGACACGGTCGCCGGCGGCGAGGCGGACGAGCCAGAGATCGGCGTCCTGCCGGATCGCGATGGAGTGGGAACGTCCCGAGCGGCTGGCGACGAGATGGAGGCGGCCGGGCGCGGCGGCTGCGGCGTTCTTGTCGGCGTAGCGCGGGGCGAGGCCGGCGGTCTCGGGCTCGATCCAGATCTGGAGGAAGTGGACGGCTTCGTCGGCGGAGGGGTTGAACTCGCTGTGGCGGATGCCGGTGCCGGCGGCCATGTACTGGAGGTCGCCGGCGCGGACGATGCGGCCGTTGCCGAGCGAATCCCGGTGCTCGAGGGCGCCGGAGAGGACGTAGGTGAGGATCTCCATGTCGCGGTGCGGGTGCTCGGGGAAGCCCATGCGGGGCATGACCAGGTCGTCGTTGAGGACGCGCAGGCTGCGGTAGCCCGTCCAGCGGTCGTCGCGGTAGTCGGCGAAGCTGAAGGTGTGGTACGTGTCGAGCCAGCCGTGGTTGGCGTGACCGCGTTCGTCGGACCTGCGGATCGTCGTCATGCCGATAGTATGCCACAGCCGGCCCGGTTTCGAGAAAGACCATGTTTCTTGTCTCAGCATGCCCGAAAGGCATGCTGGACGGCATGGAGCTGCGACACCTCAGGTATTTCGTAGCGGTGGCCGAGGCGGAGAACGTCACCCGGGCGGCCGAGCGTCTCCACGTTTCGCAGCCGGCGCTGAGCCGGCAGGTGCGCGATCTGGAGGATGAGCTCGGCTTCGAACTGCTGAAACGGACGGCGAAGGCCGTGAGCCTGACCGATGCGGGGCGCACGTTCCTCGTCGAGTCGCGGGCCGTGCTGCAACGGGCCGACGAGGCAGTGAAGGCGGCGCGTGCGGTGGCCGCGGGCGGGTGCGGCGAACTGCACGTGGGCTACGCGCCGTCGCCCACGGTGAGGCTCCTGCCTGCGGCTTTGCGGGCCTTCCAGGCGGAGCTGCCGGCGGTGCGTGTGAAGCTCCACGATCTGAACACGGAGGAGATGCTCGACGGCCTGCGGCAGGGGCGGCTCCAGCTCGCTGTCATGGTGAGGCCGACGCGGAGCATGCTGCGCGGGCTTCGCTTCGAGCCGCTCCAGCGCGACGCGCTGCGGCTTGCGGTGGCGCCGGGGCATCCGTTTGCGCGGCTGCGGGCGGTGCCGCTTGCGCAGGCGGTGGCGCAACCGTTTGTCGGGTTCACACGCAAGGACTATCCGGAGTACTACGCGATGCTCGGGGATGTGTTTGCCGCGATGGGGAAGCTGCCGCGAATCGTCGAGGAGCACGAGGGCTCCTCAAGCCTGATTGCCGCGGTGGAGGCGGGGAGCGGAGTGGCGCTCGTCTCGCAGTCGCTGGCCTCGTCGGCTGGCGGGCGGATCAAGCTGCTGCCGCTCACGCCGGCTCCGGCGCCGCTGGTGGTAGGCACGGCATGGCCTGAGGGGCAATCGTCGCCGGCGGCGGAGCTGTTTCTGAAGTGTGCGCGGGCAGCGGCGGGGGATCGATGAGGCCGATAGCGGCGTGATGGGGACGAACGAGAGGCCGTCACGCTACTGAGCGGCGTTCAACAATCCTCCCCCTGAAACAGTGGCCCTCCGTCACTCCGGAGCGGTCAGCATTCGGCAACCGACCGGTTGGTGAACGGGGCCGATCACTATTCAAGCCCCGCACTCTTCGAATCGGTGTCTCGGCATTCTCTGCAAATCTCGGAAACTCCGGTGTCGACGGCCGTAAATACGGCGTTCTCTCCGAAACGATCTAGTGAGTCCAGCAGCGACAAAGATTCGTCCCGCGGAGACATCGGCCAAGACCGTAGCCAACCATCTTTCGAGTTGAACAGGCACTTGGTGGATTCGGCGAGCGCTTGTCGAAGAAAACTAGCTGGCAACTCGGCATCTAGAGCTGCGCGGTCCTGGGTTTCAACAAGCACGTCAAATCGATTGAAGAGCGGCGCAATCCCGCGCCACTCCTGCTGGGTTTCAGCAAGTGCCGCCAATCGGTGTAGGTTGCCCTCAGTTATTGTGACCAATTGCCAGAGTTTCATGATTCAATGCCCTATCTTTGCCCCAATGGGATAGCGTTTACGTTGTAGCCAAGCGACTCCCAATACTTCCGGGTCGCCTCCCATTGAGACGCAGCGACCCCTGCACCGTCTCCGAAGCGACCCGAACCTGCATTGATGGTCACAGTGTTGTTAGGACCAAACCAAGCCTCGCCACCAATTGATGCTTCAGAGCTAATATTGGTATGCACAATGGTGCCTCGGCTTGTTGCCATTGGAGTCTGTTCGAGCGCGATGTTCACCCCTCGGTTGTCGACCGTCCAAAGGTACTTGGTAGCCTTGTCCCCGTGCTCACCCATCTTCACGTTCTCAAATAAACCAGCTTGTCGGGATTGAAGCCCTTGCGACGGTCCAATCAAGATGCCTTCGCCGGGTCCGACTGACCTTGCGGGCCCCCGTAAGGCACCGATTTCGTTTGGCGGTGCAGTGTTGGTTCTGAGCGCCGAAGTCTCTCCCGTCTTCGGCGCAGTACCCTCTATCCTCCCGAAGAACTTCGCGACGCCACGTGCCAATGCTCCGCCCAACGCAGCCCACGCTCCCTCCTTAACCGCGGTCTCCGCGGCGCCTTGGGTCAGTGGCTTTCCATCGATCGCGTTGTGCCCAACCGTCCGCACATAGCCTGTTCCCCCGAAAACTCCGGCATCGACACCCGCATTGAGCAGGACACCCATCAGCCCTCGGGCGGGAACGCTTAGTGCGCTCGCGCCGGCGAATGAACCAAGGATGGAATATGCGGTAATCACTTCCTTTGCCTGTTCGTTGGTATTCCGCCTGAAATCTTCATCCATTGCGGCCGTAACAACTTTCTGCGGGTTCATTCCAGCTTGCTGGGCGGCACTCATCGCTTCGCCCAGTTGCGCATTCAGAACTACACCCCCGCCTGGACCGCACATCCCAGCCAACGGGGCACAATTTGGCGGAACAGCTTGGAAACCGTTTTCATCGATCGATGTGAGCGGGTTATTCAGCACGTAGCTGTACCGGTTGTAGCTCTGAAGGCTCGCCGGGCTTTGCACGATCAAGTCCGCGCTAAGGAACCGCCCGAGGAGCGGGTCGTAGATGCGGCCGTTCATGTGAACCAAACGCCTCGACGGCGGCCGGGCTCGGGCAACGTAGGGGGTGGCGGCCGGGCGGGCCGGCGGCATTCAAAGAACGCAGGCCACGGGGTTGCCCCGGGCCAAGGGGAGCAGACAGCAAAACGCCGCATCCAGCAAGGCCGGACGCGGCGCAAAAGCGGCTAAAGGGAGAGGCGGCCTTAGTGAGCGAGCGCGAGGCGGCGGGCCGGTTTCTGGGCAAAGAACGCCTGGGTCGTACGCTGCAAGTGCTCGCGGCGTTCCTCCGGTGTCATCGCCGCGAGGCGTTTGGCCGTCTGCACGCGCCAACGGCGGGAGGCGGTAACCGCGTTAAAGGTCTTTTTCTTCGTGGCCATGGATGAGGAAGGTTGGCGCAACAATGCGCACCGGCGGGTAGCCTTGCAAGAGGTTGACGGCGTTAAAACCGGATTCCCGGTGCACATTGGCCAGATGCTTGAAGTTCCAGCTCACGAGGTAGTCGAGCCGGGCCACCGAACACACGGCGACATGCTGGGCATCGTCGGCGAACGCGGCGGGCACGACTTTTTGCGTCATGTAGACGGCCGCGAGCTCTTCCATCTCCACGCCCACGTCGAGCACGTCTTCGGGCGCAATGCTGGAGCGCATCAGGTTCCGCACCCGCTCCGGCGCGTGCGCCAGCTCGTCGATCACCAGTTGCGAAGAGATGAAGCGGAAGCGGCCCGCCTCCTTCAACCGCCAGAGGGCGCGGGTGTCGGTCTGGAACTCGGCATCGAAGTAACCGCCGATGACGGAGGTATCGAGGTAAAGCGCGAGCACGTGCATGGATGGATTCATGACTTGCCCTCCGGCTTGGGTCGAGGCGAGAGCGTGGCGGCCGGATGGGTTCGGGCGTGGACTTCCTGGAGGGCCTTGATCGAGACGTGGGTGTAAACCTGCGTCGTCTGCAAGGAGGCATGGCCGAGCATGGCCTGGACGTAGCGCACGTCCGCGCCGTTCTCCAGCATCAGCGTGGCAAGGGTGTGGCGGAAGAGGTGGCAGCTGCCGGGCTTGCCCACGCCGGAGGCCGTGATGTATCGGGCAACCAATGCCGAGAGGTGTTTGACGGCGAAGGGGCCGCCGCGCTCGGTCAGGAACAGCGTGCCGGGGTCGGCCCCGATGGCGGGCAGGAGCTGCGGCCGGACCTGGGCGAGGTACTTCTTCACCCACGCAAGCGCCCGTTCGCCGATGGGCACGACGCGGTCCTTCTTGCCCTTGCCCTGCCGCACGGCCACGACGCCGCCGGCATAGTCGAGGTCCGCCGCCGTCAGCCGCAACAGCTCCAACCGCCGCAGGCCCGTCGAGTAGAGCGTTTCCAACAGGGCGCGGTCGCGCAACCCCGTCGCCTCCTCCAGCCGCGGCACCGCCAGGACCGTCTCGGTTTCGGCCGCGGACAACCATGCCTTCGGGAGCTGCTGGCCCAGCCGCGGCATCACCAACTCCGCCACCGGGTTTTCGGGCAGGAGCTTATCGCGCTCGGCCCAGCGGCCGAAGGTGCGCAACGGGACCAAGCGCGTGCGCTGCGTGCGCGAGCCCAGCGGTTGGCCATCGGCCTTGCGGTGCTGGGCCAGATGCCGTTGGTAACGCGCCACGATCTCCGGCGTGAGGTCGGCAAGCGCGGCCACGCCGCGCTCCTCCGCCCATTTCCGGAACAGCCCCAGCATCCACGCGCGCCCCGCCACCGTGGCCGCCGTGTAGCCCTGCGCCGTCAGGTGCGCCAAGTGCCGCGCGATGGCGGTTTCAAGGGTGAGCTTTTCGGAGGGCATGATCGGGTACGGTTACGCCGCCGCGTGCGCGGCCTCCGGATGTGCGTTTTCGGTCGGCGCGACAGCCGCGCCCGTGTTTTCAGAGGTAAACGCGACACCGCTGCCACCCCGCGATCCGGCCGCAGAAGGGCCGCTTTGGCCCCGCGCGCCCCCCGCGAGGTGGCCGTTTGCCCCCGCGAGGCTGGTCCCGCGGAGCCGTTCTACGTCGAGTAGTCCGGGCAGGAACCGGCCCCCGTCCTTGCCGGCTCCATCGTAGACCAACTCATAAACGAAGGTCTGCCCGACGCTGCCGCGGTGCGTGATGAGGTACTCCAAGGAAACGAGCCGCTCCAGATGCACCCGCAGCTGTGTATCGCCCCATCCGATAAATTCGCGCAGCTCGCGGCGGCTGAAGAGAACGTCGGGCCGCTCTTGTTTCCGCTCGGTGCAGCGCTGGGCGACCATGCGCTCGGTCAGCTCCAACAGGCGACGGGTCTGCGGAGGCATTTCATCGAGACAGCGACCGAGGACGTGATGCGCGAGGCGGTTGGCGGCGGCGATGTCGTCGAGCGTGGCCTCGATGTATTCAACAACCTTGCCCTGGTGCTCGGCCGTCTTCACCGGCCGCTGGTGCTGGTGCAAAAGCGCGATCGTGCGGATCAGCGCCAGGTATTTCATGTGGTCGCGCCGCGTGCGCGTGCGATCATCGAGGAAGGTCAGCCGCTCGGCGTAGGGATTGACGACGCGCAACGGCCGCAGGAGACGCTGCGCGTTGCGGTGCAGCGCGAGCACGGCCGCACGCGACTCCGACCGGAGCAGGCCGGCAAGGGTTTCCCGTTCGCGCTGGAGCCGGTGGATCGCCGCCGTCTGCTCGCGACCTTCGTCGACGGTGAGGATCAAGCAGCGGTTCAAAAGCTCCTCGTCGATGTCCACGGCGGTCGTCGTCAGGAAGATCATCACCGGGCCTTCAACGCGGTATTCCTGTGTCGTCATCCGCCCCGTCTGCGGGTCCTTGCCCGTCGAGGCGATAGTCAGCTCGCCCTCGGACTGCAGGAGCTTCAACGCATAGCTGGCTTTCTCCGCGCCCTCCTCCTCCACAATCGCGAGGATCTTGTGCCGCAGGTCGGCGTCACTGAGGTAATAGAGCGCCTGGCCCGTCAGCGCCGAGTATTTGATCCGCTCCTCCGGCGGCACGAACGCGAGCACGGCCTCCATCAGCGCCGTCTTGCCCGCGGCGCTCGTGGACTGCACAACGATGGCCAAGGGCTGAGCCAACTTTCTGGACACGGCGGCCAAGTAGCCGACGAGCTTGTTGGTCTCCTCGCCGACCACCCCGCACGCGGCGAAGTCGGCCACGATGCGGTCGAGCAACTTCGGATCGCGCAGCAGCGCGAGCGCGGCCTCGCGTTCGGCTTCGGTCATCTTCACCGCCACCGGCTCCGGTGCGACCTGGGCGCGCAGCCTCGCCTCCTGCAACTCCTCGAGCTTCATGAGGACGCGGCCGACATCGCGCTTGAGCACTTCAGGCCGCAGGCCGGTTTCCTCGGCTGCCGCCTGTACGAACGCCGCACGCTGCCGCGCCTGCGCCAAGTCGAGGCTGTCCAGATGCCACGCACTCCCGCAGGCCACCCGCAGCGACACCTTCAAGGCCTCGTAACCGGTGTTCTTCGACAGGCCCCGCACCCGGTAGCTGCGATCCCCGAGGGCCAGGACGATCTCCTCGGCGTCGTTGCGGGTCACCGTCACGGCCGCTTCTTCTTTAGCCGCTACCTGCGGCGAAGCCGCTAAGTTAGCAGCTGAAGCAGCTAAAGAAGAAGGAAGGGGCGCGCACGCGACGACCGTCGAGCCGGCAACTTTCACGGCGTTGTCGATGACGTGCCGCAACGCCGCCGTCGGGTCGTCGGACTCCCTCGCCACGTCGTTGATGTCCTTGCCCTCCGGCACGGTGGCTCGCCACACCGCAACGCCTTGGGCGGCCAACTCGCGGGCCAGTGCCGCGGCCTGGGCATGGCCGGCCGTGTCGGCGTCATAAGCAATCACTACACGGTCGGGTTTGCGCTCGGTGAGCAGCGCCCAATGGTCGGGGCCAAAGCCGTTGACGCCATAGGACGCCGTGACGTTGCGCCACCCGTGACACCACAGCGTCAGGGCATCGAGCAGCGCCTCGCACACGATCCAATCCCCGCCGGGCGCCAGAGCCGGGGCATTCCAGACGCCGCGCTGCGGGCCGCTGAGGTAAAGGTGCCGCGGCGAGTCGGCCGACAGCTTCGGCGCGAGCTTGCGGCCGTAGAGCTGCACGACGTGGCCGGCCGTGTCGTGGATGGGCAGAACAAGGCAGCCGTTGAGGTGCTCATGTCCGGTCGTCGGCCGAAGGACGCCGAGGGTTTGCAGCCGCGCCTTGAGGGCCGCCCCTGCGGCCGTCGTCACCGGCACCCGGTAGCCGAGCGTCCGGTTGGCGAAGCCGAGCCGGAACGTCGTCACCGCCTCCGGATGGAAGCACGCCCGGCTTTGCAGATACTTCATGGCGGCCGGCTCGTTGAGGAACGTCCGGTGGTAGAAGTCGGCCACGCGGCCTAGGAGCGCAGCATCGGCGGCGACATCCTCCGGCGGACAGAGGATATCGTGCGCGGTGCCGGCCCTCGTCGTGATCGTCGTCGCCGCCATCGCCTCACCGCCCAGCCGGGCGCGGAGCTTTTCGCAGGCGTGCCGGAACGAGACGCCTTCCTTCTTCATGACGAGCTGGATCGTGTCACCACCGCACCCGCACGCGCCCATGCAGTGCCACAGGTTTTTGCCAGGGCTTACGATGAAGCTTGGGCTATCGTCCTCGTGGAAGGGGCAGCGCCCCGCCAGGTCCTTGCCCTGGGGCTTGAGCTCGATCCCGTAGTCGCGGCACAGCTCGGAGAGCGGGATCGCTTTCAGCCGCGCCAGTTCCTCGTCAGCGATGCGCGGCATGGTCAGCGCAGTTTGACGAGCCGTTCGCCGTCGCGGACGTAGAACGTCAGGTCCTCCCGCCGGTAGCGGTTCCCGTTCTCCAGATGGAAGGTATATTCGCTCTCCTCCAGGCAGGTCACCCGCATCGCCACCGGTTTGCCCGTGTACCGCCCCTGGTAGGCGTATTTCGAGGAGGACTTGATCATCGCATATAACACCGGGCCTGCGGCCTCCTCCGCGCCAAAACCCGTCAAGTGCGTTCTCATCGTTTTTGACATGCCGCGGAGTTATTGCGTTAGTTAATAACGATGCAAGCGCTTTCGATAACCTCGCCGTTCAGCCCGTATAATCCGGCCATGCAAACTGGACGACCGGCCAAGAGTAAACGCAGCGAGTTCGGCGCGCGCCTCCACGCCCTGCGTGAGGCGGCCGGCCTTAGCCAGGCCCAGGTCGCCGAGAAGCTCGGGATCGCCCAGCCGACCTATGCGCTGTGGGAGCGCCGCACGACGGCGATTCCCGCCCCGCAGCTGCAAAAACTTGCCGCGACCTTTAACGTAGGCGTCGAAGCATTGTTCTCGGATGAGAAGGGCACCCCCAGCCGCGGCAAGGGTCCGACCGGCAAGGCGCGGCAGGTCTTCGAGCGGGTGAGCCAACTGCCGCGTGCCACGCAGCAACGCATCCTCGCCAACGTCGAGGACGCGCTCACCGCCTACGAGGTCCGCAAGACCGGCTAGGGTTTCGACGCCGCGAGGCGCACGTGGTTGCGCGCGATCTTCTCGACGGTGGCCGCGACCAATCCGGCTTCCGCGGCAAACTGCGGCCAGGACTGCACGGCTTCGTCGACCCGGCCCAGGATCTGCGCCGCCTCGGGCACACCGAAGCGCTCCCCCACCTTGAGGAGGTCGTCGCGGCCGATGTCGGCAAACTTCCCGTTCACGCTCATCAGGTGCGAGCGTGTCCATTCCCCCTGCGGGTTGTAGGCGTGGGTGACGTCGTAGGCCGGGGCCAGCTGCCAGCTCCCGCCCTTGGGCAGCAGGAAGCCAAGGTTCTTGGTATGATCGTCGTGGTTACGACCGGCGACATTGAAGGCCATCCGTCGGAACGCCTCCTGCAACGCCTCGTCGCCGAGCTTGAGCCCGTCCTTCACGATCATGAGGTACTGCTCGTAGGCGTGCGTGCCGCGCTGCCGGTAGCTCAGGTGGTCGAGCGCGCACAGCGTCTGCATGTGGTGGCGGACGTTGCCCGTGCGGTCGAAGCGCTTCGTCATGAAGTGCGCCCGTTGGCCCTCGGGCAGCAGCCGGCAGGGCGCCATCGTCAGCCCGGCGGCCGTCGCCATCAGGTAGTAGGCGTATTCGATCCGTCCATAATCGGAGCCGACGCCGAGCTCGCCGTCCGGCCCCATGCCGTCGAACTTGATCAGCCAGTGCTCGAAGCCCGGTGCCGCGTCGAACTGGCCGCTGCGGATCTCGCCGGTCTGCGGATGCCAGGCGATGACCGCCTTGGCCCGGGCGCCGCCGGCGGAGGTGCCCACTTTGATGAGGTGCTGCAACGAGGTCTGCGCCGACTCTTCGCTGATGCGGCCGTGGACGAGGGCGCGGGCCTCCTCGACCAACTGCTGCAACGCCAACGGCACCTCGGCCTCCTTCTTGGCCTTCGGTCCTTGGTCGGGCCGGAACTCCAGCGCACCCATGCCGCGCCGCCCCATGTAGGCCAGACGGTCGAGTGTGGTGATGTCCTCCTTGCGCAGGCCTCGGCCGGCCATCCAGGCGTCGACCAAGGCGTTGCCAAAATCGTCGGGCAAACTGTCGCTGAGCAGCCCGGGCAGCTTGCGGAAGCTTTCGTTCACGTCGGGGAACTGCCACACCCGGTCGCTCCCGGCCGACAGCGGCATCGTCAGCGGCGCCAGTTCGATGCCGCCGCGCACCCACTCCGGGTAATACTGGAACGCGTACACGCCGCTGCGCGGGTCGGGCGCCACCGCGCCGACCGGCGTGTTCCACGCGCGCACCTCGATGGCTCGCACACTCATCGCGACCACCTCCCGCGCCGTGCGCGCTGCCGTGGCTGCTCCCGATGGAACAGAGCGATCGGACTGATCGAGGGCGGCTCCGGCACCACCGCCGCACCGTCCACGTCGAAGACCTTCAAGACCCGCACGAGGGTTTCCACGGTCGCCTTCCCGCTCTCCTCGATCTTCTGAAGCGAGCTGCGCGGCACCGCCGCGCGCTTGGCCACGTCCAGCTGCGTGAGGTTGCGGCTCAAGCGCAGCTGCTTGAGTCGTCGGCCCAGCTCCAGCTGGATCTCCTCGGCGGTCTGGTATTTCATGTAAGGCCTCTTTTTGCGGTCATTATCTCTGCCCGGGTTGGTTTTATGACCGCTTTTGCGGTCGTTATCAAGCAGGCTTTCTGGGGCAACCGCGACGCCACTCGGCTCAAAACCGTCAATGAGACTCCCGTAATTCGGTGGCGCCGAGCCCCGCTATTCGGTGGCGCTTCCTGGTGGCCAGCCCGCAGCGCGGCAGGATCTTGCCCGGCGGGACGGCCGAGCGGCACGCGAGGCGGACGCGCCACCCCGCAGGAGATTGGTGGCGCGCCGTCACGCCGGGAGGGCTGGCCGGACGGCAGCATGCCGCCACTGACTCGGCTCAAAACCGTCGATGGAAGCCCCGTAATTCGGTGGCGCTTCCCGTCTTTCGGTCGCGCCTGGCTCCCGCTATTCGGGGGCGCTTTTGCGCAAGTCGCTGGTTTCCAATACTCAGCTCAAAACCGTCAGTGCCCCTCAAGCGCGACCGTTTAACGGGAGAGGCTGGGAGGTGGTCGGCCCGGTGGGATTCGAACCCACAACCCGGCCCTTATAAAGAGCCAGCTCTAACCACTTGAGCTACGGGCCGATGCGAAGATCGCGCCCGTCTGCTGCTCAGTGCTTACCCTCGGCAGCCTCGACCGGACGCGCTCCGCGCCGGTATCGCTATCGAAGCTGCCGTCTGGTGGTGGATCACGCCGCCACTCAATCACTTCCCTCCACCAGCGCAAGCCGACTTGGGTCAAAACCGTCACTAAGGCTCCCGCTCTTCGGTCGCGCCCCGTAATTCGGTGGCGCCTCCGGCTCGGCTTGGAACCGTCAACGCAGGCGTTCGCTGTCAGCCAAGATCATCGCTCAAGAGCTCCGCGGCTCCGGCAACGGTCAGACCGTACATCTGCCAAAGTTCTTGTTCGGCGGGCAGAGGGTCATCAGCAAGAGCATGGTCCTGGATGAGTTGGAGGATACGAAGGTGGTCGGAGTCGGACGGGTGTATGTTTTGCATCACCGCAAAGATAGGACGCGCCGCTCCTTCCATTTTTGCCACGCCGCATTCGGAGAGAACGGATGCCGCAACCGCTTGGTGACGATCCGCATTTACACTATACCGCCCGGCGGAGATAACCGAGCGATGGGTTATGAGCATGTCGCTTTGAGGGTCGATGCGGTCGTCGCCGCGCTCCGCGCGGTGGACGAAGTGCAGGGGTTGAGCAAAGGCGCTCAACCCTCAACGCATCACTTCGATCGACTGGAACCGATCGCTTCCTTCTTCGAGGAGATCGCAAAGCAACTACGTCAGGACCAACTCTACGCAGCAACCAAGGACATCTATCGGTTGCTCGTCGCGCTCAACAAATCCAAGACCTTGGATGTCAGTGCGGTGGAGCGAAGCGAGTTTGCTCGCGCGTTGGGCCGATACAAAAGCTCCGCCAAAAGCGAAGCCGCGAGGAAGAACGGAGCGATGGGCGGACGTCCAAGGAAAGATGGTAAAATATTCCGCAGAGCTCGGCAGCCTTCGACCCAATAGGGCGGCAGACTTTCGCCCGTCAAACCTACCACTACCACCTTTCGCCCGTTAAACCTACCACCCCGCCAACCATGGGCCGTGAGCACATCCAGACCGCCCGGACACGCGCCGACCAATCGGGCGACTCCCGTCGCCCGTCGGCCTGCCTCCAGCGTGATCGATCACGCCGCCGGTGCGGCGGCTTTCGCTCGCGACTTCCCCTTGCGCGCCGACTTCCCGAACAGATCGCGCAGCACACTGGCTTTCACCGGCACGCCCATTTCTGCAAGCGACACGGCCAACTGCTCGAAGCTCCATCCTTTCCCGTGCAGCTCCTGCAACTTGTCGGACATCGGTGCGATCAAGTCCGCCGCCGACTTCCGCCGTTTCGGCGGCGGCTGCTTCGCCAACTCGTCGAGCTTCTTGCTCACCTCGGAGTAGTTAACTTTTTCGATCAAAGCCGCGTAGTCGGTACGTTTCGCCATAGAGTTTTGGTGTTCGCGCGGAAGACTAGAGCTAGCTCGGATACTTTGGCAGCTAAAAAGGAAGCGACTCGATCAATACGCTTTCCGCAATCACTTCTTCTGTTGCTCCGTCCGTTGGTTCTTCCGTTCCGGAGCCGCTAGGCAGCGGGGTTGGTGTCCTACCTCATTTTGACTGGATTGCGGTTCGAGTTTGCGGACGGGTTTGCTCGCTTTTTGGAGACGGTTGTGCTGGGCTTCTCGGCACTCAACCCGAGCACCCCATGTTCACGGCAAAACCTCAAAAGAACCGCGGCGCGGCGACAACGTATTTCGACGAGCACCTAAGCCACAACGACTATTACACCCAGGGAGAAGAACAGGCGGGATATTGGCTCGGCAAGGGTGCGGAACGATTGGGACTAAAGGAGGCGGGCACGGTCAGTCGCGAGGCGTTTTTGCGGCTCTGCGACAACCTCCACCCGCAGACTGGCGACAAGCTCACGCCGTTGCAGTTGGCCCAACGCCGGGTGTTTTTCGACTTCACGTGTTCGGCCCCGAAGTCGGTGTCCATTCTGTCGGTGACCATGCAGGACCGGCGCATTTTGGAGGCTCACCGCGAGGCCTCCAATCGGGCCATGAAGGAGCTGGAAGCCTTCGTCGCCACCCGCGTGCGCCGGGGCGGCGCGATGGAAGATCGCGCCACCGGCGAGCTCGTCGCGGCGGCGTTTCGGCACACCTCTTCGCGCGCCCTGGACCCGCAGCTGCACACGCATTTCACGATCTTCAATGCCACCTTCGATCCGGTCGAGAAGCGCTGGAAGGCCGTCCAGTCTTCGGCCATGTACCGGGCCATCCGGTATGGCACCGCGGTCTACCGCAACGAGCTCGCCCAACGCCTCCACGCGTTGGGCTACCGGACCCGCAAGGCGCGACACGGTTTCGAGATCGACGGCGTCGCCCCGGAGCTGATCACGCGGTTTTCCAAACGTTCCCGGCAACGCAACCTGGCGGTGGCCCGGGAGGAGGCCCGGGTGGGCCGCAAGCTCACCAACGACGAGGTCAGCAACCTGGTCCACAAGTCCCGCCCGAAGAAGATCAAGGACGCGTCGGAACGCGAGGTGCGAGCCCAGCAGCTGGACGAGTTGGGCTTCTTTGAGAAGCTCGGGCTGCAACGAGTCGTCAATGCGGCCCGGGGCGAAGCTTGGGTGCCGGAGGTTGCGGACCGGGTGGGTTTGGCGGAGGCCGTGCGCTACGCTCAAGCCCATGTCTTCGACCGGCAGTCCGTGGCACCCGAGCATGACCTCTTCGAGGCGGCTTTGATGAAGGGCTGCGGGCAGCTCGATCTGGCCGCCGTAAAGCAGGCCTTCCGGCGGGGCGCGGAGTTTGTCCGGGTGGGCAACGAGGTTTCCACGCGGGCCATCTTGGAAGCCGAGCTGCGCCTCCTGCGCAGCGTCGACGCCGGGCAGGGCCAGGCGCGGCCGTTGAAGGCCAACTATCGGGCTCCGGCGCACTTCTCCGCCGACCAACAGGCCGCTCTGGTGCATCTGGCGCTGTCGCGGGACCGGGTCACCGGGATCAAGGGGCTGGCCGGGACCGGCAAGACGACGGCTCTCAAAGAGCTGGCCGGCATGATCATGACGGCAGGGTTCGAGGGCGTCTTTGTGACCCCCACGGCCCAGACTGCCCAGATGGCGCGCGAGGATGGGTTTTCCGACGCCATGACCTTGGCCAAGCTCCTCTCCGATCCGAAGGCCCAGCAGCGTGTGGCGGCGGGCTCCGTGATCGTCCTGGATGAAGCCGGGGCGGTCGGCATTGCCGACCTGCAAAAGCTCCTGGATCTGGCCGCGGCGCGGGACGCGCGGGTCATCCTGGCCGGCGACACCGGACAGCATGCTTCCGTGGCTCAGGGCGACGCTTTGCGGCTGATAGAGGAGCATTCCAGCTACCGTTATGCCCTCTTGGGCGAGATCCGGCGCCAAACGGTGACGGTTTTTCGCCAAGCGGTGAAGCTGGCGTCCCAAAAGGACACGGCCGGCGCCTTCGCGCTCCTGGAGAGCCAAGGCTGCATCATCGAGGGTCCGACCGACGTCGCGCAGCTCTACGCGCAGGCGACGGCGGCCTATGTGGAAGCAATGGGCGCGAAGCGCACCGCGCTTCTGGTCGCGCCGACCTGGGAGGAGATCGCGGCGCTCACCGACGGCCTGCGCCGCACCCTCAAGGCCGACGGCACGCTGGTCGGCCGCGACCAGGATTTGCCGACTTTCGCGTCCCTTTCCTGGACCGATGCCCAGAAGGCACAGGCCGAGCATTTTGTCACGGAGGCGGGTACGGGGGCGGACGCAGAGCAACGACTGCTCGTGCGCTTCGTGAAGAAGACGGAGCAATTCCAAGCCGGGGAGATCGCCGAGGTCCTCGCCGTGAAGGGCAAGACTGTCGTGCTGCGCGGCGGCGACGGGAAGCCGGTTGTCTGGCACCCGAGCCGATCACCGGAGTCCTTCGACGTGGGCGAGCGGCGCGCCCTGCCGGTGGCCGTCGGCGACTGGCTGCTGCTGCGGGCCAACGCAACCGTGGGGCTGCAAAAGTTCACCAACGGCGAGCGTGTCCGCGTCAAGGCGATCGGGGCCGAGGGAGTCGCGCTCGAGGATGGGCGCGTGCTGCCCTCATCGTATCGGACTTTCACGCATGGCTACGCGATCACTTCGCATGCGGCGCAGGGCAAGACCGTGGACGAGGTGATGTTCGTCGCTTCGCACCGGTCGTTTCCGGCGGTCTGCCGCGAGGGTTTTTATGTGGGGATTTCCAGGGCGAGACTCCGCGCGCGCGTCTTCACCGACGACGCCGAGATCTTGAAGGAGCGCGTCCAGGCCGCACATACCCGCAAGGCCGCCCTCGAACTGCAGGAGCTGCGCGCGGAGCTCATCAAACACGGGCTCTTGCGGGCCGTCGCCGCTCCAGCGGCGGCGCAGACAGTGAAGGAACCGGAGCCGGTGCGCGTGGTGGCGGCGCCACGTGCACCGGAGGCGCCTCGGGCAACCCGGCGGCTGCGCGCGGTGCGCACCCGGCGGGTCGGCCAACGCGTCCAACGCAGCGCTTCCTGGCAGACGGTGCAGGACTGGGTCCGTGGCTTCCGCCGCTGGCTCGGGCAGCGACTCGGCCAGGGTGTGGCGGCGGCTCCAGCCGCTCCTGCTGCTGTTGCTGCGCAAACGCCGCAGGCCCCGCGCGCCGCCGTCAAACCCGCCATGCCGCCGCTGTTCTCCCCACGCCCTCTCCCCGACGGCCGCAAAAACAACCAAGGCCAATCGCGTCTACACCCCTAACCGCCATGTCGCTCCCTATCGAGATCTCCAGCAAACGCATCGCTGCTGCGGCGGCTCCCGCCGCCGATCGCTACAGCAAAACCATGGGACTCGCCGACGCCTGCGCGCCCGTCGCTTGCGTGGTCTTTCACCCCAGCCCCGACAAGTGCTTCGGCTTCGCCTTCTCGCAGCTGATGCAATTCGAGCTGAGCACCGGCCACGTGCCCGGTGTCGTCGCCGGCGCACTGCCCCCGCCCGACGCCCCGCAGACCCTCACGATCGGGTTCGCTTCCGCCGATGTCGTCGTCACCGGACAACGGTTGCTGCATCTGGTCGACGCTTTGGCCTCCGGGCGGTTGACGGATCTCTTTGTCGTGCCCGAACGCTTCGCCGGGGCCGTCAACGCCGATCAGCCTGTGGTCCGCTCGATCGTGCGCAAGGACCTGCCCGCTCAGCCGTGAGGCCGGACCGGCCTCGATGCGCCCCGCGCGGTTGCAATCGAGGCGGGGCGCGCCGTTGTCTTCATGAATCATGGCTCGCGCCAAAAAGTAGAGAGGAAGGATAAGCGATGCGGCGACGGAACGGTTTCACGCGCAGTCCCGCGCCCACGTCGCCCAACTCGCCGCCGAGGGCCGCGGCCGCGACGCGCTCGCCGAGGGCGCCAAGCTGCTCGGCGTGGACATTTCCAAGCCGGTCGATTTCAGACTGGTTTCTGTCGGCGGCATGAAGGTCGGCCGCACGTCGCCGAGGACGAACGGCAAAGGCTGAGAGCGTAATTGCGGCTCCGTGCCGGTGACTACTGATCCTGACTTCAACTACGCGTTGTCAATTGTTAAGACGTGACCCCTTCGGCTCGGTCGCCACAGCGCCCTCCGCGACGCCAGTCATCGAACAAGCCTCGCAATCCATCGCAAGGGCCGTGCTGGCGTCCGTAGCGGCCATATCGAGCCTTCTTGGGATGGGTTTCGGCCGGTCGAATCCTTGCCGGATCGATTACGCGCATCGCCTGGCTCGCCGCTCAAAAACACCGGGCTGCTCCTCTGCGGGCATCACGATCTATAGGAACGGCAGCTGCACGCTATATGGTGCGCGCCCCTCGGCTGTTCACCGGACACCGTTGCCTCGCCTCGCCGTGCACCCCTTCAATCCGTCACCTAATCCCCATCCAACTTCCGACGCACCTTGACGCTTCCCCACATATAGAGATCGCCAGATTCGGTTAGTGCGAAACTCTTCTTCCCTTTGGCGAGCACCGATTTAAACCGAATACCCCGGAGCTCAACCGGAACATCGGCCGGATTTGCCAAGCCGTATAACGGCCGCCCCCATCCAACCACGAATCCGGAATCAGTTACTGCGAGGCAATGATCCATCCCTGCCGCAATATCGCTATATCTGCCTCCGAACTTAGGTATTTCGAGTTGCCCACTCGCGTTGCTTCCGAAAGCCCGAATAACCCCATCTTCGTAGAGCACGAGACTGCACCTGTCTCCTGCCGCAAGCCGCCTGACCCGTCCTTGTCCTTTCGGAATATCGCACTCACCGTAACGATCTATGCCCAAAGCGGTAACAACACCATTTTCATCCAGAAGAAGCACGTGAAATGCACCGGCAGCAAACAACTTAAACTTCATGCCATCCAGCTCCGTCTTCCTCGCATTATATGCAATAATAACGGACGATGCTGGATCACCCCATACCACGATCTCGCCCGTCGACTTAATCGCTATGGAGTACCCATCCCCGCATCCGACAGACACGATCGACTGCAGGTTAGCGGGCTGGACTCGACCAACTTTACCATACTCAGGAATCGTCTTCACCGAGCCGTCCTTCTTCAGCACGGTCATATGGTCGAAGCCAATGTCGAACGCGACTACCTCACGATCTTGAACGCCGAGGGAAAGATGTGACCGTAGCTCGACAGCCCCGCTACTTCGTATCAGCCCAAAATCATGTCCCAATCCAGCCGCGACAAAGATAGCATTTTTATACGACGGATCCGGCCTTGCGAATGCAAGGCATGCCGCAACGCAACCAGCCAGAAATACAACAATATACCTCTTCATTATTTAGCCTTCCCATATTTAATAAAGATCGTTTCCGTCTTTATTCGCAGGGATGCAATCCGAGCGCCACCAAACGACTGCCCGACCTGAAAATTACTACCATAGGGCTGCTGAAGCCTTACATCCGAAAAACTCGGATAGGTATAATTTGTAACACTTCGAACCGAAAGCGTCCTCATTCCAGCCGGGACTACATTTACAGTTGGATAGCTCTTGTTATAGTCCATCGGAATGGAGTAACTAAGGCTATTTAGGTACAAAGTGGCTCTAGAATTGATGCCTTGATAGCCATCGCCTATTGAAGAGACTATATTTATCGGAAGCATTACCTTGTCGACAAGCTCACCTACCCCAGGATGGACTTGGCCAATTCCCCACTGAACAGCGCTACCTAAATCCGTAGGGATAGGATTTAGAAAACTGAAAACCACTTTGCCAGCTTCGGGCACAAAGACCTGTACGGCAAAGTCAGCACCATCGGCAGCCAAATCAATCTCGAGGGTGTTTTGTTCGTATGTCCCTTCATCTACGACCTCCGATTCATCATACGCTCGACTCACCAAGTTCTTCCCCTCCGCATTGAAGAGCTGCTGAAACGCCGCCGTGATGGCGCCATTAGCGAATTTTCCGCCAGAAATCACCGAGACCGTGCCGCCAATCGCAGCAGCAACCATCGTGCGACAAGCAATGCCTTGGGGATTTCCATCGCCACTGCTACCGAGCACTCCATCGGTAACACCAGAGTGCATGATCGCCGAGGAGGCAGCCGAGGAAATGAAGCCATGCCGGAATTCTCCTCCCTGCATTTCGGCAATCGCACCACCGACGACGCCATGCGCCGTAGCCCGGCCAACTTCATTGGCAAAGCTGCCAGATGGGCCAAAAGCTTTCCCAATTCCAGCACTGAGCACAGCGGTGGCCGCACCATATGCAGCACCTTCAACTCCAGAACGGAACGCATCTCCAACAGCACCACCGTTCAGCAGACTTCTGTAGAAGCTAGATACAAAGCCTCCAGCCGCGCCAGATAAAGCTGGAGACCCGCACGTAAAAATCCCAACGACAACCGACGCCGCTATTCCAGCAACAGTTGGGGCATACTGGGCATAGGTTTTCGGAAACGCGTAGTAGAGGGGATCTACATTCCAAGGGGCTAACCCGAATTTTGCGGTATGAGCGATACCCAGCCCAGGCATCAACGCTTCCAGCCCAAGGAAATTTTTCAGACTAAAGTACCCGCTCGGATCGGTTTGGCCTAGGGGATCGTTGCCGCAGTACGCGTACCGGTTGTAGGCCCCAGCGGTCGTGGCATCGTCGACGAAGGGATCGGCGGAGAGGAACCTGCCGAGGACCGGGTCGTAGACCCGTCCATTCATGTGGATGGCCAGTCCTGGCGCCGTCGTAGCCGGTCAATCGTAACGGCTGGTCGCGGTTTCGGGGGAGGACGAGAGAGAGGCGGGGCGTGAGGAGTGAAGGCCCGACCAAGTCAAAGAGCGGGTGCGCCCGGGTGGCGCGGGATCAGGATCGCGTGTGTCTCCAGAAGATGGGGTGAAGCGAAGGCTCGCGACTCCAGCCGCGTCGTTGCGACCGGCGAGCGACGCCAGAGCACAGCAAAACACCGCCCGGCGCAAGGCCACAGGCGGCATCCAAAGCGGCTAAAGAAGACGGCGGCACTACGCCCCGGGCGATGGCTCGGGCGGTGGCTCGGGCGGCGACAACTTCGCGCCGGGATGGGTGGCGGCATGCACTTCCTTCAGCCGCCGGATCGAGACGTGCGTGTAAACCTGCGTCGTCTGCAAACAGGCGTGGCCGAGCTGCTCCTGGACGTGGCGGATGTCGGCGCCGTGCTCGAGCATGAGCGTCGCGCACGTGTGGCGGAAGAGGTGGCAACTGCCGGCCTTGCCCACGCTGGCCCGTTCCACATAGCCGGTGACCAGCGCCGACAGGTGCTTGGGCGTGATGGGCTCCCCTCGCTCCGTCACGAACAGCGGCCCGGCCTCGTCGCCGGGCTTGGCCAGTTTCGGCCGCGCGTCGGTCAGGTATTTTTCGATCCATGCCAGGGCGCGCTCGCCGATGGGCACGATCCGATCCTTGCGCCCCTTGCCCTGCCGCACGGCCACGACGCCGCCGGCATAGTCGAGGTCCGCCGCCGTCAGCCGCAACAGCTCCAACCGCCGCAGGCCCGTCGAGTAGAGCGTTTCCAACAGGGCGCGGTCGCGCAACCCCGTCGCCTCCTCCAGCCGCGGCACCGCCAGGACCGTCTCGGTTTCGGCCGCGGACAACCATGCCTTCGGGAGCTGCTGGCCCAGCCGCGGCATCACCAACTCCGCCACCGGGTTTTCGGGCAGGAGCTTATCGCGCTCGGCCCAGCGGCCGAAGGTGCGCAACGGGACCAAGCGCGTGCGCTGCGTGCGCGAGCCCAGCGGTTGGCCATCGGCCTTGCGGTGCTGGGCCAGATGCCGTTGGTAACGCGCCACGATCTCCGGCGTGAGGTCGGCAAGCGCGGCCACGCCGCGCTCCTCCGCCCATTTCCGGAACAGCCCCAGCATCCACGCGCGCCCCGCCACCGTGGCCGCCGTGTAGCCCTGCGCCGTCAGGTGCGCCAAGTGCCGCGCGATGGCGGTTTCAAGGGTGAGCTTTTCGGAGGGCATGATCGGGTACGGTTACGCCGCCGCGTGCGCGGCCTCCGGATGTGCGTTTTCGGTCGGCGCGACAGCCGCGCCCGTGTTTTCAGAGGTAAACGCGACACCGCTGCCACCCCGCGATCCGGCCGCAGAAGGGCCGCTTTGGCCCCGCGCGCCCCCCGCGAGGTGGCCGTTTGCCCCCGCGAGGCTGGTCCCGCGGAGCCGTTCTACGTCGAGTAGTCCGGGCAGGAACCGGCCCCCGTCCTTGCCGGCTCCATCGTAGACCAACTCATAAACGAAGGTCTGCCCGACGCTGCCGCGGTGCGTGATGAGGTACTCCAAGGAAACGAGCCGCTCCAGATGCACCCGCAGCTGTGTATCGCCCCATCCGATAAATTCGCGCAGCTCGCGGCGGCTGAAGAGAACGTCGGGCCGCTCTTGTTTCCGCTCGGTGCAGCGCTGGGCGACCATGCGCTCGGTCAGCTCCAACAGGCGACGGGTCTGCGGAGGCATTTCATCGAGACAGCGACCGAGGACGTGATGCGCGAGGCGGTTGGCGGCGGCGATGTCGTCGAGCGTGGCCTCGATGTATTCAACAACCTTGCCCTGGTGCTCGGCCGTCTTCACCGGCCGCTGGTGCTGGTGCAAAAGCGCGATCGTGCGGATCAGCGCCAGGTATTTCATGTGGTCGCGCCGCGTGCGCGTGCGATCATCGAGGAAGGTCAGCCGCTCGGCGTAGGGATTGACGACGCGCAACGGCCGCAGGAGACGCTGCGCGTTGCGGTGCAGCGCGAGCACGGCCGCACGCGACTCCGACCGGAGCAGGCCGGCAAGGGTTTCCCGTTCGCGCTGGAGCCGGTGGATCGCCGCCGTCTGCTCGCGACCTTCGTCGACGGTGAGGATCAAGCAGCGGTTCAAAAGCTCCTCGTCGATGTCCACGGCGGTCGTCGTCAGGAAGATCATCACCGGGCCTTCAACGCGGTATTCCTGTGTCGTCATCCGCCCCGTCTGCGGGTCCTTGCCCGTCGAGGCGATAGTCAGCTCGCCCTCGGACTGCAGGAGCTTCAACGCATAGCTGGCTTTCTCCGCGCCCTCCTCCTCCACAATCGCGAGGATCTTGTGCCGCAGGTCGGCGTCACTGAGGTAATAGAGCGCCTGGCCCGTCAGCGCCGAGTATTTGATCCGCTCCTCCGGCGGCACGAACGCGAGCACGGCCTCCATCAGCGCCGTCTTGCCCGCGGCGCTCGTGGACTGCACAACGATGGCCAAGGGCTGAGCCAACTTTCTGGACACGGCGGCCAAGTAGCCGACGAGCTTGTTGGTCTCCTCGCCGACCACCCCGCACGCGGCGAAGTCGGCCACGATGCGGTCGAGCAACTTCGGATCGCGCAGCAGCGCGAGCGCGGCCTCGCGTTCGGCTTCGGTCATCTTCACCGCCACCGGCTCCGGTGCGACCTGGGCGCGCAGCCTCGCCTCCTGCAACTCCTCGAGCTTCATGAGGACGCGGCCGACATCGCGCTTGAGCACTTCAGGCCGCAGGCCGGTTTCCTCGGCTGCCGCCTGTACGAACGCCGCACGCTGCCGCGCCTGCGCCAAGTCGAGGCTGTCCAGATGCCACGCACTCCCGCAGGCCACCCGCAGCGACACCTTCAAGGCCTCGTAACCGGTGTTCTTCGACAGGCCCCGCACCCGGTAGCTGCGATCCCCGAGGGCCAGGACGATCTCCTCGGCGTCGTTGCGGGTCACCGTCACGGCCGCTTCTTCTTTAGCCGCTACCTGCGGCGAAGCCGCTAAGTTAGCAGCTGAAGCAGCTAAAGAAGAAGGAAGGGGCGCGCACGCGACGACCGTCGAGCCGGCAACTTTCACGGCGTTGTCGATGACGTGCCGCAACGCCGCCGTCGGGTCGTCGGACTCCCTCGCCACGTCGTTGATGTCCTTGCCCTCCGGCACGGTGGCTCGCCACACCGCAACGCCTTGGGCGGCCAACTCGCGGGCCAGTGCCGCGGCCTGGGCATGGCCGGCCGTGTCGGCGTCATAAGCAATCACTACACGGTCGGGTTTGCGCTCGGTGAGCAGCGCCCAATGGTCGGGGCCAAAGCCGTTGACGCCATAGGACGCCGTGACGTTGCGCCACCCGTGACACCACAGCGTCAGGGCATCGAGCAGCGCCTCGCACACGATCCAATCCCCGCCGGGCGCCAGAGCCGGGGCATTCCAGACGCCGCGCTGCGGGCCGCTGAGGTAAAGGTGCCGCGGCGAGTCGGCCGACAGCTTCGGCGCGAGCTTGCGGCCGTAGAGCTGCACGACGTGGCCGGCCGTGTCGTGGATGGGCAGAACAAGGCAGCCGTTGAGGTGCTCATGTCCGGTCGTCGGCCGAAGGACGCCGAGGGTTTGCAGCCGCGCCTTGAGGGCCGCCCCTGCGGCCGTCGTCACCGGCACCCGGTAGCCGAGCGTCCGGTTGGCGAAGCCGAGCCGGAACGTCGTCACCGCCTCCGGATGGAAGCACGCCCGGCTTTGCAGATACTTCATGGCGGCCGGCTCGTTGAGGAACGTCCGGTGGTAGAAGTCGGCCACGCGGCCTAGGAGCGCAGCATCGGCGGCGACATCCTCCGGCGGACAGAGGATATCGTGCGCGGTGCCGGCCCTCGTCGTGATCGTCGTCGCCGCCATCGCCTCACCGCCCAGCCGGGCGCGGAGCTTTTCGCAGGCGTGCCGGAACGAGACGCCTTCCTTCTTCATGACGAGCTGGATCGTGTCACCACCGCACCCGCACGCGCCCATGCAGTGCCACAGGTTTTTGCCAGGGCTTACGATGAAGCTTGGGCTATCGTCCTCGTGGAAGGGGCAGCGCCCCGCCAGGTCCTTGCCCTGGGGCTTGAGCTCGATCCCGTAGTCGCGGCACAGCTCGGAGAGCGGGATCGCTTTCAGCCGCGCCAGTTCCTCGTCAGCGATGCGCGGCATGGTCAGCGCAGTTTGACGAGCCGTTCGCCGTCGCGGACGTAGAACGTCAGGTCCTCCCGCCGGTAGCGGTTCCCGTTCTCCAGATGGAAGGTATATTCGCTCTCCTCCAGGCAGGTCACCCGCATCGCCACCGGTTTGCCCGTGTACCGCCCCTGGTAGGCGTATTTCGAGGAGGACTTGATCATCGCATATAACACCGGGCCTGCGGCCTCCTCCGCGCCAAAACCCGTCAAGTGCGTTCTCATCGTTTTTGACATGCCGCGGAGTTATTGCGTTAGTTAATAACGATGCAAGCGCTTTCGATAACCTCGCCGTTCAGCCCGTATAATCCGGCCATGCAAACTGGACGACCGGCCAAGAGTAAACGCAGCGAGTTCGGCGCGCGCCTCCACGCCCTGCGTGAGGCGGCCGGCCTTAGCCAGGCCCAGGTCGCCGAGAAGCTCGGGATCGCCCAGCCGACCTATGCGCTGTGGGAGCGCCGCACGACGGCGATTCCCGCCCCGCAGCTGCAAAAACTTGCCGCGACCTTTAACGTAGGCGTCGAAGCATTGTTCTCGGATGAGAAGGGCACCCCCAGCCGCGGCAAGGGTCCGACCGGCAAGGCGCGGCAGGTCTTCGAGCGGGTGAGCCAACTGCCGCGTGCCACGCAGCAACGCATCCTCGCCAACGTCGAGGACGCGCTCACCGCCTACGAGGTCCGCAAGACCGGCTAGGGTTTCGACGCCGCGAGGCGCACGTGGTTGCGCGCGATCTTCTCGACGGTGGCCGCGACCAATCCGGCTTCCGCGGCAAACTGCGGCCAGGACTGCACGGCTTCGTCGACCCGGCCCAGGATCTGCGCCGCCTCGGGCACACCGAAGCGCTCCCCCACCTTGAGGAGGTCGTCGCGGCCGATGTCGGCAAACTTCCCGTTCACGCTCATCAGGTGCGAGCGTGTCCATTCCCCCTGCGGGTTGTAGGCGTGGGTGACGTCGTAGGCCGGGGCCAGCTGCCAGCTCCCGCCCTTGGGCAGCAGGAAGCCAAGGTTCTTGGTATGATCGTCGTGGTTACGACCGGCGACATTGAAGGCCATCCGTCGGAACGCCTCCTGCAACGCCTCGTCGCCGAGCTTGAGCCCGTCCTTCACGATCATGAGGTACTGCTCGTAGGCGTGCGTGCCGCGCTGCCGGTAGCTCAGGTGGTCGAGCGCGCACAGCGTCTGCATGTGGTGGCGGACGTTGCCCGTGCGGTCGAAGCGCTTCGTCATGAAGTGCGCCCGTTGGCCCTCGGGCAGCAGCCGGCAGGGCGCCATCGTCAGCCCGGCGGCCGTCGCCATCAGGTAGTAGGCGTATTCGATCCGTCCATAATCGGAGCCGACGCCGAGCTCGCCGTCCGGCCCCATGCCGTCGAACTTGATCAGCCAGTGCTCGAAGCCCGGTGCCGCGTCGAACTGGCCGCTGCGGATCTCGCCGGTCTGCGGATGCCAGGCGATGACCGCCTTGGCCCGGGCGCCGCCGGCGGAGGTGCCCACTTTGATGAGGTGCTGCAACGAGGTCTGCGCCGACTCTTCGCTGATGCGGCCGTGGACGAGGGCGCGGGCCTCCTCGACCAACTGCTGCAACGCCAACGGCACCTCGGCCTCCTTCTTGGCCTTCGGTCCTTGGTCGGGCCGGAACTCCAGCGCACCCATGCCGCGCCGCCCCATGTAGGCCAGACGGTCGAGTGTGGTGATGTCCTCCTTGCGCAGGCCTCGGCCGGCCATCCAGGCGTCGACCAAGGCGTTGCCAAAATCGTCGGGCAAACTGTCGCTGAGCAGCCCGGGCAGCTTGCGGAAGCTTTCGTTCACGTCGGGGAACTGCCACACCCGGTCGCTCCCGGCCGACAGCGGCATCGTCAGCGGCGCCAGTTCGATGCCGCCGCGCACCCACTCCGGGTAATACTGGAACGCGTACACGCCGCTGCGCGGGTCGGGCGCCACCGCGCCGACCGGCGTGTTCCACGCGCGCACCTCGATGGCTCGCACACTCATCGCGACCACCTCCCGCGCCGTGCGCGCTGCCGTGGCTGCTCCCGATGGAACAGAGCGATCGGACTGATCGAGGGCGGCTCCGGCACCACCGCCGCACCGTCCACGTCGAAGACCTTCAAGACCCGCACGAGGGTTTCCACGGTCGCCTTCCCGCTCTCCTCGATCTTCTGAAGCGAGCTGCGCGGCACCGCCGCGCGCTTGGCCACGTCCAGCTGCGTGAGGTTGCGGCTCAAGCGCAGCTGCTTGAGTCGTCGGCCCAGCTCCAGCTGGATCTCCTCGGCGGTCTGGTATTTCATGTAAGGCCTCTTTTTGCGGTCATTATCTCTGCCCGGGTTGGTTTTATGACCGCTTTTGCGGTCGTTATCAAGCAGGCTTTCTGGGGCAACCGCGACGCCACTCGGCTCAAAACCGTCAATGAGACTCCCGTAATTCGGTGGCGCCGAGCCCCGCTATTCGGTGGCGCTTCCTGGTGGCCAGCCCGCAGCGCGGCAGGATCTTGCCCGGCGGGACGGCCGAGCGGCACGCGAGGCGGACGCGCCACCCCGCAGGAGATTGGTGGCGCGCCGTCACGCCGGGAGGGCTGGCCGGACGGCAGCATGCCGCCACTGACTCGGCTCAAAACCGTCGATGGAAGCCCCGTAATTCGGTGGCGCTTCCCGTCTTTCGGTCGCGCCTGGCTCCCGCTATTCGGGGGCGCTTTTGCGCAAGTCGCTGGTTTCCAATACTCAGCTCAAAACCGTCAGTGCCCCTCAAGCGCGACCGTTTAACGGGAGAGGCTGGGAGGTGGTCGGCCCGGTGGGATTCGAACCCACAACCCGGCCCTTATAAAGAGCCAGCTCTAACCACTTGAGCTACGGGCCGATGCGAAGATCGCGCCCGTCTGCTGCTCAGTGCTTACCCTCGGCAGCCTCGACCGGACGCGCTCCGCGCCGGTATCGCTATCGAAGCTGCCGTCTGGTGGTGGATCACGCCGCCACTCAATCACTTCCCTCCACCAGCGCAAGCCGACTTGGGTCAAAACCGTCACTAAGGCTCCCGCTCTTCGGTCGCGCCCCGTAATTCGGTGGCGCCTCCGGCTCGGCTTGGAACCGTCAACGCAGGCGTTCGCTGTCAGCCAAGATCATCGCTCAAGAGCTCCGCGGCTCCGGCAACGGTCAGACCGTACATCTGCCAAAGTTCTTGTTCGGCGGGCAGAGGGTCATCAGCAAGAGCATGGTCCTGGATGAGTTGGAGGATACGAAGGTGGTCGGAGTCGGACGGGTGTATGTTTTGCATCACCGCAAAGATAGGACGCGCCGCTCCTTCCATTTTTGCCACGCCGCATTCGGAGAGAACGGATGCCGCAACCGCTTGGTGACGATCCGCATTTACACTATACCGCCCGGCGGAGATAACCGAGCGATGGGTTATGAGCATGTCGCTTTGAGGGTCGATGCGGTCGTCGCCGCGCTCCGCGCGGTGGACGAAGTGCAGGGGTTGAGCAAAGGCGCTCAACCCTCAACGCATCACTTCGATCGACTGGAACCGATCGCTTCCTTCTTCGAGGAGATCGCAAAGCAACTACGTCAGGACCAACTCTACGCAGCAACCAAGGACATCTATCGGTTGCTCGTCGCGCTCAACAAATCCAAGACCTTGGATGTCAGTGCGGTGGAGCGAAGCGAGTTTGCTCGCGCGTTGGGCCGATACAAAAGCTCCGCCAAAAGCGAAGCCGCGAGGAAGAACGGAGCGATGGGCGGACGTCCAAGGAAAGATGGTAAAATATTCCGCAGAGCTCGGCAGCCTTCGACCCAATAGGGCGGCAGACTTTCGCCCGTCAAACCTACCACTACCACCTTTCGCCCGTTAAACCTACCACCCCGCCAACCATGGGCCGTGAGCACATCCAGACCGCCCGGACACGCGCCGACCAATCGGGCGACTCCCGTCGCCCGTCGGCCTGCCTCCAGCGTGATCGATCACGCCGCCGGTGCGGCGGCTTTCGCTCGCGACTTCCCCTTGCGCGCCGACTTCCCGAACAGATCGCGCAGCACACTGGCTTTCACCGGCACGCCCATTTCTGCAAGCGACACGGCCAACTGCTCGAAGCTCCATCCTTTCCCGTGCAGCTCCTGCAACTTGTCGGACATCGGTGCGATCAAGTCCGCCGCCGACTTCCGCCGTTTCGGCGGCGGCTGCTTCGCCAACTCGTCGAGCTTCTTGCTCACCTCGGAGTAGTTAACTTTTTCGATCAAAGCCGCGTAGTCGGTACGTTTCGCCATAGAGTTTTGGTGTTCGCGCGGAAGACTAGAGCTAGCTCGGATACTTTGGCAGCTAAAAAGGAAGCGACTCGATCAATACGCTTTCCGCAATCACTTCTTCTGTTGCTCCGTCCGTTGGTTCTTCCGTTCCGGAGCCGCTAGGCAGCGGGGTTGGTATCCTACCTCTTTTTCCGGGGATTGCGGGGCGCGGATCGGCTGCCGATGCCTCGCCTTTTTTCGGTAGAGGAAGGCCCGTGACGGCATGGAGCAAAGCGCGCAAAGTGGGGTCATACCGGACGCGCCATGTTTACCGCCAAGCCGCAAAAGAACCGTGCTGCCGCGACACAGTATTTCGACGAACACCTTTCGCATAACGACTACTACACGCAGGGCGAAGCACAGGCTGGTTACTGGATCGGCGAGGCGGCGCAGCGGCTTGGGTTGAAGCAAAGTTCGGTCGTCGGTCGCGACGCCTTTTTGCGGCTCTGCGACAACCGGCATCCGGGCACCGAAGCCCAGTTGACGCAGCTCCAGCTTTCGGAACGGCGGGTGTTTTTTGACTTCACGTGCTCCGCTCCGAAGTCGGTTTCCATCCTCGCCGTCACGATGGACGACCGGCGCATTTTGGACGCCCACAAGGCTGCCGCCAACGCGGCGTTTAAGGAGCTGGAGGCGTTCGCAGGAACGCGCGTCAGGAAGGACGGGGCGATGGAGGACCGGACGACGGGCGAGCTGGTCGCGGCGGCGTTTCGGCACACGTCCTCGCGCGCGCTCGATCCGCAGTTGCACACGCATTTCACGGTGTTCAATGCCACCTTCGATCACACCGAAGACCGCTGGAAGGCCCTCCAAACCTCCGACATGTTCGCGGCCATCCATTACGGGACCGCCGTTTACCGCAACGAGCTGGCCAAGCATCTTCAGGGCTTCGGTTACTCCATTCGCCACACCGCCCACGGGTTCGAGGTCGCCGGTGTCGAGCCGTCCATTATCGAGCGGTTTTCGAAGCGCGCGAAGCAGCGTGATCTGGCTGTGGCTCGCGAGGAAAAGCGGCTCAACCGCAAGCTCACCGCCGACGAGGTCAGCAACCTCGTCCACAAGTCCCGCCCGAAGAAGCTCAAGGACGCTTCGGAGCGCGAGGTGCGCGGCAAGCAATTGGACGAACTCGGCTTCTTCGAAAAGCGGGCATTGAAGAAGCTCGTGGCGGCGGCCAACGGCGTCGCCTGGAAGCCGGCGACGCCGGGCGAGGCGGTTGATCTGGGGCAGGCTTTCCGGTACGCCGAGGACCATGTGTTTTCCCGGCAGTCGGTCGCGCCCGAACATGCGTTCTTCACCGCCGCCCTGGTCAAGGGTTGCGGGCAGCTCGACCTGCCCGAACTGAAGGCCGCGTTCGCCAAAAATCGCGAGTTCGTGCGCGTCGGTCAGGGAGGCCGGGCGGAGGTGTCCACCCGGAGCATTCTGGAAGGCGAGTTGCGGCTGATCCGCTCCGTCAATGCCGGCGGCGGGGCGATCACGCCGCTGTTCGGGCGGTTCGAGGCTCCGGTGTGGCTGAGCTACGATCAACAGGCCGCCCTCGGGCATGTGGCGATGTCGGCGGACCGCGTCACCGGGTTGCGCGGCCTGGCCGGCACGGGCAAGACGACGACGTTGCGGGAGCTGCGCGCGCTGATCGGCAAGGCCGGGCATGAGGGCGTGTTTCTGGCTCCGACGACGGGCGCCGTGGACGTGCTCCGCGACGATGGGTTTCGCGGAGCGATGACGCTGGCCAAGCTGTTGGGCGATGAAGAGGCGCAGGAACGGGTTTCCGGCCGCTCCGTGCTCGTCCTCGATGAGGCCGGCGCGGTCGGCACTGCCGACATGCAAAAGCTCCTGGATCTCGCGCTCAACCGGGGCGCTCGCGTCGTCCTTTCCGGCGACACCGGGCAGCATGCGGCCGTGCCGCGGGGCGATGCGCTGCGTTTGATAGAAGAGCATTCGCGGTATCGGTTCGCCACCTTGGGGGAGATTCGGCGACAGACGAAGGAGAGCTACCGGCAGGCCGTGAAGCTCGCCGCCACTCAAGACGCCGCCGGGGCTTTCCGGCTGCTGCAACAGGACGGGGCTGTCGTCGAGGGCTTGGTCGGCGCGGACGGGCAGCTCTATGAGAGAGCGGCGGCGGCGTACCTGCGCGCCGTGGACGAAGGCCGCTCGGCGTTGCTGGTCTCGCCGACGTGGGCCGAGATTGCCGGCGTCACCGAGGTCGTGCGGGAGCGGCTAAAGGAAAGAGGCGACGTGAGCGGAAGAGAGGAGACGGTGCGCGCCTTCGACTCGCTTTCCTGGACCGATGCCCAGAAGGGTCGCGCGGAGCAGTTCGAGCCGGGACTGCTCGTGCGTTTTGTGCGGAAGACGGAGCAATTCCGGGCCGGGGAGCTGGCCGAGGTCGTCGAGGTGAAGAGCAAAACCGTCGTCTTGCGCAACGCCGGCGGGAAGGCCGTCGCCTGGCACCCGTCGCGCTCGCCGGCGTCCTTCGATGTGGGCGAGGTACGCGAGCTGGCTGTCGCCTCCGGCGACTGGCTGCTGCTTCAGGCCAACGCCAAGGCCGGCTCGCAGACCTTCACCAACGGCGAGCGCGTTCAGGTCAAAGAGATCCTCGGGCCGGGCAGCATCATCGTCCTCAAGGACGGGCGGACGCTGCCGGTTTCGTACCGGACTTTTACCCACGGCTACGCCGTCACCTCGCACGCCGCCCAGGGCAAGACCGTGGACGAGGCGCTGTTTGTCGCCTCGTCGCGGTCATTCGCGGCCGTGAGCAGGGAGAGTTTCTATGTGGGGATTTCCAGAGCGAGGGAGAGGGTCACGGTGTTCACCGATGACGCGGCGACTCTGCAAAAGCGCGTGCAGGATGCCCACACCCGCAAGGCCGCCCTCGAGTTGGACGGTCTCCGCGAAGCCCTCCAAAAACACGGGCTTTTGCAGGCTCCGCAGGTGCCGCAGGCGGACCGACGCGAGGCCATCGGCCGCGCGCAACGGGAAGCGAAGCTTCCACAGGTGCAGGGGCTGCGCCCCTGCCGAGGACTCAGGCCGATGCGGGGGCAGCGGCTTGCTCCGGTGCTGGCCGTGCAGCGCTGGGCGCGCGAGCTGCGCGCCTGGCTGGCCGAACGGCTCGGGCGCGGGCAGCGCGAAGAACAGGCAATCCCGCTTCCCGTCGAGCGGACGACAACATCGCGCCAAGTCGCCCCGGCGAACAATCAGGCGCTCAAGAACCTTCAGGCCCAGATGCGTCTGCGCCGCGTCCAGGAAGAGATGCGCGCCCGGCAAAATCTCGGCCGCGGTCGCGGTCACGGACTGGGCCACGGGCACGAACTCTGACGCCCGGCCAATGCACAGAGGCTGAACATTTCCATCACAACCATCCCATGAGCTCACTCGCCGAGTCCCTCGCCCAAAAACGCAAAGAACAGGCCTCCGAGGCCTGTGTCGTCTCCGCCACCTCCGGTCAGGTCGTGGCCTTCATCGAGTTCTGGCCCACGCCGCACAACCGGCTCGGCTACGGCTCCTCACAGTTGCTCGATTACCAACTGCTCACCCGCAACCCTAGCCACAATCCGGCCGAGATGCCGCAGGTGCTCACCCTCGGGTTTGCGACCGCCAATGTCGTCCTATCCGGCAAGCGGCTGGAAGCCGTCGCCGATCTCCTCGCCGAGGGCCAGTTGAAGTCCGTTGCCGCTCTCCCCGAACGCTTCGCCGAACTCAACCCAACCAAACCATTCGTCGCCAAAATCGAGGTGAAGCCGTTCCGCGAGGATGGCGGCGCGTCGCCAGACTGATCCAAGTAGGGGGCCGGCGGCGCAAAAGTCCCCGGCCGTGCCCTGGACCAAGCCTACCTTGGCAGGATTCGCGACCTGCCCCTCAGTCCGACCATTCGGCGCGGCGCCTTGCACTGGATGGATTTTGCCAAATTGTCATTGTAGCTTTTTTTCTGATACTTCGGATTGCTTTCTACCGGCCGCGCGGATTTCATCCCGGCGCCATGCTGAAAAACTCCTCCAGCCCATTCTTCGCGGAACTCATCGCCCGTGGGTATGTGGAACACGATTCCGCTCCCAACGCCGACGGCAAATCCGGCTACCGCCTGACCGCCAAAGCCCTCGCCAAAGTGGAGAACCTCTCCCTCGCCAAGCAGCTCGACAACCTCCTGCGCGAAGGCACCCGAGAGGATGAACCCGATTTCGCCCTCCTGGAGCTGCCGCTGCGCTTCGCCCTTGGAGCATGATCGGCCGCCGGAGCTGAACCCCTCGCAAATGTAGATGCTCGGCAGTGGGTCAGTTCTACGTGCTCGTTGACGGCCGCGGTTGCAATCGAAGCGGGTTGCGCCGTTTTTCCCGCATCATGGCTCGCGCCAAAAAGAAGAGCGGAAGGAAGAACGATGCGGCGACGGAGCGGTTTCACGCGCAGTCCCGCGCCCACGTCGCCCAACTCGCCGCCAAGGGCCGCGGCCGCGAGGCGCTCGCCGAGGGCGCCAAGCTGCTGGGCATCGATCTGAGCAAGCCGGTCGAGTTCAGGCTGGTTTCCGTCGGCGGTATGAAGGTCGGCCGCACGTCGCCGAGGACGGCCGGCAAGGGCTGAGAGCGTAATTGCGGCTCCGTGCCGGTGACTACTGATCCAGACCGGAACTACGACTTGTCAATTGTCGCGACGTGTCCCCTTTGGCTCGGCTCCTTAGGGCTCGGTCCACTTCCTTTTGGAAGGACGCTTCAAACCACAGACAACGGAGCCGGCTAGCACCGGCTCCTCCCGGATCAACTCAAGGGGTGGGTCAACTTTACATGCTCGCACGTGGGTCAGTTCTACGTGCTCGTTTTCACATCTCGCCGGATCGAACCCTCAGGTTATGGCCCCGTAACCAACGGACGCAAACCCACTTCTATTGCGACCCCACTGATATCGATATATACGTACACCCTACATCCCGCACTCGTGACACGGCCAGAACCACCTTCCTTTGAATCTTTCAATATTCCATTATACCGTCCGCGACAATGATCCATGAAAGGCAGTTGAGCTGCTTCAGTACCAGATGAAACCAAGAATTGCCTAGTTTCAAAGCCATAACGCACCGTATTCTCTTTCATCCATGCCTCCACCTCTGATGCAGGCATTCCGACAAGTTTAGAGCGATAAAGATCTTCCATATTTTTGATATTATCCCCGAAGCAAAAGATACATAGGAACGCCAGCGGAATCGCCGCAATCAATCGCATATTCATGGTTTAATCAGCCTTTCTCCAGAACCCGGAATTCGCTTATCGGGAGCAACAACGACACCCGTGACAGTCTCAATCGCTCCAAATGCATAAGCATTGGAGTTTATCGTACGAGGCCTATACAAAAGATTCTGCTTATTCACCGAATGAGCATAGTCGTTGAACTTTTTCAGGACACTATCAATCGGCTCCTGGAGAGTGGTTATCTCTTTAGAAAAAAGCAACTTCCTGCCCTTCAGGTCCATCTGCACACTTTCATTTGAGAGTTGGAACTGTACAGCGTCATCCGCTTGAACCAGCACCCCCTTGAAGGACTTATTGACCAGAACCGAAGGAATCCCGCCCGGGTATTCCTTGCTAGGCCCTGCCCGCGAGACATATAAATCACCGGTGAGATTGTCGCGTATCTCCACGAATGCATGAGCATAATCATCAGTACCTTCTAGTTGATGGGCCTTAAGCGAAATCGTTACGGAAGGTGATTTTGTCGTACCTTCTGCCGGGTGAGCAGCTTGATTGAAGAGATACGTGAAGGCACCGCTAACTGCGCCATTCGCAAACTTCCCGCCGCCGATAGCTGACGCTGTCCCACCAACAACCGCCGCAGCGGCCGTCTGCAATGGGACACCCTTGATGTTTCTTGAGATCGGTCCCGCCACCGCGGACGTCAACGCCGCAGCATAGAAGCCGTGGCGAAACTCTCCGCCAGTAGCCTCCGTGATCAGACCCTGCGAAATTCCATGCGCGGCATGATTCAGTCCGTATTCTGAGAACCACTCGTGGCCCTTCATCGCGGCGAAATCGCCAATCTTCGTAGCTATGCCAGCCGAGATTGCACCGGTAATACCGCCTATGATGCCGGCCTTGAATGCATCCCCCAAGCTGCCACCGTTGAGCAGCGATCCCGCAAATCCACCGGCGAAACCGCCAGCTGCGCCAGCGATTACGGCTGCCTGTAAGGCCGTCAAACCGGTTATGCCCGAGAAACTAGCTGTCGCTACCGCACTAATCCCGCCCCATAACGACAATCCGGGAGCAATTGCGGCAAGCGCTGCCCCAGCCGTCACAATGCTGATGGCGATCACCGCGACGATCATCAGCGCACTCTTTAGGCTGAAGAACCCGCTCGGATCGGTATGCCCCAGCGGATCGTTGCCGCAATACGCGTACCGGTTGTACGCCCCAGCGGTCGTCGCGTCGTCCACGAATGGGTCCGCCGACAGGAACCGACCGAGTACCGGGTCGTAGACACGGCCATTCAGGTGAACTAGGCCGAAGGCGCTCTGGCTGGATCGTAGTTCGGAAGATTTCGATGCGCGGGTGAGCGGCGCCAGAGCGTGTGCCACAGAGGGGGGCTTCGGTGGGTCCATGTCGCTTGACGGAGCTTGGAGCGGTTTCTTTTCTCGGCGGCCGTGAAGCTCGCGCTTGCATCTCTCGCCTTCGGATTCGTCGCGTTTGCGACGGTTGCGCAGGCAAGACTGGAATTGGTGTGGCCCACGCCGAACACCGCGTATGTCGACGGTCGGCCGATCGAGGAATACGTCCAGTCCACGGCGTCGGGCCAGCCCGAGTCGGGGTTGTTCGGCTGCGTGCGCAGCGGCGGCATGCAGTTCCACGAGGGCATCGACCTCAAGCCGATCGCGGTGCGCAACCGCGGCGAGCCGACCGACGACATCTTCGCGGCGATGGACGGCGTGGTGCGGCACATCGCGACCAAGGCCGGGCAGAGCAGCTACGGGCGGTACATCGTGATCGAGCACCCCGGCGCCACGCCGGCTTGCTACTCACTCTACGCGCACCTGAGCGCAGTGCGGCCGGGACTAAAGGTGGGCGACACGGTGAAGGCCGGCGAAGTGATCGCGACGATGGGCCACACCGCGGGCGGCTACACGATCCCGCGCGACCGTGCCCACCTGCATTTCGAGCTCGGGCTGATGGCCACGCGAAGTTTTGAAACGTGGTATGCCACGCAGCAGTTCGGCAGCCCGAATCTCCACCGCGAGTGGAACGGGATGAACCTGATGGGCTTCGATCCGCGCGACTTCTTCGACCAGCACCGCGCCGGGCGTGCGGACGACATCGGCGACTACCTGGCGGCGCTGCCGGTGGCGGTGAAGGTGCGCGTCGTCACGACCCGGACACCGGATTTCGTGGAGCGTTATCCCTCGCTGGTGAAGGGCTCGTTGCCGCGCGGCACGGCGGTGGCCGGCTGGGAGATCGACTGCTACTGGACGGGCATGCCGCTGGCGCTGCGGCCGCTTGGCGCCGTGGACCTGTTCGGGCAGCGTGCCGGCACGGTGCAGATCGTCGAGGTGAACCGCGAGGAGGTAGTGGGCCACCGCGCGATCTCGCTGTTGCGCGGGCGCGGTGCGGTGCAGGCGCCCGGCAAGGATTTGCTCGATGTGCTCACGAAGCTGTTTGGGCCGTTGAAGTGAGTGAGAGACGAAAGGCGAGAGGCGGGAGGGGCGGAGGACAGCGGGTGGATGGCAGATGACGGAAAGCAGCGGAAGGAGGTCGGATGCCGGAGGTGGCGCGGTATTGCGGTCCGCCGACCGGGATGCTGTGCGGATACCTTCTGCCGGTTTACGAACTGGGCCTGCCGGTGCGGCCTGAAGGCACGCACTATGCGGCAGGGTTGCACGCTGCACGGAGAAAGGGCCGTTAGTGGTGTTGACGCTCGGGGCGGTTGCCGCCGCAGTGTCGACCTTTCACGAAACACTTCTCTACAGCATGAAACCGAAGATCTTTGTCGATGGCAGCGAGGGGACCACGGGGCTCGAGATCAACGAGCGGCTCGCCAGCCGCAGCGATGTCGAGGTGATCGCGATCGATCCCGAGAAGCGCAAGGACCCGGCGGCCCGCAAGGCGATGATCGCCGCGGCCGACATCGTCTTCCTCTGCCTGCCCGATGTCGCCTCGAAGGAGGCCGTCGCCCTCGCGGCCGACCTGCCGAAGGTGCGGTTTCTCGACGCCAGCACGGCGCACCGCACGAATCCCGAGTGGGTCTACGGCCTGCCCGAGCTGCACAAGGGCAAGCAGCGCGCCGCGGTGAAGGCGGCGAAGAAGGTCGCTGTGCCCGGCTGCCATGCCTCCGGTTTCAACCTCATCGTTTCGCCTCTCGTCGAGGCGGCGATTGTCCCCGCGACCTATCCGATCGTGTGCACTTCGCTCACCGGTTTCAGCGGCGGCGGCAAGAAGCTCATCGCCGCGTATGCGGAGAATCCCGCCAACGTGGCCGCGCGCCAGGCCAAGGAGTCGACGCAGGACCAGCGGGTGGCGCCGCGGCCGTACTCGCTCGGCCTCACGCACAAGCACCTGCCCGAGATGCGCGTGGTGAGCGGGCTGGCGCAGAACCCGGTCTTCGTGCCGATCATCGGCGACTACTACCGCGGCATGGCCGTGTGCATCCCGTTTGAGCGGCGGCTGCTCGCCAAGCCCTGCGGCGCCAAGGCGATCGCGGCGGCTTTGTGCGCGGCGTACGCCGGCGAGAAGTTCGTGCGCGTGGCGACGGAGGTGAATCCGTCGACCGAGCTCGACGAGGGCTTCTTCCGCACGCTGGCCAGCAACGGGACGAACCGTTGCGACATCAGTGTCTTCGGCAACGACGAGCAGGCGCTCGTGGTCGCGCGGCTCGACAACCTCGGCAAGGGCGCTTCGGGCGCTGCGGTGCAGTGCATGAACCTCATGCTCGGCTTCGACGAGGGCGCAGGGCTGATCGCCTGACGGGTGGCCCGGAGAAAATCTGGAACTTACGGACTCAGGAATCGGAGGCATCGGACAAACGACAGAAGCGAACGAAGAAAACGAAGGACGGAAGTCCGCTGAGCTGTGGCGCCGCTCGTGAGAGCGGCGAGAGTCCGGAGTGGTTGGAATGATTCTTCGGTGGTGAAGAATCTTCGGCCGATGGGCTTCGCCAGGGGCGAAGCCTTGGAAGTGGCCTGTGGTGGATTGCCTCGGTGGCGGTGGGCGATGTGTCCGCTGATCGCGGACGGAAAGCGCGATCCGGTGGGGCGAAGGAATTCAAGGCCTTCGCTATGCTGGCAGGTAGATCCGATCTTTTTCAAGCGGCAGGGTTGGGAGACCAGTTTGGATCGAAG
>CAZXHR010000012.1:0-39957 GCA_964640465.1 uncultured Opitutaceae bacterium
GCGTTCTGGAACTGCTGCACGGGCTTCTGCCGGTCGACCGTGCTGCCGGTGAGCTCGAAGCGGGCCACGTCCGGGAACTGCGCGGCGAGCAGCTCGCGCACGCGGGCCAGGAACATCACGAACTGCGAGAAGATCACGACCTTGTGGCCGCCGGCGAGCACCTCGGCCAGCTTCGCCACGAGCACGTTCAACTTGCCGCTGTCCTCCGGGCCGGAGTGCACCCACGGCAGGAGGTCCGGGTCGCAGCAGGCCTGACGCAGGCGCGTGAGCAGCGCGAACAGCCCGAACGACTTCTCGCGGATCGCGGTGCCGATGTCGCTGCCGAGGCGGCGCAGGCCCTCGTCGCAGATCTTCGCGTACTCGATGCGCTGGGCGTCGGTGAGCGGGCAGCGCAGGTCCATCACGACCTTGGCGGGGAGCTCCTTGGCGACCTCGTCCTTCGTGCGGCGCAGGACGAACGGCGCGATCTGCACGCGCAGCCGTTCGACGGTGCCGTCGCGGTCGCGCACGAGCGCGGCCTCGAAGCCGGCGCGCGTGCCGAGCAGGCCGGGGAGCAGGAAGCGGAAGATCGACCAGAGGTCGAGCTGGCGGTTCTCCAGCGGCGTGCCGCTGAGGACGAACCGGTGCCGGGCGCGGATCGCCTGGCAGGCGTGCGTGACCTTCGCGTCGGGGTTCTTGATGAACTGCCCCTCGTCGAGGATCGCGTAGCCGAACTCGGCGCGGTCGAGCAGCTCGCGGTGCTTGCGCAGCTGCGCGTAGCTGGCCAGCCAGAGCGCGGGCTCGGGGCGCGCGAGGAAGTCGTTGCCGCTCTTGAGCACCTCGACCTTCAGCTGCGGGTAGAACCGCGCCGCCTCCTCGCGCCAGACGGGTACGACGCTCGCCGGGCAGACGACCACGTGCCGCAGTTTCTCCAGCGGCCGCGTCGCCAGCAACGTGAGCACCTGGACGGTCTTGCCCAGTCCCATCTCGTCGGCCAGCAGGCCGTGGCAGTCGGTCTCGCAGAGGTGGTGTAGCCACTCCACGCCGAGCCGCTGGTAGTGGCGGAGGAACTCCGGCAACGCGGCCGCGGCCACGCCGCCCTGCCCGAGCACGCGCTGTTTCCACTGCTCCAGCTCGGGGGTGAGCGTGACCTTCCAGCGCGCCTCGTTGAAGAGGGAGAAGATCAGGTAGGGCGGGATGGTGTCGCCGTGGAGATCGGCGGTCATCCGCTTCCAGGACTGCATGCTCTCCAGCTTGTCGGGCGCAAGGGCGACGATGCCCACGCCGGGCAGCAGCACCTGTTGTCCCGCCTGTTTGGTGACTTCCTCGACCTCGGCCGCCGTGAGCAGCCGCTCGCCGGTGCGGAACACCCAGCGCAGGTCGATGCCGGCGCCGGCGCGCGCACGCACGGCCTGCGCCTCGATCTCGACGGCGCGTACGCCCTCCTGCAGGCCCTTCACCGCCGGGTCGACCTCGACCGCGAAATGCTTGCGCCACTGGGGCAGGCCGTTGCGCAGGAACTCCGGGATCTCGCGCACCATCTCGAGGATGTACGCGTGGGACTCGGGGTGGAAATGGAAGTGCGCCTTGCGCGCGTAGGTCGCCAGACCGATCGCCTTCGCGCGGTCGGCCGCGCTGAGCTGGAGCGTGTTCGAGGCACCGGTGCCGTAGGCCGGCACGCGTTTGCCGTCGCGCTCGACCCAGTAGGCCACGCACGCCAACCCCTTCTCGACCGGATGGAAACACAGCAGAAACTCGCGCGAAACCTCGAGCGCGGCGCCCTCCGTGGGCTTGACCGGCGCGGCTCCGGCAGCCGTCCCGGCTACAGCACCCGCCGCATTCGCTTTCGTCGCGGCACCAGTGGCACCGGAAGCGGCAGCCGGCTGTCCGGGCTTGCCGCCCGCAGCTGGGGCGGACTTCGCCGCACCTGCGGGCTTGGCCTCGCCGGCCTTCGGCGTCGTGGACGGCAGCGCGGGAAGCTCCTCGGAGACCAGCTCCTCGATCTCGTAGAGACCGGCCACCGCGATCGCCTGGGCCACCTGTTCGTCGGTCGAGGAGGAGCGCACGGACGGTTTGCCGTCGGTCCACTCGATCACCGTGTAGTCTTCCTTCTTCTCGACGCGCCGGTGGATGATCGCATCGGCGGCGCCGAGCTCGACTTCTCGGATCTGGCTGTCGCGGTAGATGGTACGGCCCAGCTCCAGCACCTCGTTGGAGAAGTGCGTTTCCCATTCCTCGCCCAACCGCTCGAACCACCATTCGAGAGACTGCGGGGAGTAGATGCGCTTGGGGCCGTGCGTGTGCATCAACGGAGTAAAGGGTTCGACGTTAGGAATCCGCGTCGCGCCGCCGCAATCGGAAATTTCGCAGGTTAACATTTCGGCGGCGGAAAACCTCGCGTCAGGCTCGCATCGGTCTGCAGCCCGCCTCGGCGCGTTCGTCCCCGGCCCCCATTTTCGGATTCCGCTGCGCCGTTTCCCCGTTTGACTCGGCCCCAACCATGGCGCGCTCCAGCACCCAATCACGCTCCATCCCCGCGCGTCGCACCGCGCCCACCGCAGCGCGTTGGGCGCGCATCCGCCTCTTCGCCATGGATGTCGACGGCGTCCTCACCGACGGATCCATCTATGTCTCCAGCGACGGCGCCGAGATGAAACGCTTCTCCGTCCTCGACGGCATGGGGCTCGGCCGCCTGCGCGACGCCGGCATCGCCCTCGCCTGGATCTCCGGCCGGCACTCCGGTGCCACCACCCGCCGCGGCGAGGAGCTCCGAATCCCCTATCTCATCCAGGGCCGCACCGACAAACTCGCCGCCCTCCAGGAACTCGCCGCCCGCCTCGCGCTCTCACCGGAGAACATCTGCTACATGGGCGACGACGACATCGACTCCGCCGCGATCTCCTGGGCCGGCATCGGCGTGGCCCCCGCCGCCGCCATGCCCGCCGCACTCACTGTCGCCGACTATGTACCCGCCCGCCCCGCCGGCGCCGGCGCCGTCCGCGAAGTCTGCGAACACATCCTCGCCCATCGCCCCGCGAACTGATCGACTCCCGCCCGCACCACCACCACGCTCCGCCCGCCGCCGACCAGTCGCCGCGTTCTGCGTTCCGCCTTCCACCTCCAGACTTTCGACCTTCATGCCCGCCACCGACCAGCACCGCTCGCCACGCCGATCCCGTCTCGGCCTGCTCGCCGCGGCGTTGTTGGCTCTCGCCGGCGCCACCCGAGCCGCACCGCCCTCTCTCACCGAGGCGCCCATCATCGACTTCCATCTTTCCCTCTTCGACGCCGCGACCGGCCGCATGTTATTTTAATTTCGCGGCGGCAACCGTTTTTAACACGGAGCCGAGCAACTCGAGATCCGCGACTTCACTCTATCCCTCTTCGACAGCAAAGGCGCCCTCGCCCTCAAAGTCGCCAGCCCCAAGGCCCACCTCCAGATCAAGACCCGGGTGGCCGAGGGCGACGAGAGCATCGACGTCGCCGGCCCCGGCTACTCCCTCGCCGGCAAACGCTGGCGCTGCGAGGAACCCACCCGCAAGATCGCCATCCGCGAGGAAGCCCGCGTCGTCTTCCAGGCCCAGCTCATCGACATCTTGAAATGAAACGCTCCGCACTTCCCATCGCCCTCGGCCTCGCCCTGGCCGCCTTCGCCGCCCGTGCCGAAGAGCCGGTTACACCCTCGCCGACGACCATCGTCAGCCAGAACCTCGACATGCAGAGCACCGACGACGAGAGCGTCTTCCTCTTCACCGGTCTCGTCCTCGTTCGCGGCACCAACATCAGCCTCTCCTGCGACCGCCTCGAAGCCGTCACCATCCGAGACAAGAAGGAGATTCTTCGCGACAAGGAGAAGACCTCGCTCGGCCAGGTCGGCAAATTCAAGAGCCTGCTGGCCACCGGCCGCGTCCGCATCGAGCAGGGCGACCGCGTCGCCACCTGCGGCCGCGCCGAAGTCCTCCCCGGCGAGGAGAAGATCACCCTCACCGAGGACCCGATGGTACGCGACGGCGAAAGCACCGTCGTGGGCGAGAAGATCACTCTCCTGCGCGGCGAGCGCCGCGCCATCGTCGACAAGGCCCGCATCACCCTCCCGCCGATCAAGGACCTCGGTTTCTCGAAGGACGCCCCGCCGCCACCGGCCACCACCGCCGTAGCCGCGCCTGCGGCACAGCCCGCCGCCGCTCCCGCCGCGAAACCCGCCACCCCGGCCAAGACCAAGCCGTGAGCACGCCCGCCGCCACACCTTCCCCCGCACCGCAGCAACCCGGGAAACCCGCCGGGACCACGGCGCCCGCGGCCAGCTCCACCGCTCCTGCCAAACCGGCCACGCCCGCTCCCGAGAAACCGGTTATCACGTCCACAGGCACTCCGGTGAAGACCGAATCCGCCCAACCTGCCTCGTCCGTGGCGCCGGCCTCAGTATCCGCGAAACCCGCCGCTGCTGCCGCGAAACCGGACGAGCCCAAGAAGGCCTCGGTCCCGGCCGCCACTGACAAAGTCGAGAACACGTCCGCCACAAAGCAGGCCAAATCCGAGCCAGCCAAGCCCGCCTCCGCACCTGCCACTTCGTCCGAGAAGCGCTCCGTCATCTCCACCCGCGAGCTGGTGAAGGTCTATGGCCAGCGCACCGTCGTCGGCGGCGTGAACATCCGCGTCTCCGCCGGCGAGATCGTCGGCCTGCTCGGCCCCAACGGCGCCGGCAAGACCACCACGTTCTACATGATCGTCGGCCTCGTGCCGGCCACCCGCGGCAGCGTGTTCCTCGACGACAACCCCATCACCAAGCTGCGGATGCACCAGCGCGCCCGCACCGGCCTCGGCTACCTCCCGCAGGAGCCCTCGATCTTCCGCACCCTCACCGTCGAGGAGAACGTCCGCGCCATCGTCGAGACCCTCGGCATCCCGCGCAAACAGCACGCCGCCCGCACCAAGGAGCACCTCGACGAGCTCGGTCTCTACCACCTCGCCAAACAGCGAGCCTACACTCTCTCCGGCGGCGAGCGCCGCCGCCTCGAGATCGCCCGAGCCCTGGTCACCCGCCCGAAGTTCCTCCTCATGGACGAGCCGTTCAGCGGCGTCGACCCGATCTCCGTGGCCGACGTCCAGAAGATCGTCCTCGAGCTCAAGAAGCGCGGCATCGGCATTCTCATCACCGACCACAACGTCCGCGAAACCCTGCGCATCGTCGACCGCGCCTACCTGATCCATCAGGGCCGCGTGCTCACCGAGGGCAGCGGCGAGTACCTCATCAACGACCCGAAGGCCCGCGAGTTCTACCTCGGCGAGCACTTCGACCTCTGAGCCGCACGGCGCGCGGCCGCCTCCTGCGGCGCCGCGCGACGGGCCGCTCGCGATCAGCCCGCCACCACGCTCGCGAAACCGAGCTTCGGGGCCATCCACCGCCACGTGCAGGCGGAACTGCTCCCACCGCCGTCGATGGAAATCTCCTCGCTCCAACTGCACGAGGAGGCGGGCTCCGTGACGACCAACGAAGGCGCGTCGGCGATGCACCGGAGCGGTCTGAACTGCATCATGATCCGCGTTTCGCCGGCAAACTGCCCATGGATGCGTTCCAAGCGCGCCAACTGCCTGCTTCCGGCTGCGGCCTGCTCGAAGACGATCCAGCGCTGCTTCGCGGCCTCCTCGCGAAACGCGAGCGCAAGCCACTCCTGTGCGGTGGCCAGCCACGCCGTGTCGCCGATGCGCCCACGGTTGAGCCGGTACCACTGGGCAATCAGCCCGTTGGGGCCGGAGAAGCGCAGCGGCTCCGGGTCGGCGAGTATCCACGATTCGTCGGGCTGTGCGGTGAAACGGTAGGCTTTGAATCCCATGGCTAGAATCCTCCGGTGTTGAACAGTGCGTGATGCAAATCGACCAGCTCGCGCTGCGTGAGCGTGCGCCGCAGTTCGCGTGCCCGGCCCCGCACCAGCGGCAGCATGCGGCGGACTTCCGCCTCGTCGGCCGGTGATCCCGCCGCCCGCAACGCCGCGACCAGCGCGGCGGCTCCGCTCTTCCATCCCACGGCGAACGGCTCGCGCCGGCGTCCGACCATCTCCGGCGCGAAGGGTTCGTAGGTGCGCGAATCCCTGAGCAGTCCCGCACAGTGCAGTCCCGACTCGTGGCGAAATGCAGCCGCACCGACCACCGGCCGCTCCGGGGCGATCACCCGCCCGGAAGCGCGCGCGACCATCGCGGAAAGCAGCGCGAGTTTCTCGGTGCGCACCCCGCAGTCGGCGCCATGTGCAACACGCAACGCCATCACGACCTGCTCGAGCGCCGCATTGCCGGCGCGCTCCCCCAGCCCGTTCACCGTCACGCTCGCCGCCGTCGCCCCGGCCTCGTACGCCGCCAACGTGTTCGCCGTCGCCAGCCCGAGGTCGTCGTGCGCGTGGATCTCCAAGACCAGACCGGGTGTCAGCTCCCGCAGGGCGGCGATCTCGCTCAACAGCCGGGCCGGGTACGCGACACCGACAGTATCGGCGAGTCGGAGCCGCCGCGCCGGCGTGAGCGCGACCGCCTCCGCAAACTCCTTCAGGAAACCGAAGTCGGCGCGGGTCGAGTCCTGCGCGCCGATCGAGACGAAGCGGAAGCGGGCCACCGCTTCCGCCACGAGACGGTGCAGCTCGCACAGGACCCAGCTCCGATCCTTGCCCCAGGTTTTCAGATGCAGATCGGAAACCGGGAACGAGAGGTGAACGCGCGTCGCCCCGCAGATCTGCGCCGCGGCGAGGTCGGCCGGATCGGCCCGGCACCAGGCCAGCACGCGGTCGGCCCCAACCTCGTCCAGGACCGCGCGCAGATCGTCCTGCGCCTCACGGCCCATCGACGGGATACCGGCCTCGAGCTCCGGCACACCCGCGGCCACCAGCTCGCGGGCGATGGCGACCTTGTCCTCGCGCGTGAACACGACACCCGCCGCCTGCTCGCCGTCGCGCAACGTGGTGTCGATGAGGTGGAGACGGTGGGTGTTCATTGGCGGGAGGTGATCGGTTATGCTCAATCGTGGCTGGACGATTCAGTCCATGGTAGGGCGGTTTCTCCGAAACCGCCGCTGTGTGGCGTTTGGCGCGGACGAGAGCAGAGCGACGGACGTTTCGGAGAAACGTCCCTACCCTCGCAGCATCACGTCAGCAGGTACTCCTCCGCGACCGTGCCGTTCTCGATCGCATCGAGGATGGCGTCGATCGCGTCGTTGTTCGGCACGCGGTAGTAGTTGCCGGACGGGTAGTCGACCATGACGGGCCCTTTGACGCAGACGTTCATGCAGCCCGTGACGGCGACTTCGACGCCGTCGAGGGAGCGGTCCTGGATCTCGCCCTGGAGGTACGAAAGAAGGCTCATCGAGTCCTTCTTGTGGCAGACGCCCTGGCGCTCGCCGTTCGCACGGAAGCTGCCGCAGACGAAGAGGTGGTGGTTCGGTTTGTTCATGGGAAGTGGGAAGTAGCGAGGAGTGGGTAGTGAGGAGCGAGGAGGTCGGACAAAGTCGTGCGGCGGTTCAGCCCGCACCGGCGGATTCGGAACGCGGGCGAAAGCACCGCACTATGGCCATCTCGCCAGCATCTGATTGGTGAAGTTCCGCATTCATCATTCTTTATTCCGCCTTAGGTCCGCCGCCCTCAGCCGCAGCCGGTACCGGTGCCCTTGCAGCCGCTGCCGCAGGAGGTGAAACGGCGTTGCAGCGCCTTGGGGATCGGCTGGTCGGAGAAGACGGCCGCCAGCCCTTCCTCGATCAGGCCCTCCATCTCGAGGACCTCGACGCCGGTCTCCTCGAGTACGCGCTTCGGCTTCGGCCCGGCGGCGGAGACGAGGATCGCGCGGCAGTCGTGCAACAGGGCGCCGAGGTCGCGCCAGCGGTGCTCGCCGCTGCCCGGCTCGGGCGTCTTGCGCACCTCGTGGAACTTGAAACCCGAGGGCGTCGCCTCGTCCTTCTTGAAGACCAGAACGCGCGCCGCCTCGCCGAGGTGCTGATTGACCAACGCGCCCTCCTCGCTCGCAACGGCGATGTACGGGCGGCTGCGACCGCCGAGGACGTCCGCGTTCGCGTAGCGGTTGAGCCGCTCCATGTTCTCCTCGTTGAGGCCCTCGCTGATAAGACCGACGGCGTCGGCGCGGCAGCGGGCGCAGTGCGACATCTGCGGGAGGTGCAGGCCGCTTTGCAGGCGGGCGCGCGCCATGTCCATCGTGTCCGGAGGAGCGAGGTCCTCGAACGCGGCGCCCTTCACAGGGAGGAACGCCATCACGTTCATGAGGTCCGCGCCGAGCTCCTTCATGACCTTCGCGACCTCGGGGATGTGCGTGTCGTTGATGCCGGGCATGAGGATTGAGTTGATCTTCACGACCACGCCAAGCGCCTTGAGCCGGCGGATGCCGTCGAGCTGGCGCTCGAGCAGAAGCTTCGCGGCCTCAATGCCGCGCATCGGCCTTCGGCCGTCGCGGATCCAGGCGTAGATCTTCGCGCCAATCTCGGGATCGACGGCGTTCACGGTGAAGGTGACGTGGCTGACCTTCAGCGCAGCGATCTCCTCGACGTACGGCCCGATACCCAAGCCGTTGGTCGCGAGGCAGAGGATCATCTCCGGATAGCGGGCACGCACGGCGCGCAGCGTGGCCATCGTCTCGTCCGGGTTGGCGAACGGGTCGCCCGGGCCGGCGATGCCGACGACGCTCAGGTTCTTCACCCGCGCCATGACCTCCTCGAGGTACGGTACGACCTGTGGCACCGGCAGGATCGAGCTCGTCACGCCCGGGCGGCTCTCGTTCATGCAGTCGAACTTCCGGTTGCAGAAGTTGCATTGCAGATTGCAGCGCGGCGCGACCGGCAGATGCACGCGGCCGAACTTGCCGTGCGCCTCCCGGTCGAAGCACGGGTGCTTCGACCATTTTTGATTTCCGATTTCCGATTGCCGATTGCCGGCTGTTTCGGCGCTCAGATCAGTGACGCACGCGGAGTGTTCGGCATTCATGGCAAGGTGTGGTTGGTAGGGGGCTGGAATCGAAAATTGAGAATCCAAAACCGAAAATGACTAGAGGTAGGCGTAGCCGATGTCCGAATGCTCCTGCTTGGCTTCGAGCAGGGCGTTGACGATGCGGTCGAAGAGTTGCTGGGTGCCGGCGTAGCCGAGCAGTTGGATGCGTTGCCCACCGAGCCGGTCGTGGACGGGAACGCCGCAGCGCACGAGAGGAACGCCGAGCGAGCGGGCGAGCTTGTAGCCCTTGCTGCTGCCGATGAGCAGGTCCGGCTTCAGCTCCTCGATGCGGGTCTCGATGTCGCCGAAGTCCGAGCCCTCGCGCACCTCGATCCGGTCGCGCAGCTCCGGTGCGGCGGCGAAGATCGCGTCGGCGAGCCGGCGGCTGCGTTCGCCACTCGCGACCAGCACCGGCGTGACGCCGGTCTCGGCGAGGAACACCGCGATCCCGGCTACCAGGTCGTCCTCGCCGTAGACGACGGCCTTCTTGCCCGCGAGGTACTTGTGGGCATCGACATAACTGTCGATCAGGCGGCCGCGCTCGGCGGCGATGCGCGCCGGCATCTCGCGGCCAGTGGCGGCCTCGAGCGCGGTGCAGAGGGCGTCGTTGGCGCGCACACCGATCGGCAGGCCGAGACGGTGCAGCGGCACGCCGAACTTCTTGTTCAGGTGCGTACCGGCTGTCGCGGGAGCCGCGGCGAGCGAGTGACCGAACTCGAGCGCGGCTGTCGCACGGTCGAGGGCGCGCAGCTCATCGACTGTCGTGCCGCCATGAGGCATCCGCTCGAACTCCGACCAACTGGGGCCGTCGAGCGTCTCCGCATAGTCGGGCACGAGGGTGATCGGCCCCTCGCCCCAGGCCGCGCAGAAATCGCGCAGGTGGCGAAGGTCGGCGGGCGAGACCATGCCCGGCATCACGGCAAGCCGTGATGCGATCTTCGATTTGGGATTTCCGATTTTCGATTGTTCAGATGTGCCCGCGAGCGTCTCGACGAGCGAACGTACAGCCGCGTGGAAGCCTTCGGCGTGCGTCCCTTTGAAGCTCGGCGTCGAAACGTGGACCAACTCGGGGCGGTCGGTTTCAGGCGGGAGGTCGCGAGCCTCGCCCCGGTATTCGCCGATGAGCATCGGCATGTTCTCGCCCATCGTCTCCGAAAGACAGGTGGTCGCGATGCCGACCAGCGCGGGCCGGTACTGGCGGCCGACGTTGTCGAGCGCGGTGTGGAGGTTCTTGCGCCCGCCGAAGACCGCGGAGTCCTCGGAGAAGTTGGTCGAGGCGATGTCGATCGGTTCGCGAAAATGCGAGATGAGGTAGCGCCGGATGTAGGTCGCGCAGCCTTGGGAACCGTGAAGCAGCGGAACCGCGCCGGAGATGCCCTTGAACGCCAAGCACGCGCCGAGCGGTGTGCAGAGCTTGCAGGGGTTCGTCGAGCCGGACGGGAACTCCGGGTGTTCGCCATCCTCACCGATGGCCGGCGGGGGCGGAACCGAGGAATTGCAGGATGAGCAGCTCATGCGACGGCCTCCGTGTTGCCTGATGTAGGAGCGAGCTTGTTCGCGACTGCCGGACCGCCTGCGAGCAGGCTCCGACCTTGCGAACGTCGTGGGACAAAGTTCCACACCGGCGAGCAGACGCTCGCGTGCACCTCGCGCCCGAAGTTCACCATGCCGACGAAACCGGCGAGGCATTCCTTGCGCTCGTGGTTGTGGTCGCAGAAGCCGATGCCGAGTTTGTACGCGATCGGCCGCTCCTTCACTCCGCCGATGAAGAGGTCGACATCCTGCTCGAGGCAGAACTTGGCCAGTTCGATCGGGTTCGAGTCGTCGACGATGATCGTGCCGGGATCGCACATCTCGCGCAGCGTGGCGTAGTCGTCGGCATCGCCGGTCTGCGTGCCCACCACCGCGGTACGCATGCCCAGCGTGCGCAGGGCGCGGACGAGCGAGAAGGCCTTGAAGGCGCCGCCGACGTAGACCGCGGCCTTCTTGCCCTTCAGATCGTCGCGCCAGGCGCGGAGTTGCGGGTAGATCCTGCCCACTTCGTCGCGCACGACTGCCCTCGCCTTCTCCATCAACTCCTCGCCGCCAAAGAACTTCGCCACCTCGTAGAGCGCGGCCGACATGTCCTCGATGCCGAAGAAGGAGACGCGTTTGAACGGGATCCCGTGTTCCGCCTCCATCTTCTTGGCGAGGTGCGTCATCGAGCCGGAGCATTGCACGAGATTGAGCTTCGCACCGTGGCAGCGGCGGATCGCGTCGACCCGACCATCGCCGGTGATCGTGGCCACGACTTGGATGCCCATACGCTCGAAGTATTCCCGGATCACCCAGCTCTCCCCGGCGATGTTGAAGTCGCCCATGAGGTTGATGCTGAGCGGCGAAATCCCGGTCGTGTCGCCCGTGCCGATGAGCCGGTGGAGCGCCTCGCACGCGGCCTTGTAGCCGTCCTTCTTCGTGCCCTTGAATCCTTCGCTCGCGACGGGCAGCACCGAAAGACCTGTCGCCTCCGAGACTCGCTTGCAGACCGCGGCGACATCATCGCCGATCAAGCCCACGATGCAGGTGCCGTAAACGAACGCCGCCTTCGGCTTGTGCTTAGCGATCAGCTCAAGGAGCGCGCGTTCCAGCTTCTTCTCGCCGCCGTAAATCACATCCAGTTCCTGGAGATCGGTGGAGAAGCTGTTGCGGAAGAGCTGCGGGCCGGAGGATTGGGCGCCGCGGATGTCCCAGGTGTAGGCGGCGCAGCCGATCGGGCCGTGCACGATGTGCAGCGCGTCGGCGATCGGATAGAGCACCACGCGCGAACCGCAGAAGACGCAGGCGCGCTGCGAGACCGAACCTGCCACGCTCGTCTTGCCGCAACGCAGCGGACCGCCAGCCTTGCCGGCCTCGGCGATCGATGCGGTGCGCGACGGGAGAATCTCGAGTGTTTGCGTCATGGCCTAGGTCAGATTGTTGAATGCAGAAGGATGAAGTTCGGAGGCGGCAGTGGTTTCGCGTCCTGCATTCATCATTCTTCGTTCCTCGTTAGCTGTGCGTGTGGTGCGGCCCCTTGCCGCCGCAGCGGCAGCCGTCGTGCGGATGCTGCGTGCACGGGCCGGCGAGTTTGGCGATGGCATCGGGCGCCATGCGCAGAAGCATCCACTCCTCCATCGGCTTCGCGCCGACCGCCGCGTAGAGCGCGAGCGCCTTCGAGTTCCACTTCAACGCCGTCCACTCAAGGCGACCGGCCGAGCGGTCGTGGGCAACTTTCGCCACAGCAGCGAGCAACGCATGCCCGATACCGAGCCTGCGAAACTCGGGACGCACATAGAGATCCTCGAGAAAGATCCCCGGCCTCGCAGCGAACGTCGAGAAGGTGCGGAAGTAGAGGGCGAATCCTGCGGGACGACCGTCGAACTCGGCGACAAGTGCAGCCGCGCTGGGGTCGGGGCCGAAGAGGTGCTCGGAGACGGACTCCGGCGTGATCGCGCATTCGCGGGAGAGACCCTCGAACTCGGCCAACTCGCGCACAAAGCGGCACAACAGCGCCGAATCCTCGGCAGAAGCCGCGCGGAGTGCGAGGCCCGGGGATGGTTGGCAGCTGCAGTGGAGATTGTCGCTCATGGTTATCGGTCGTTTTCGGTGCTATGCAGAACCGGTGCCAGCGCGTGCTCGTTGTTCGGATATTTCCAAGGGAGGGATCGTGACATTTCCGTCGGATTCTCGAGGTGGAGGAGCCTGCGTGCAGGTGTCCGTTTCATGCAGCCGTTCGCACGCAGATCGCAGGCAAGCCGGCTCCTGCGGCCAGGGTCATGCTCGCGCCGTGCGTTGCGCCTCACGCACCCGACGGCGCAGGAGACAGCCCGTCCCCTGCAGAGGCGCACCCGCCCTTGGCCGGCGGCGTTGACCCAAACGCCGCCGGCTTGGGGTAGGTACCAAGCGGGCCTAGCTTCCGGGATAAACCCCTGAGAACCCGGTGAGCCATCCCCGTCTGGAATTGAGCACGCCGCCACCGCACTCGGGACAAGTCCGGCTACGCCGGACCCGTCCCGAAGGCTGGCATCACTGCACCAGCTCGAACCATTCCTCGGCGCACTCGCGGTCCTTCTTGTCGAGGAGCGCGTTGAGCATCTGGTTGATGAGGTTCACGGCGCCCATGTAACCGAGCGTCGGATAGAACCGGTGCGCGGCGCGGTCGAGAATCGGGAAGCCGAACCGGACGAAGGGCACGTTCTCCACCCGGGCGATGTACTTGCCGTAGGTGTTGCCGATCAGCAGATCGACCGGCTCGTTCTTCATCCATTGGTGCAGCTCGAAGTTGTCGCCGCATTGCTTGATCTTCGCGTTCGGGACAACCGGATCGAGCAGCTCGTGCATGCGCTTCTCGAACTGGTTGCCGGGCGAGCCGGTGATGCAGAACACGGGCTTCATCTCCAGCTCGAGGAGGAACTGGGTGAGCGCGATGACGTGGTCCGGATCGCCGGTGACCGCCACTCGCTTCCCGTGGAAGTACTGGTGCAGGTCGCTCATCAGATCGATGAGGCGGCCGCGCTCCAGCTCGACGGTGGCGGGCACCGGCACGTTCGCATAACCGGCCAGCGCCGAGAGGAAGCGGTCGGTGTTCTGCACGCCGATGGGCAGCTCCAGGAACGCGGCGGGGACATTGCACTTGGACTCGAGCGTCGCGGCGGGCACATGCGAGGCGAAGTGGCCCAGGGCGACGGTCGCGATGCTGTCGCCGGCGGACCGGATCTGCGCCACCGTGGCTCCGCCCTCGGGATACATCTTGTACTGGCCGGTCAGCGGACCGTCGAGGACGTTGGAGGTGTCCGGGAACATGCAGATGTTCACGCCCATCTCCTTGGCCAGGCGCTTGATCTCGCGCATGTCGGCCGGCTCGACGAAGCCGGGGATCACGTTGAGCTGGTTGAGCGTGGTGCCCGTCTTCTCCGACAGGTAGTTCACCATGCCCATGACCATGTTCGAGAAGCCGTAGACGTGGGAGCCGACGAACGAGGGCGTGTTGGCGTGGATGACTAGCTTCCCCTCCGGGATGGAGCCCTCCTCCTTCGCCTTGCGGATCATGGTCGGGATGTCGTCACCGATGACCTCGGACAGGCAGGTCGTGTGCACCGCCACGATCTCGGGATTGTAGATCGTGAAGATGTTGCGGAGCGCCTGGGTGAGGTTGGCGAGGCCGCCGAACACGGACGCGCCCTCGGTGAACGAGCTGGTGGTCGCCATGACCGGCTCCTTGAAGTGCCGTGTCAGATGGCTGCGGTGGTACGAGCAACAGCCCTGCGAACCGTGGCTGTGGGGCATGCAGCCGTGGATGCCGAGCGCGGCGTACATGGCGCCGATCGGTTGGCATGTCTTGGCGGCGTTGATGCGGAGCGCCTTGCGCTCGGCGATTTCTGCGGTGGTGCCGTCTAGCATTGGAAATCCTCCTGTTGGTGGGTTGTTCAGCCTTCATCCTCGGCGGCGGCCTTGGGCTTGGGCTTCCAGGCCTTGGCCATGCCGGCGACGATCTCGCGGATCGCCTTGTTGCCTTCGCTGTCGATTCCGACACCGAACTTCTCCTGGACGCTCTTCTTCCACGGCGGGGTGACGAGCTTCCAGACCTTCGAGCCGATCATGCGGTCGATCTCCTTGTAGAAGTTCGCCGCGCCGGTGAACGCCGCGTACGGGCCACCGTAGTCGTAGCTGTGGAGCTGCTTGCAGGGGACTCCAAACTTCTCGATGACGAACTTGTCCTTGATGCCGGACCCGATGATGTCGGGTTTGTACACCTCGATGAGCTTTTCCATCTCGTGGTGCGAGATGTCGTCGATCACCAGGACGTTCTTCTTCATCTCGCGCATCATGCCGTCGTAGTCCTTGAAGGAGAAACCACCGGCCTTGAGCGCCTCCAGTTGTTCGGGCGTCTTGCGCGGGTTGTAGCGTTTCTCGTCGGCCTCGACATGGATCTCCTCGATGTTGCGGGAGTCGGCGTCGACCTTGATCGAGGGCAGCACGGCTCGACCCTCGTAGTCGTCGCGGTGGGCGAACTCGTAGCCGGCGGCCACCGTGAGCATGCCCACATCCTTGAAGAGGTGCTGGTAGTGGTGGGCGCGGGAGCCGCCGACGAACATCGCGGCGGTCTTGCCCTTGAGGCGGCTCTTCACGTCCTCGATCACGGGCCGGAGGGCGGCCATCTCCTGGGCGATGACCTCCTCGACGCGGTCGATGAGCGCCTTGTCGCCGAAGAACTTCGCGATCTTGCGGAGCGACTTCGACGTCTGCTCGGCGCCGATGAAGTTCACCTTGATCCACGGGATGCCGAACTTCGTCTCCATCATCTCGGACATGTAGTTGATGGAGCGGTGGCACATGACGACGTTGAGGTCGGCCGTGTGGCTCTTGCAGATCTGCTCGTAGCTGATGTCGCCGGAGAGCGTGGCGGTCACGTGGATGCCGCACTTCTGGAGGAGCTGGTCGATCTCCCAGGCGTCGCCGCCGATGTTGTACTCGCCGAGGACGTTGATGCGGTACTTGTGCGGGTCGGGCTGGTCGAGCAGGCCGACCATGTGTTTGAACACGCCGTTGTTGGCGATGTGGTGGCCCGCGGACTGGGAGACGCCCTTGTAGCCCTCGCAGGAGAAGCCGAAGACATTGATGCCGAGCTCCTCCTTGGCCTGGCGGCAGACAGAGTGGATGTCGTCGCCGATGAGGCCGACGGGGCACGTCGCGTACACCGCGATGGCCTTGGGCTTGAAGATCCGGTAGGCCTCGCGGATCGCGGCGGCCAGCTTCTTCTCGCCGCCGAAGATGATCTCCTCCTCCATCATGTCGGTCGTCATGGAGTATTGGAGGTAGTTGACCGGCTGGCCCGGCTTCACGCGGGCCAGATTGCGGCGCGTGGCCCACGAATAGTAGGAGCAGCCGATCGGGCCGTGGGTGATGTGGAGGATGTCGTGGATCGGGCCGATGACGACACCGCGGCAGCCGGCGTAGGTGCAGCCACGCTGGGTGATGATGCCCGGCACTGTGCGGGTGTTGGCGCCGATCTCCGGAGGATTCTCCGGGTCGTTGGCGAGGAGCTGCTTCTCGCGCTTCTTCTTGGTCTTCGGCGGGTAGATCTTGAGCATCTCCGCCCTGGCGGTGGCGGAGTCGGGCAGCACGGCGCTCGGAATCGGGAAGCCGTCGCTGTCGCAACCCTCGCTGGGTGTTTCGAAATGTTCGGACATGGTGGTGACCTCTAGGGATCTCGTTGGTCGATCATGGTGGTTCGGTAAGGAGCGCGGGATCGGCCGCGCTCCTGTTGGCTGTGTCGGCCGGAAGGCCGGTCACCGCCTCAGTTGCCGAGAAGGCCGTACTCCATCAGGAGGTTTTCGAGCTCCTGGATCGAAAGCGGCTTCGGGATGACGAACTTCTTGTTGCCGTCGATCGCCCGGGCCAGGGTCCGATACTCGTCGGCCTGCGCGCACTTCGGGTTCCACTCGATGACGGTCTTGCGCTGGATCTCGGCGCGTTGGACGTCGTTCTCTCGCGGGACGAAGTGGATCATCTGCGTGCCGAGCTTCTCGGCGAACTTCTCGATCATCTGCCGCTCGTTGTCGACCTTGCGGCTGTTGCAGATCAGGCCGCCCAGGCGAACGACACCGGTTTGCGCATACTTCTGGATGCCCTTGCAGATGTTGTTCGCCGCGTACATCGCCATCATCTCGCCGGAGCAGACGATGTAGATCTCCTCGGCCTTGCCCTCGCGGATCGGCATGGCGAAACCGCCGCACACGACGTCGCCGAGCACGTCGTAGAAGACGTAGTCGAGGGCCTCGTCCTCGTCGTAGGCGCCGAGCTGCTCGAGCATGTTGATCGAGGTGATGATGCCACGGCCGGCGCAGCCCACCCCCGGCTCCGGGCCGCCCGACTCCACGCACAGGCTGGAGCAGAAGCCCTTGGAACGAATGTCCGCCAACTCGACGTCCTCGCCCTCCTCGCGCAGCGTGTCGAGCACGCTGCGCTGGGCGAGACCGCCGAGGAGAAGCCGGGTGGAGTCGGCCTTGGGGTCGCAACCGACCACCATGACCTTCTTCCCCATTTCGACGAGACCGGCGACCGTGTTCTGCGTGGTGGTCGACTTGCCGATGCCGCCCTTGCCGTAGATCGCTACTTTTCTCATGGTATTTATTTTCTGGTTTTAGACTGCCTCAGGAATGCCACACGGATAAGCGGACGCGGTGCCAACATCCGCCCCACCCTCGCAACCCGCTGGAGATGAGCGCGTAGGAATTTTCCGGCTGTTTTTCTCCCGCCCGGGGTCGCCCCAATTCCCTACATTTCCGTAGGAAACGCGGCGTAGGCCGACATCGGCGTCGGCTTTCCGCCACGTCCGTGAGGCAACGCGCTGGCTCGCGCCCTGCTCCACGACACGAGTGACCGCGCCGGCCCTCACGCTCCACGACCGCGCCCTCGGGGCCTACCTCGGCTTCGCCATCGGCGACGCCCTCGGAGCCACCGCCGAGTTCATGACCGCGCGCGAGATCGCGGGCACCTACAAGGGCGGGCTGCGCAACATCGTCGGCGGCGGATGGCTCCACCTCAAGGCCGGTCAGGTCACCGACGACACGCAGATGTGCCTCGCCCTCGGCGACGCCATCCTCGCCGCCCGCGGCTGGGATCTGCACATGGTCGCCGACTCCTTCGTGGGCTGGATGCGCAGCAAGCCGCCGGACATCGGCCATGCCTGCCGCCGCGGTATCCGCCGCTACCTGATCGAAGGCTCGCTCTCCGCCCCACCGGCCGAGGACAACGCCGGCAACGGCGCGGCGATGCGCAACCTTCCCGTCGCGATCGCCACGCTCGACGACGACGCCGGCTTCACCCGCTGCACGCTCCAGCAAGCCCACCTCACGCACAACCACCCGCTCTCCGACGCCGCCACGCTGCTCCTCGGCCGCATCACACAGATCCTGCTGCTCGGCGGATCGATCGGCGAGTGCCGCCGTTGCGTCTCCGATACGATCGCCGTTCATCCGAGGTTCCGCTTCGAGCCCTGGCCGGGCAACACCAGCGGCTACGTCGTCGACACCCTCCAGACCGTCCTGCACGCCTTCTTCCGCAACGACAGCGTCGAGAGTTGCATCCTGGACGTAGTCAACCGCGGCGGCGACGCCGACACCGCCGGGGCGCTCGTCGGCCAGCTCGCAGGCGCCTGCTACGGCGTCACCGCCATCCCCCCACGCTGGCTCAAGCAGCTCTCGCGTGGCATCGCCGAGCGCATCCGGCACCAAACCTCGGCGCTACTCTCCCTACCCCGACCGCTCCCACTTCGCGAAGCACCCCGTTACGCACAGGCCAACGCGAGCCTGGTCCCCGCTGCGCCATGAACGCAGACCCGACATCGTCCTATTTCAGCCGGTGCAATCTCCCCCCCTGGATCATCGGCTCCCGCGAATTCCAGGAGCACCCCCACCCCCTCGAGATCGACGGTGCACGAGCGACCGACAAACGCCTCTTCGCGCGACTCTCCGCCACCGACGACCCTGCGCTGCGCGGGCAGATCTTCCACGACTACGTCTCGGTGAAGTTCCGTCTCCACGAGTGGAACCAGCACGAGGCTTCCGCCCGCGCCAGCCTCCGCCACAGCTACATCCGTTTCCTAGCCAACTGGGGGATCGACAGCAACGGCCACGCCGGCGCCGTCCTAAAGGCCTGGGTCGAAAGCCGTTTCGGTATCCACGCCACCTACCACGGCGGGCGGCTCGACACCGATCCCGCAGCCCGCGAGAAGTATGCCGCCGACAGGATGAAGGGCGCCGCGCAGACGATGGGCGTCTCCATGCAGCTCGATCTGCTCTACACCTTCTGCCAAGATGAACTCCGCCGGCGTTATCCGAGCGCGACCCACATTACGCTCTATCGCGGCACCCACGACCCCGAGGAATACGCGCTCCGCAACGCGCCGGACGCCAATGCCGCGCTGGTGCGACTTAACAATCTCAGCTCCTTCACCTGCGATCCCGAGATCGCCTGGGAGTTCGGCTCCTCCGTATGGGAGGTCCGCGTGCCGCTAGCGAAGATCGTCTTCTTCAGCGGCCTGCTGCCCCGCCATCTGCTCGAGGGAGAGTCCGAGTTTCTCGTGTTGGGAGGCGACTACAGAGTGAAAACGCTGTTCTGCTGAGACGAGGCTCACCGCGGCATCAGGTGCACACCGGGCGCCTTCACCAAGGCGACGATCTCGCGCCCCGCGACGAGGTCGAGCTCCGCCGCCGCCTGCCCTGTGAGCCTAGCCACCAGCGGGAAACCGCAGTCGAGCTCCACGCGCACCAGCACGCCCTCGTCCACCAGCGACACGACTCTGCCACGCCAGCGGTTGCGCGCACTCGTGCCGTGCGCGTTCGGCTCACGGACCAGCATCACATCCTCGGCGCGAATGCTCACCAGCACCGCCTCCGTGCCCGCCGGCAGCCTGTCCGCCAGACCGAAGAACCTCAACCCACCGACCTCCGCGACGGCCAGCTGCCCCTCGCCTCCGAGCATCCGCCCGGGCAACACCGTCTCCACCCCCACGATCCGCGCCACGGCAATGCTCGCCGGCCGCCGGAACACCTCCGCCACCGGCCCGTGCTGCAGCAGCCGACCGCCCGAGACCACCGCCAGATCGTCGCCCAGCACCATCGCCTCGGCACGGTCGTGCGTCACGATCACCGACGGCAGTCGCGCGGCGACGAGCTGCGCCCGCAACCAGTGCCGCAGGCTCTCCCGCGTGGGCGCGTCGAGCGCGGATAGCGGCTCGTCGAGCAGGAGCAGGCGCGGTCGCCCGGCCAACGCACGCGCAAGCGCCACGCGCTGCCGTTGCCCGCCGGAGAGCTGCGCGGGGAGACGCCTTGCGAGCTCCCCCAGCTCCATGCGGGCGAGCAGCTCGTCGACCCGACCTGCGCGCTCAGCGGCCCCCACCCCACGTACACCATAGCCCACATTCGCGTGCACGGAGAGGTGCGGAAACAGCGCATAGTCCTGGAACAGCATACCCACCCCTCGACGCTGCGGCGGCAGGAACACGTTGCGCGCCGAATCGCTCCAGACGGTGTCGCCGAAACGGATCTCCCCGCGCACCTCGCGATCGAGCCCGGCCAGCGCGCGCAGCGCGGTCGTCTTGCCGGATCCGGAGAGCCCGAAGAGCACCGTAACCCGTGGCGGGGCGAGCGGGATCTCCAGCCGCAGCGCCACGGTGGGACCGCGCTCATAGCTGCGGGAGAAATCGAGGTGCAGGCGAGCGCTCATCGTACGGGTTGCGTCGCCACGAACCGCCGTTGCAACGCGTAGGTCGTGCCGAGCACGAGGAAGGAGAAGACCAGCAGCAGCAGGGCCGTGCGGTTGGCCGCCGAATACTCCATCGCCTGCACATGGTCGTAGATCGCGACCGAGACGGTTCGGGTGCGGCCCGGGAGGTTGCCGCCGATCATGAGCACCACGCCGAACTCGCCCACGGTGTGCGCAAAGCTCAGCACAAGCCCGGTGAGCACACCCGGCCACGCGACCGGCAGCGCCACCCGACGGAACGTCTCCAACGGTCCCGCCCCGAGCGTCCAGGACGCCTCGAGCAGGCGGCGATCGATGGCCGCTAACGCCGCCGCGAACGGCTGCACCGCGAACGGCAGACTGTAGAGCACCGAAGCCACCAGCAGTCCGGCGAAGGAGAACGGCAGCGTGCTGTCGGTGATCGCCTCATACCAGCGTCCCACCGGGCTGTGCGGCCCGATCGCCATCAGCACGTAGAACCCGAGCACGGTGGGCGGCAGCACGATCGGCAGGGCGACGCACGCCTCGACCGGAACCTTCCACCACCGCCGTCGCGCCTGCGCCAGCCACCAGGCCAGCGGGAGGCCCAGAATGGTGAGCACAACCGTGGTTGTGCCGGCCAACCGCAGCGTGAGCACGATCGCCGCCCAGTCGATGCCCGACACGCTCATGGCAGGCTGAAACCGTAACGGCCGAGCACCTCGCGCCCATGCGGGCCGAGCACGAAATCGCAGAACGCCCGCGCGCGCTCCGGCAACTGCGTGCGCCGCAGCACGATCCCACCCTGCCACATCGTCGGATAGGCGTCGAGCGGCACGGCCCACCAGCGTCCCTTGTCCCGCAGCGTCGGCGCCAGCGCCAGGGACAACGCGATCACGCCGATGTCCGCGGCGCCGCTCTGCACATACTGCGCGGTCTGCGCGATGTTCTCGCCGTAGACCAGCTTCGGCTCCACCGCATCGTAGAGCTTGAGGCTGCGCAGCGCCGCCACCGCCGCCACGCCGTAAGGAGCATGCGCGGGATTCGCCACCGCGATCCGACGCACGCCCGGGTCGAGCAGCACCGCGCCGCCCACCTCCTGCGGCTGCAACGGAGAGGACGCCGGCACCCACACGACGAGGCGGCCGATCGCGTAGAGAAACACCTCGTCGAGCGCGTACCCAGCCTCCGCGAGTTTGCGCGGATAGGTGGCATCGGCCGAGAGGTAGAGATCGAATGGCGCGCCGTTGCCGATCTGCGTGTAGAAGTTGCCGGAAGAGCCGTAAACGATCGACACCGTCTCCGCCGGATGCGCCGCAACGTATTCCTGCTTGAGCTCTTCGAGGGCGAATTTCAGGTCCGCCGCGGCGGCAACCATCAGATCGGCGGCGGAAACAGTCAGCGCTAGCAACGCCGCGGCGGCGAGGGAAAGAGCGCGGCATGCTTTCATGGATTTATGTTTGGAAGAGGGAGCCGCCGATCATTTTCGGGCAGGCGGCGCGTCCTCGAAACGGATCTTCTCCATCTTGCGCACCTCGACGACTTCGCCGCGATGCACCGTGAGCTGCACCTCGCCGTAATCCAAGTCACGGATCATGCCCCGCACCACCTTCACCCACTTGCCGGGCCGCGTGTCGCAGTAGCTCGGATCGGTCCCAGATGTTTGATCGCTCATGGCAATGGGACACGCCTACTCCACCCCGACCAGCACCGACGAGGCCTTGATGACGGCGCAGGCCGGTTTGCCCTTCTTGAGTTTCAACTCCTTCAGGGCATCGGTCGTGATCGACGCGACGATCTCGACCTTTGGTGCCACCTGGATGGTGACGAGGGCGCTGATCGGCCCCTTCTTGATCGCGGTGACGGTGCCCGGGAGCATGTTGCGTGCGCTGATTTTCATGGGAATGAGACCCCTCGGAAGCACGGGGCATGCCGTCGCTCACCCCAGCGGGACCATCGTCGCAGCGATGTCGGCCGGCGCGCCGTGGTAGACCGTCGATGTCGCCAACGCATCGACACCGGTGGCCGCATAGGCGGCGGCATTCTCCGGCGTGATGCCGCCAGCCGCGATCAGCGCCAGCCCACCGCGCTCGGCGCGCAGCACGGCCACGAACTCCTTCAGCTCGGCCGGAGAGACCTTGTCAAACTGGATGCCGTCCGCACCGGCGCTCACAGCAGCGAGTGCATCGTCGAGTCCCACCGCCTCGACGATGATCTTCTTTTCCGGCGCTCGCGCCTTCCACACGGGCAACTGTGCCACGCATTCGCCCGCACTGCTCAGAAACACGCGATGCTGCGCGAAAATCAGCACCGACTCCGACAATCCGAGACGATGCGGCGAACCGCCGCCGGCGAGCACAGCCTTGGTCGCCAGCTCGCGCGTTCCAGGGAAACCCTTCCGCGTGGCAACGATCTCGATGTGCGGCGCCACAGCGCGCGCCGCCGCCACGAGCGCCGCCGTGCGTGTGGCGATGCCGGACGCGTACTCGAGGATGTTCACGACCACCTTCCACCCCGTGTGCAACGCTGCTGCCGGGCCGGTCGCGCCCAGCAGCAGCGTGCGCGGATCGACACGCCGTCCGCTCGGCACGCACTCCTCCACCGTGGCGCCGAGCTTGGCCAGCACCCGCGCCGCCTCCTCAGTGCCGCAGACGATGATCGCCCCGCGGTTACGCAACGTCAGCTGTCCCGGTTGCCCACCGATGCCGAGGAGGTGTGTCGTCAGGTCGAGGTACGGCACGTCCTCCTTGATCCAACGATCGAGCGTGGCTTCGTCGATGTACATGTCAGGAAACGGTGTCCCCCACCAGTTGCGCCCACGGCTCGTCGAGACGCTCGCCGTGGCGGATTCGTTCGCGGAGGCACGCCAGCTTGCGGTCAAGCGCGGCGAGTCGGTCGCGGTTGGCGATCTCCTGCACGGTGGGCTCGATCACCTGCTGCACGGCGCCGTGGCGGATGACCAGCCGGCGCGCGCCCGAGAGCGCGAGCAGCGGGTCGTGCGTCGAGAGCAGCACGATCTTCCCTTGGTCGACGAAGAACTCCAGCGCCCGCGTGCGGTCCACACCGGCGTTCTCGATCTCGTCGATGAGCACGACCGGTTTCGGACTAAGAAACGCGGCGTCGGCGATCATCAGCGCGCGCGACTGGCCGCCGCTGAGCTGCGTGAGCGGCGTCTCCGGGCCGAACGGCTCGCCGGCCATCCGAATCGCGGCTTCTAGCACGCGCTGCATCGCCGACTCCGGCGCCGCCAGCGCACGACTCTCGGCGTGCATCTTCAGAAACTCCGCCACCGGCAGATCCATGACGAAGTTCATGTTCTGCGTGATCTGCGCCACGATCTTGCCCTCGCCGGTGAAACGCGACTCCGCCGCCGGCGGCTGGCCGTCGATCAGCACGGTGCGACCGGTCGGCGTGTCGCCCTGCGCGAGGCACTCGATGTCGCCGAGGAAACGGCTCTTGCCCGCGCCGGTCGGGCCGACGAGGCAGACGACATCGCCCGGCTTGAAGACTAGGTCGAACTTCTCGGCGTTGCCGCTCTTGTCGCGGCCGCGGCGGATCTCGAGCGTGCGCAGCGTCACACCCTCGGCCATCGCGGCATGTGCGCCGAGGAATGCAGCCAGCCCTTCGGAGAGTCGCTCGTAGTCCCAACCGCTCTCGGCCCGAAAATCCCACGACTGCGCCTCCCACCACGCGCGCAGCGTGCGGTGCGCGCCGCGGGACGGCAGCTTGTTGAGCAGCAGAAACTCGTCGGCACGCGGATCGGCAAAGGCCGGATCGGCCGCAGGGGAAAGGGATGCGGTCGCCTCAGACATGGTTGGCCTCCTCGATCTGGATCTTGCGCACGGTCCCGTGCTGGTGGTCCTCGCCGATCTCGGTCTCGCCGAGGCAGTAGGAGCACACCGCCGAGGGCACGGAGAACCGCAACTTGCCGCCGGTGAGCGGCGCCTCTTCGGGAGCGCCGTCGAGCAGCCGGCTGACCTCCCACGAGCCCTGGCCGGTGATGCCGTTGACGAAGAGCAGCCGCGCCTTCGCGTTCACCTGTCGTACGCGAAACGCGAAGACTTCGCGCTCCGCCTGGCTCACGATGTCGCCCTTGGTGACAAGCACGACGTCGGCCGTCTTGAGCATCGGGCCGATCTTGCGCGGCGTGTGGACGCCGGCGAGGTGGTCGAGCACGCACACGGCGAGGTGGCCGCGGATGTGCGGCGCGCAGCGGTTGCACAGGCCCGCGCTCTCGCTCACGAGCAGGTCGAGCCCCTGCTTCCGGCCCCAGGCCGCGCAGTCCTCGATGTTGGTGATGAAGTAGTGGTCGGGGCAGAAGTTGCCCGAGAGGCCCGTGAGCGCCGGGATGCCCGCGGCGCGGAAGCGCTCGGCGTCCTGGCTGGCGAGACAGTCGAACTTCACGATGCCGACCTTGCGGCCCTCGCGCTGGAGATGCGCGAGGGTCTTGAGGATGACCGCGGTTTTGCCCGACGAGGGAGGACCGGCGACGGTGACAAGTTTCATCGGCTGGATTCGTAGCCGCGGGCGAACGCGGCGTTCATCTTCGCGGAGACGGCACCGAGGTCGCGACTGCGCACGTAGTTCCATCCCATCCAGCGGAGTTTTCCGGGCAACGGCGGCGCATCGGCCCGAGCAGGCGCATAGCCGACCTTTACCAGGTGCGCGGCCCACTCGGCCCCGCAGAGATAGTCCTGCACCATCTGGGCGCCGGGGCCGGCGTCGGCCCGGCGGAACAGGTAGAGTGGATTGGTGAGTACGCCTTCCTCCGGCCACACGACCTGCACGGACTCGCGGTGCGGGCATCCCTTCGCGAAGAAGTTCGGCAGGATGTAGAGCGCGGCGCCCTTGGGATTGGCCGAGCCGGCCATCTTCGCCATCTCCGCCGGATGGAAGAAAGCGCGCACGTTGGCCCCGAGTGCCGCCATGCCCGCCTCGCCATGATCGTGGGAGAGGCCGTGCACGATCGACTCGTGGATCTCGGTCGGCTCGCCGCTGAGGATCACATCGTGACGAAATCGCGGATGCAGCACATCGGCCCAGGTGCGTGGGAGCGGCCGGTCGCCGAGGCGGTTGAGATCGACCATGAGCACCTCTGGCACGGCAGCATAGACGTGGAACTGCCCCTGCGGATCGACCAGTCCGGCCTCGCTAAATTCCGGGCGCACCGGGCCGGGCTCGATCTTCCCAAACACGCCGCTGTCGAACCAGCGCCGGATGGAGTCGGGCCGGTTGAAGTCGCCGAAACCGGTCTCGGACACCAGCCCGGGCAGCTCCGCGGCGTCGCTCGTCTGCCAGAGATCGTCGTAGGGATTGGGCGAATGGCAGCCGGCCGACATGAACCACACCGGCGCCGCCCCACCCTTCGCCTCGATCGCGCGGAAGTGCCGGTGCAGGCGCTGCCGCAGTTCGTTGCGCAACGGGCACGGCGCGTAGCCGAGGTAGTCGAGGCGTCGCCGCCGGTTGTTTTCGGTCTCCGGGAAGACCGGCTCGTCGAGCGGATCGAGAGAGGCGAGATCTGTGTTCATCGTTGTATCAAGGAAGCGGGTTTCGCGCCAGCGGGGCGGGACCACCACGCCCGGGCACGGAGAACGCGATGGGGACCTCGACGCGGGTGGCGACGGCGCGGCCGTCCCTGCGGCCGGGGCGAAACCTCCAGCGCGCCACCGCCTGCAACGCCGGCACCTCGAACTCCGGATGCGTCGCCGCCGTGATCCGCGCCGCGCGCACCGCGCCATCGGCATCGACCACGAAAGCCACGGTCACCTCGCCGGCAGCAGCGGTGCTCAGCAGCGAGGGCGGGTATTGCGGCAGCGGCTGCGACAAAATGACCGGCGTCTGGTCGAGATCGGCCAGCTCGAAAACGGGCATGCGCACGCCCCGGCCTGAGTCGCGCAGCGCGCTGCCATCGACCCGGAAACCGCCGCTGCCGCCGCCCAGAGTCGGCGAGAACCGCGCATACTGGAGCGTGATTGTGCCCGCCTGCGCCCGGAGCAGGTCGAGCGGCACGATGGTCGGCTCCACCGTGGTCTCGCCGCCGGCCGCCGCGTATTCGCCAATCTCCGGCGGTACATCGAACGCCGGAGGCGGTTCTGGCTCAGACACCACCTCCAGTTCCACCGGACGTGCAGCCTCGGCAAGCGCCTCCACCGGCGCGGGCTTCACCGGCGGAAACCACCAGCCGCAGCAACCGAGCGCCAAATGCAACGCCACCGCGACGAGCAGCCCGAGCAACAGGTCACACCGGCGGCGCCGCGGCACCTGCAGCCTATGCGGAGAACGGCGGCATCGTTCACGCCGCGTTTCGCTGACGGCGCCGATGCGCAACTCGTCGCTGGTGGCTGCAACGTTCATGATGCAGGACAGACCGGTTGCCAAAGCGCCGTCTCGTCGGCGCCGAGAATCTCCGCGGCCGACGTCCACACGGTACGCGAGAGTTGAAACTCCACCGCCGGGCCGCTCGTCAGCAGACGCACGCTCCACGGCGGTTCGTTGTTCGCCCGTGGCGCCAGCGCGAGCGTGCCGCGGAGCGGACTGCAACCGGTCGCCGCCTCGAAGCCCTGCGCGAAGAGTGCGCTCGCGCTGAGCTCGGCGCGCAGCGGCTGCCCACGAGCAAGGCCGAGCCGCGCGAGCACCGCCACGCCCACCCGCAGACCGAGCGTGAAGTCGGTGCTGCTCGTGTCCCAATGCAGCTCACGCGAGAGACGCGCGGCATCGTCGGGCCGGTCCATGACCTTCGCCCAGTGCAGCGGCACCGCGGCGTCGGGGAACGCATCGAAGTGCGGCACGTAGGGTTTCACATCGATGAGCGGCGTGCCATCGAGCGCGTCGAGGCCGCGCACCACGAGCACGTTCTCCTCGCGTCGCAGCAGCGCGACAATGCACGAGCCGAGCCCGGCGGGCCGACACGGCGCGCGCGTGCTGAAGATCCCCTGCCCCGCGCGGTCGTCGTCGGCCGGAAGCAGAAGCGGCGCAACGCCCCCCCAGTCGTTACGCCGCAGCCACTCGCCCACGCGGTGCTGGCGGTAGATCACCCAGAGGTGCGAGAAGTATTCGATGCCGACCAGCGCCGGTGCGAGCTCCGACCGCAACACCAGCCGCGACTCGCTGCGATAGTCACAACGATCCTCGACGGAGCGGAACGGCGATACCACGGAGCCAATCGGTACGAGCGTGACGGGAGCCAGTGCCGCCGCGGCGGGCGCGTTCATCGGAGCGGGGCAATCACCCTCCTCGCTACTCACTACTCGATGCTCGCTACCGGTTCTCATGGCGTGGCGCCTCCGAGCTTGGGCCGCGAGGCGGCGAGCAGCGCCTTCGCCTCCGCCTCGCTCATCTCGTACCAGTAGAACAAGCGGTAGAACTCCCGCGTCTCCGCAACCATGTCGAACTGCACCCGGTCGGGGTACAGCACCCAGAGCAACCACTTCACGCCGAGCACGCGCGAGGCCGATGGCGGACGGTCGAACCAGTTGAACGGCGCACCAGGTATCAGATACACGCGATTGGCCGCCACCGCCGGCACCTGCCGCCAGCTCGGATCGCCGAGCCACTCGGGCGCCCAAGAGCCGTCCGGGCGGGTCTTCTCCGGGCACGCGATGATCACCTGGGGCTTCCAGGCGATGATCTGGTCGAGCGAAACCGAAACGCGGCCGAAGCTGCTGGTCTCGACGAGTGCGGCCACGTTCTCGATCCCGAGGTAGTCGAGCGGCTCGGTGTGCATCGAGCCCTTCGAATCGGTCTGCAGCCCGCGCAGCCCCTCCGCATAGTAGACAGTCGGTCGCTCGGCGGGCGGCACCGAGTCGGCCAGCGCCTTGGCCTCGGCAAAAGAGCGGCGTGCGTAGTCGGCAAGAAGCTTCGCGCGCTCCGGCACACCGAGCAATCCGCCGATCAACTCGTAGGTCGCGGCGATGTCGCGCATCCGTCCGCTGGCGACATAGACCGGGATGCCGATCTGCCGCTGGAGGCGCTCGGCGAAGTCGATCGAGGTCGGATCGTTGTAGCCGATGGAGAGAATCACGTCGGGTCGCGCCGCGAGCAGCGTCTCGCGGTTGCCCTGGCCGTTCTCGCCGAACCAGCCACCGAGCGCCGGCAGATCGTGCACGCTCCGCAGCAGGAAATGCCTCTCGGCCGCGCCAAGCTTGTAGTTCCAGCCCACCAACCGGTCCGGTGCCAGCGTGTAGAGCAGCACCGCGCCGACCGGGCTGGTGACGTAGGCGCGCTCGATCTGGGCGGACACCTGGAGCGTGCGCCCGGCACCGTCGGTCACGGTGACGAGCGGGCCGGCGGCGCGAACCACCGTCGCCAGCACCAGCAGAGCATGAATTGCGATCAGCCGATATGGGGAGCGCATAGCGGGAAGAGTTGGCCAGCGTGGTCGGTGAGGTTCGCGACGACGAAGGGCACGCAGTAGATCGCCTCGAGGCGCTCGGCAGTGAGTGTCTCGCCGGGAGCACCGGCCGGCGAGAGACGCCCCTCGCGCACCACGGACACACGCGTGGCGCAGCGCAGCGCATGCTCGGGGTGGTGCGTGGCCATCAGCACGCCGAAACCCTCGCGCACAAGGCGGCGCAGCGTCTGGAGCATCCGCACCTGGTTGCCGAAATCCAGCGACGACGCCGGCTCGTCGAGCACGAGGAAACGCGCCTCCTGCGCGAGAGCCCGGGCGACGAGAACCATCTGCCGTTCGCCGCCGCTGAGCTCGGTATAGCGGCGCTCCGCGAACGCGCTCATCTGCACCGCGGCGAGCGCCGTCTCCGCCGCGCGCCAGTCGGCCGCGGTCGGCCCGGACCAGAGCGGCCAGCGCGCGGTGCGCCCCATCGCGACGACATCGATCACGCTGAAGGCGAACAGCGGCGCGTGCGCCTGCGGCACGTAGGCGAGCCGCGCGGCGCGCTCGCGCACGGTGAGCGCCGACCACTCGCGACCGTCGATGCGGATGTGTCCGCCCAGCGGAGGCAAGATACCGGCGAGAGTCTTGAGTAGCGCAGTCTTGCCGCAGCCGTTGGGTCCGAGCAGGCAGACGAACTCTCCCTCGTCGACGGCGAGCGAGACCTCGAGCAGAACAGGATCGCGCGTGTAGCCGCAGGAAACGTTGTCGAGAACCAGGCTCATGGCGGTTAGTCGTTCCAGCTGCGCGAAGCGCGACGCAGCAGCACAAGGAAGATTGGGATGCCGCACGCGCAGGTGACCACGCCCAACGGCAGTTCCACCACGAAGAGCCAGCGCGCGAAGTTGTCGGCCCAGAGGAGGAAGAGCGCGCCAAGCAACAGCGACGCAGGCAGCAGGTCGCGGTGGTTAGGCCCGATCGCAAAGCGCACCAGGTGCGGGACCATCAGACCGACCCATCCGATCACTCCGGCCACGGCGACCGACACCGCGGTCACGAGCGTGGCGCTGAGCAGCGTGAGCACGCGCACCGTCCCGGTGGGCACACCGAGCGCGCGCGCCTCGTCCTCGCCGAGCGCCATGACGTTTAGCGGCCAGCGCAGCGTCAGCAGCAGCGCCACGCCGAGCGCCAGCGGCGGGAGCAGCAGCTTCACGTCGAGCGTCGTGACCGAGGCGAGGCTGCCGAGCAGCCAGTAGGTGATCAGCGGCAGCTTCGAGTACGGATCGGCGAGCGTCTTGATCACCGCCACGCCGGCCATGCCGAGGCTGCCGACGACCATGCCGGTGAGCACGAGCCGCAACGTGAACGTACCGCCGCCCACGCCGCGGCTCAGCCCGTAGGTGAGCGCCACCGCACCGAGTCCGCAGGCGAACGCCAGCCCCTGGATACCGATGACGCTCCACGAGAGCATGATCCCCAGCGCCGCCCCGAAGGCAGCGCCCGAGGAGGCGCCAAGGATGTCGGGCGAGACGAGGGAGTTCCGGAACAGCCCTTGGTAGGACGCTCCGGCAACAGAGAGCCCGGCGCCGATCGCCAGCGCCGCGAGGATTCGCGGTAAGCGGATGTCGTAGACCAAGGTGGCAACGGTCACGCGCGGCACCGTGGCGCCGGTGGCGTCGAACCAAAGCTGCCCGAGATCGGCCCAGGAGAGCGGATGCGCGCCGTAGCGCAACGAGATGGCGATACTGGCGACGAGCACGGCCAGAAGCAGTCCATAAGGCCAGAGCGCCGTTGGTAGGGACGTTTCTCCGAGACGTCCGCTCTGTGCGCGAGTCTGGTGCAAGCTGCGGTCACGGCGGTTTCTGAGAAACCGCCCTACCCTCGAACCACGGAGCGCCGTCGCTATCGCCGTCTCGCTCATGCGGCGCCCTTCCCTGCCCCGGCGTCTGGTGCGCGGCGCTCAATCTGAATCATGCGGGTGCCACGGCCGAAGAACGCGTGCTTCCCTCCCTCTTGCACTAGCTGGAAGGTGCCCGGCACGTCGTCGATCATCAGACCTGCGATCATGCCCACGCCGAGCTCGAACCACACCGGCGCGAGCGGCACGGTCGGGCCAACGAGGACGACGAACGCCTGCGGACAGAGCTGGAGTAGGCGCACGATGGTCTTGTTGATCAGCGTGACGCCGGTGATGAAGACAAAGTCTGCCTCGGGCAGGATCACCTCGCACGCGGGATCGGGCGCGTCGCCCGGCTGCGGACGGCGCTCGAGGATCGTGAGCGAGCAGACCTTCGCGATCTCCTCTAGCCCGTGAAAGTGGCCGATCACGGCGACGCGCTTGCCCACGACGCGCGGGAGCATCGTGGCAAAGGCATTGGCCCCGGTCTGGTGGACAAAGTAGTCCGCCTGCGCCCAGCCGAGCACGCGTGCAGGGGCGTTGTAGAAGGAGTTGAGCGCAGCGAGCCCGAGGGCTGCGTCGGCAAAGTTCCATGACTTCGCCAGCGCCGCCACGGTGCGGAGGTCCTGACCGGCAACCCGGCCGGCGAGGCTCGGCGAGCAATGGGTCTCGTGCACGGCCATCGCGAGTCCCATCGAGCCGGCGGACTGCACGCCGAACCAGTGCAGCCCGCCGGCGAACGAGGACACCAAAACGTTCTCCGGCAGCCCGGCGAGCAGGCGATCGTAGATTGTCCAGAAGCCGGCGACAGAGCCCCGCGCCGGCGCGGCCGGTCCGCGGTAGGGCGAGCCGTCCCCGCTGAGCCGCGGCTCACCCGGAGGGTTCGCCCTACCACGGACCACCGGAGCATTGATTGTAGAACTCTCGGACATGGCGCCTCCTCAGAACGTGTAGCGGACGTTGGCGAACCAGTTCCGCCCGGCCTCGGGGTAGCCGTCCTGGAGCTTGTAGTCCTTGTCGAAGATATTGCCCACGCCCGCGTTGGCGGTGATGCCGTGCAGCAGGTGGAACGAGAGCTTGAGGCCCGCGGTGGCGAAGCCGGCTGTTTTGGTGCCGTCGGTGTACGCGTAGCGCCACGAGGAAAAGTCGAGGCTCGGGATCACGCTCAGCCACGGGAGCACTCGGTAGTCGGCGTAGAACGAGCCGGAGTGCTCGGGCGTGTCCGTGGCCTTGATGGCGGGGCTGGTGACGTTCTTCTGGTGCAGGTAGGTGTAGCTGGTGCCGAACTTGAGGAACGTGCCGGCGGCGTACTCGAGACCGAGATCGAGGCCGTAGTTCTCGACCGTGCCCACATTCTGGTTCTGCGAACGGGTCGTGCCGTTAACCTTGCTCACACTCTGGATCGCATCGTGGATGCGGCTGAGGTAGACGCTCGCCTGGGTCGTGAGGCCGGGCAGGACCTTGCCGGTGTAGCCGAGCTCATAGTGCACGGCGGTCTCCTGCTTGAGGTCGGGGTTCGGGTAGGCTGTGGCGAACTTGTAGGAGAAGCGGTCCTTGATTGTCGGAAAGCGGCTCTTGTGCGCGACGGTCGCGTAAACGGTGCCGGTGTCGCCGAGCTTGTAGAAGAGGCCGGTCTGCGGGTTGAAGCCGTCGAACGAGGTGAGGCGCACCGGTGTGTTGTCCGGGTTGACCTGGTCGGCGCGGAGCGCCTTGCGCCAGTCGTAGCCGACGCCGAGGAGCCAATCGAACGCGGCGGTCAGGTGCCAAGTATCTTCGAGCCCGACGGAGACCGTGCGGTCCTCGAAGAGATAGTGCGGCTGGTTGACGATCTGCTCGTCGTGGTGGTCGAGCTTGTAGTGCGCGGCGAACTTGAGGGTGTTGGCCGGGAGCAGCTCGGTGCCGGCCTCGATCGAACCGCCGTACGAGTAGTCGCTGTAGCAGCTCGGGGCCCAGGAGCCGGTGCGCAAGACGGTGAAAGTAGCGTCGGTGTACTGGTCGAGGGCGTTGTCGTACCAGTCGTAGAAGAAGCGCGGCTTGAGGTAGCTGGAGTCGCCGAGCCGGGTGTTCGAGACGAAGTAGACGGTCTGCTTGTTCCACTTCGGCCAGCGCCAGTACTTCAGGTAGCCGGGCAACGTGCCGGTGTACGGCGGAGTGCCCTTCTCGCCTTCCTGATGAACGAAGCCGACGGCGTACTCATCAGTCGGGTTCGGCGTGTAGGCGACCTTGCCGCTGACCTTCCAGTCCTTCGAGGCGGCGTTCTCGCGCTCGCCACCATCCTCGGCAGCGACGGGGACGAATTTGTCGGAGAGCGGAAAGCCGTCGCGCTCGGTGTACGAGACGCCGAGCTGCGCGTACCAATCCTTCTGTTTCGTGCCGACGTTAAGGCTGCTCTCGTACCCGTCACCCGAGAAGAGTCCGGCGGCAAGCTGGCCCTCGAACGCCTTCTGCGGCTGCCGCGAGACGAGGTTGATGGCGCCACCCATTGTATTCGGACCGTAGAGCACGGAGCTGAAACCCTTCGCCACTGAGATGGTGGCGATGTCGTACGTGGTGAAGCGGCCGAGGTCGACGTAGCCGTCGTAGGGCACGTAGGCCGGCACGCCGTCGATGAAGATCGGCGTCTGGTTGCGGCCGAAACCGCGCACGTAGACCGAGGTCTCGTTGCGCCCCCCGAAACGCGTTAGCGTCACGCCCGGGAGCGTGGCCAGCGCTTCGCCGACATCGCGCTTCTCGAGGAGGGAGATCTTCGCGGCATCGATCGCCACCGGTGTGAGATCGGCCCCGGTCGGCGCCTGACCGTACACGGAGACCGTGCCGAGTTTGAAAACGGAGGGGCTCGCCTTATCCCCCGCAGCGGATTGCTCCTGGGCGAAGGCGCAGCCGAAGGCCGCCAGGGCCAGTGAACTGAAGACAACCGCTCGCACTGAGCGGTGACATGAAGGATTCGTCGGTGACATGTTGGGCGGAGAACTCGCCGCGTGCGCGTTGGTCGCCGCACGCCATGCGAAAGGATCGTTTTCGATCACCTGTCAGGCCGTCGCGGCCGCAGGTCGCCCAGTTGGTCTGGTATTCGTGTTCTAGCAACGCATGTGCCAACGCGAATGAAAGGGGCTCACTGTCTGCCCTGCGGATCAGGGGAGAAGAGACGGCGCGAACGCCGACCGGCACAGCGCACTCCGGCGCCCCCCCACACACACGATCCGCGCGTCCCGGACGCTACGCAATCGCGCGGACTTCGTGCGCGGGAGGCTCCGGCAATGCGTCGCCGGTGTCCTTCAGCGCCACGCCGCTGATGCCGCGGCGCGCAGATTCGAGCAGCAGCTGCGCAAGTTTGTGCGCGGCTGCCTTCGGAGGGAACCCCTCGGGGCGGATGTTCGAGACGCAGTTGCGGTCCGCATCCGTGCATTCGGCACGCGGCCTGTGGGTGAAATACGCGCCAAGGCTGTCGGGCGAGCCCAGTCCGGGACGCTCGCCCAGAAGCATGAGCGTGTGCCGTGCGCCCAGGAGCTCGCCGAGCTCGTCCTGAAGTTTCACTCGTCCGAACGGGGCGACGAAGACCGGATACAGCGTCCACCCTGCCGAGCGCAGCAGCGGCACCAGGCAGGACAGGAGCGGCCCGGTCTGACGCTCGGCGGCCAGGGCGGACAGCCCGTCGGAGACGATTATCGCAAGATCGCGGCGCCCCCACGTCTCCCGCCGCACGGCCAACGACGCGCGGCAACCAGATTCGAGACGCCTTCCGAGATCGGGCCGCACGAGAAACGTGCGCCGATCGGCCGCCGCTGATGCGACGCGCACGGTCTCCAGCCCAGCGCGCCCCAGGGCGGCGCACAGCGGCTCGGTGCCGAACTCCATCTGCACGGCATCGCGCGCCCGCGCGTGGGAGAGGCGGAAATCGAGTAGCGCCGCGGTACGAACGCTCCCACCGGCACGGCCCAACGCAATGCGGGCGCTGGTATACCGCCCCAGCGCAGCCCAGGAATCGGGGCCGCCGGACGGACGGGACTCGGCAATGCTGGATGAGAACGCAATCGGCTCAGGCGAGCGCATGGTGGATGAGTGCATGGTGTTCGTCGATGGGGAGGAGCGTCCGGCCTCCGGCCGCGATGCGCATCGTCTCCAGCCAGACCTCGAACTCGGGCGCGGGTTTCAGCCCGAGCGCCTGCCGCAGGTAATGGCTGTCGTGGAACGATGTCGACTGGTAGCCGAGCATGATGTCGTCGGCTCCGGGCACACCCATGATGTAGTTGCAGCCGGCCACGCCCAGGAGCGTCAGGAGCGTGTCCATGTCGTCCTGGTCGGCCTCCGCGTGGTTCGTGTAGCAGATGTCGACGCCCATCGGCAGCCCGAGGAGCTTGCCGCAGAAATGGTCCTCCAGCCCGGCCCGGATGATCTGTTTGCCATCGTAGAGGTACTCCGGGCCGATGAAGCCGACGACGGTGTTCACCAACAGGGGCGAGAAATGGCGGGCGACCGCATAAGCGCGTGCTTCGCAGGTCTGCTGGTCCACGCCGTGGTGCGCGCCGGCCGAGAGCGCGGAACCCTGACCGGTCTCGAAGTACATCACGTTGCTGCCAACCGTGCCGCGACCGAGGGAGAGCGCGGCGGCGCGGGCTTCGGCAAGCAGCGCGAGATCAACGCCGAAACTCCGGTTGGCGGCCTCCGTGCCCGCGATCGACTGGAAAACCAAATCCACCGGCGCGCCTTGGCGCAGCGCCTCGAGCTGCGTGGTCACATGCGCGAGAACGCACGACTGGGTGGGGATCGCGTAGCGCTGGATGAGCTCGTCGAGCAGATGCAGCAATGTCTCCACCGCCGGCACGCTGTCGGTGGCCGGGTTGATGCCGATCACGGCGTCGCCACAGCCGTAGAGCAGACCGTCGATCGTCGAGGCGGCGATGCCCCGGGGATCGTCGGTCGGATGGTTGGGTTGGAGCCGGACCGAGAGCCGGCCGGGCAGGCCGAGCGTGTTCCGGAAAGCGGTGACAACGCGCCGCTTCCTCGCGACCAGGACCAAGTCCTGGTTGCCCATCAGCTTGGAGACGGCGGCGACCATCTCCGGCATCAGGCCGGGCGCGAGGGCGGCGAGCGCCCTGTCGTCCGTCTCGTAGCGCAGGAGCCAGTCGCGAAACTCGCCCACGGTCAGCCCCGCCACCGGTGCAAAGGCCGCCTCATCGTGAGTGTCGACGATGAGCCGTGTGACCTCATCCTCCTCGTAGGGGACGAGAGGCTCATCGAGGAAGCGCGCGAGGGGTACCTCGGCCAGGCAGAGCTGGGCGGCGACACGCTCCTCGGCCGACTCGGCCGCCAGCCCGGCGAGTTCGTCGCCCGAGCGCCGCGGCGTGGCCTTGGCCATGAGCTCGCGCAGCGAGCCGAAGGTGTGGCGCTGTCCGCCGACGTTGCAGGACCAGGGTGACATGTGGACGAGTGTGACGAGGAGGAGGTGACGTTATTTTGCCATCTCGGGGGCGACGGCAGCGGGCTCGGAGATCTCCGGGACCTCCTCGGCGGACATGACCGGGGGACCGCGGAAGACCTTGCGCACGCCGAGGAACCACGCGGCAACCAGCAGCACGACCGTCGCAGCGGTCACGGTGAGCGCCTTGTCGTTGGGCGGCTGGACGCCAATCCAGACGAGCACGGCCACGCCGAGCACGGAGATCGCGGCGAGCGAGCGGTAGAGCGGCCCGCCGAGGTTGAAGGGGCCCATCTTTGTCCAGGATCTGCCGAAGGTGAAGAACCCGGCAGCGGTGGGCATGACATACGAGATGTAGAGGAAGATCACGCACGCGGTGGTGAGTGTCGAGTAGGCCGGGGCGTAGAGGGTGGACGCGATGGCGAGCACGGCGGTCGTCCAGATAGCGTTGGTGGGAGTCTTCCACTTGTGAGAGACCTTACGGAGCGACGAGGAGGCCGGGAAGCCGCCGTCGCGCGAGAAGGCGAAGATCATGCGAGAGGTTGAGGTCACGCACGCCAGGCCGCATAGATAGTTCGCCACGACGATGCCGACCCAGAGCGCCTTGCCGAACACGCCAGGGAGCACCTGCTCCATCAGCCAGGGGAAGACGTTGGCGCCTTGCGCGGCGGCATCCTTGAGGTTGGGCATGGCGATCACGAACGCGCAAACCATCACCCAGCCGAAGAGGCCGGAGAGATACACGGAACGGAGGATGCCCTTCGGGACGTTGGACGCGGCGTTGACGGTCTCCTCGGAAGTGTGCGCCGAGGCGTCGTAGCCGGTGATCGTGTAGATCGGCCACATGAGGCCGAGCAGAAGCATCACGCCCAAGCTGGAGTTGGAAGGCCACACGCCGCCGCCGGCGTCGCCGCTGAAGTTCTCGAAGGTGAACAGCCGCGAGAAGTCGTGCGTGGGCGCCGCGAAGAGCATCGCGCCGGTGAGCAGGATCGCGACGGCGAAGATCAGGTAGCCGCTGAAGTCGGTCAGAAGCGTGGTGACACGGATGCCGAAGTGATTGAGCAGCGCGTGCGAGACGGTGATCGCGGAGACGCCGATCACCTGGTGCACGAGCGTCAGTTTCGTTGGGTCGAGGCCGAACATCGGCCCGATGAAGTTAACGAAGAGGCTGTACGCACCGACGTTCACCGCAGCCGTCACGAAAATGAGCCCGCCGAGGTTGAACCACGCCGTGGCCCAGCCCCAGCCCTTGCCGCCCAAGATCGAGCTCCAGTGGTAGAGCCCGCCAGCGGTCGGAAATGCCGAGGCGACCTGCGCCATGCACAGCGCCACGAGGAAACAGAAGCCCACGCCCAGCGGCCAGACAATGCCGGCCGCCGCACCTCCCACCGCGCTGATGCCCAGCTGCAGCGAGGTGATGCCGCCGGCCAGGATGCAGATGATCGAAAACGAGATCGCGAAGTTCGAGAAGCCGCTCATGCGGCGCAAGAGCTCCTGCGCGTAGCCCATGCTCTGGAGCTGCTTGATGTCGTCTGTTACATCGGCGGCGGGCGAACCTGCCGCGGAAACCGGGTGTGGAGAGGCGGACATGGCGTTTGGCATGAATGAAACCCGGGATACGCCCGGTGCGTGTGAATCGCCGTCATGCCAAGCAGCGCCGATGCCAGACTCTCGGATACAATGGCGCGTGGAAAAACATTCATCGCGGAACGCGCAGGTGGAACCGGCTTAGGGCAACGAAGGACGGAGGAGCTGGATCGCGGCGCCGCGAGCGGCAGTTTCTCGCCCGGCATGCGAGCGAGGAGCCGGATTCGCCCGAAAGCCGCCCCCCCCGGGACCTGGATACTTTCGTTCTCTTCGTTGCCTTCTGCCGCCCGCTGGAACCAGATCCATGCGCACTTCCCGCCTGTCGCCATGCGCCGGATTCATTATCAATTCTCGCGCAGGGATGCGCAGGCGCGGACGGCGGCGGGGGCTCAGGACGCGGCGCCCGGGAGCCCCGGCTCGTCGGCGCCGGCAGCCGGGGCGGTCTTGAAGCGCTCGGGGTCTATGCCGTGCTTCTTCACGCGCAGGCCCATGATGCGCTCGGTCAGCCCAAGCTGGCGCGCAGCCTTTGCCATGATGCCCCGGTGAGTCTTGAGCGCCTCGGCGATCATCTCGCGTTCAACGGCGTCCACCGCCTGCTCCAATGTGCCGCGCGGCGTGGTGCCGGAGGCCTCGCCGGTCTGGAGCGTGGGCGGCAGATGGAAGCCGTGGATCACGCCGTCCTGCGAGAGCAGCACGGCACGCTCGATGGTGTTCTCGAGTTCGCGCACGTTGCCCGGCCAGTGGTAGGCCATGAGCATGTCGATGGCGGGAGTGGAGATGCGCGCGACGCTCTTGCCGTTCTGCCGCGCGTACTTCTCGAGGAAATGGTCCGCAAGGGCGAGGATGTCGCTGCGCCGGTCGCGCAGCGACGGCACGTAGATCGGGAAGACGTTGATGCGGTAGTAGAGATCGAGCCGGAACTTCCCCTCCTCGATCATCTTCTCGAGGTTGCGGTTGGTCGCCGTGACAACACGCACGTCCACGCGGATCGTCTGCGTGCCGCCCACGCGCTCGAACGTCCCCTCCTGGAGCACGCGCAGCAGCTTCGCCTGCGTGGCCGCGGAGATCTCGCCGATCTCGTCGAGGAAGATCGTGCCGCCGTCGGCCAGCTCGAAGCGGCCCTTGCGCAGCGCCAACGCGCCGGTGAATGCGCCCTTCTCATGGCCGAACAGCTCGCTCTCGATGATGCTCTCGGGCAACGCCGCGCAGTTGACGCGCACGAACGGCTTCTTGCGCCGCCCGCTCGACGTCCAGATCGCGTGCGCGATCCGCTCCTTGCCGGAGCCGGTCTCGCCGCGGATGAGCACGGTCGTCTTGCTGTCGGCGACCTGGTCGATGTGGAAATGAACCATCTGCATCGCCGCCGAGCGACCGACCATTCCCTCGGGGACGAAACTGCGGGCGATCTGCTGCTGCAGCCGCTCGTTTTCCTCGCGCAGCGTGTCGATGCGCTCCTTCGCCATCTGCCGGAAACGCACGGCAAGACCGACCTGCCCGGCGACCAGGACAAGAAAACGCGCATCGATCGTAAGCTCCGCCTCGGTTGCTCCGGCCCTGGCGAACGAGAGGGTTCCCAGCACTTCGCTACCGTGCCGGATCGGCACCGCGATCAGGCTCTCGCCCTGCGCACACGCGTCCGCGTACAACCGTTTCTCCAGTGCGCTCAGCTCGTCGCTGGAGACCTCGGCGAGATTCCTCAATACGATGGCCTCACCGATCGTGGCAACGCGCCCGAGATAGCCCTCGCCCAGCTTCTCCCGCATCGACTTGTCGTTGTGGTCGGCATGGGGGCGATCCTGCATCTCCTCGACCATCAGCTCGCCGCTCTCGCGGTTGACGATCGTCAGCAGACCGCGCCTCAACGCGGTCGTCGCCGCCAGTTTCCGGAACAACGGCTGCACCGCATCGCGCAAATCGAGTCCCTGCGCCAACGTGGCCGAGACATCGTGCAACAGGTGGAACTCCTGGAGCACCCTGCACCCGCCGGCAGAGCCTGCCATGAGGGCATGATCGCCCCCTCCGCGGTTTTCCGAACAGGCATCGCAGGTAGTCATCCGCCGCCGGAATCAGCAGAACAGATGCCACCGGCTCCACGCAGGCCGCGCTCCGGCTGAATCCTCTTCATGGAGGTCCGCCGTGCGACCGTGCACGACACCATGAGCCAGACGCGAGCACGTACCGGCTCCCAGCTTTTTCTTGTGCATCGCGCGCTTCTTCGCTTTAGCCAAGCCCGTCGGTGCGAGTACAGTCCGAGCCGGCTCCGTTTCCTGAGAGTCGCCAGCATAGCACAGTGGTAGTGCAACGGTTTTGTAAACCGTAGGTCGTCGGTTCGAATCCGACTGCTGGCTCCAGGAAAACCGGGCGACGAGCCCTTCGTTTTCCTTCCAGCGAGATTTCGAAAAAAATCCGCTTGTGCCCCGAAGGTCGCCCCCTACCGTCGGCCACCTCGTTTCGACGAGCATTGCCCGATGGTGTAATGGTAGCACAACAGATTCTGAATCTGTTTGTCTAGGTTCGATCCCTAGTCGGGCAGCCA